>NZ_JBGCCP010000095.1:0-1003 GCF_041262705.1 Catenulispora sp. MAP12-49 | reverse complement strand
CTAGATGATTGAGTCCGATCGTTGGGCTGGTCAGTGGTCGTAAGCGATTAGTGATCGCTTGCTGGGTGCGCCGGTCTTGGTGTTGTGCCAGATCGCTGCGGCCATCGCCAGCAGCCGCTGACCGATCCGGGCGAAGATGCCGCCGTGGGTGCGGGCGCCGTGTTGCTCCAGTGACAGCTGTCCTTTAAGCGTGTCGAAGATCGCCTCGATCCATTGGCGCATCCGCAGCAGTTTGCGCTCGGCCGGGGTGGAGACCGGATCGGAACTGCCGCGCCGGGCCGGGCGGACCAGATGGACGCCCAGCTCGGCGCACAGCTGCTCGAACTCGCCGCCGGCGAAGCCCTTATCAGCCAGGATCACCTGGCCCTCGGCAACGAGATGGTGGTCGACCTCCAACATCGCGGTCATCACCTCCCGCTCACCGAGTTTCGGATTGGCCAGGCACCACATCAACGGCATGCCCTCGGCAGAGGTCAGCAGATACAGGCGCATCCCCCAGAAGAACCGTGAATGCGAGGCGCAGTAGCCGTAACCGGCCTCACCTGCCAGGTCCGAGCGCTTGGCGGTCTCCCGGGACATACCGCACGGTACCGGCGTGGAGTCGATCAGGCGCAGATCCTCAACCCCAGTCGGGGTGACCAGCGCCAGCTCCCGGATCATCGAGGTGATCAGCGGCCCGGCAGCACGCAACCGCTTGTTGTAACCGGACTGGCCTGGGATGTACGGGAACAGATGCCGCAGGTGAGCATGGGCGTAGCGGATCCAATGCCGCTCCCGGGCGAACCCGAGCAACACCTGGGCGATCGCCAGACACAGCAGCTCGGCATCATCCAGCAGCAGCGGGCAGCCTATTCGTCGGCGTTTGACCACGCGATCGGACACGAAGACGTAAAGTGCGGTCAGAAGGGTGTCGAGGTCGGTATTCACACACAGACAACGACACCCTTCGCCATGCCGTCACGCAGGCCCACGACCAGCCCAGCCTTCGGACTCAATCATCTAG
>NZ_JBGCCP010000093.1:0-1180 GCF_041262705.1 Catenulispora sp. MAP12-49 | reverse complement strand
CTAGAGGGCTTTCGGATCGGGTGTCGCGGGTTGTAGGTCGAGTCCGGTCTTGGCGATGAAGCCGGCCAGGGTGCCTGGCCGGTACTGGAGACGGCGCAGCCGGCTCTTGACGGTCTTCAGGAGCTGGTCGATATCGCGCTTGGCGAGGTTGACAAGGCCAGACTTCATTGCAGACCAAACTCCTTCCTGTGGATTCAGTTCGGGGGCGTAGGTAGGCAGGCGGTAGACCGTCAGCCACTTGCGGCGGGCGATGAGTTCGGCCATCCGGGTCGAGACGTGCGTGTTGATGTTGTCCCAAACGAGCACGATCGGGCCGTCGAGCTGCTGGTGGGCGGCATCCAGCAGGACCGCGTAGTCCTCTTCGGCGAAGCCTTTCGGTTCGTTCTTGCGGCCGTGGTAGACCAGGGTGCGGAAGATGAGTCGCACCTGGTCGGGGCGCTGCGGCCGGAACGCGATCAGCCCGGCGACCGACACGCGCTTGGTCCCGGCCGAGCCGACCTTGACGATCGGTGTCATCCCGATCAAGCCCCAGGTCCGACCCTTGGGCGGCCTCAGGCCTTGTCCTGCTTCGTCTTCAAAGCAGATCCAGGCGTTGAGGGCCGCGGCCGTGCTTTTATATCCGGCCATTGCTCCTCCCGCCACGCCAAGATCAACTCCTCGTTACGCTCGGCGGCCCGCCGGGTCGGGACCTGCCAGGAGAACCGGATCCGCTTCATCAACTCCCAGACGGTCGACAGCGACTTGTACCGCACCCCAAACAGTTTCCAGATCAAGTCACGGATACGGACCAGGGTCCAGCGCTGATCATCGCTCCAACCGTGCTCAGCCGGCCCGAGCTTCAGCGCGGCGGCCAGCTCCCGCTGCTGTTCCGCGGTCAACAGCAGCGGTCGGCCAGCGGCGCCCTTCGACAGCAGCGCGTCATAGCCGCCCCCGGTGAACGCCGCCCGCCACCGCGCCACTGACCTGTCCGTCACTTGCAACTGCTTCGCGATGTCCGCATCGCTTAGACCGGCCTCGATGTACTCGGCGGCTTGAAAACGCACTTCCTCGCGCCGAGCCCGCTCCGCCGCGTCGAGCCCGCCGCCCCTCCCATACCTCATACCAACGGCATAGCGCGCACGTAACAGCCTGTCACCAGACGTCGACCCGGCAACGACATCCGGTCCGAAAGCCCTCTAGC
>NZ_JBGCCP010000092.1:0-1322 GCF_041262705.1 Catenulispora sp. MAP12-49 | reverse complement strand
CGATCTGGCACAACACCAAGACCGGCGCACCCAGCAAGCGATCACTAATCGCTTACGACCACTGACCAGCCCAACGATCGGACTCAATCATCTAGTGCCTGAGCGTCCAAATCCCGCGATCGCCTCGAACGCCGCCGGGAAACCACAGGTCAGAAGCGGTCCCGTCCCGCGCCGCCGTCAATGTCCCGCGCGGTGGCGTGTCCGGCTGCGTCCCGCGGCCAGACTGGGCGGGCCCGTCCACGCGCTCCAGACGTGGATCGGCACCGCACCATGAGAGGTCATCATGCTCCGCACCAGAATGGTCCAGACGGCCGGTGTCCTTGTCGGCGCCGTCGCCCTGACGACGATGTTCGCCAGTTCGGCGTCGGCGGGCATCACGATCAAGCTTCACAGCAAGGCGACGGGTCGCTGCCTGGACAGCAACACGGGAGGCAGCGCTTACGCGCTCCCCTGCAACGGCGGCCAGTTCCAGAACTGGGTCTTCTACTTGAACGGCGGCAACGGCGCCGGCCTCCAGGACTTGCAGACCGGGTTGTGCCTGACCACAGGAACGCAGGTCAACAGCAGCCTCGTGATGATGAAGACGGCATCGTGCGCCGGCAACGCCGTGAACTTCGGCGTCGTCGCCAACTCCGACGGCACCCACACCTTCACCACCGGCACGTGGTGTCTGGACAGCAACACCGATGGAGAGGGGAACAACGTTGGTGCGGTCTACATAGATCCGTGCAACGGCGGGAACTACCAGCGTTTCTCCTACCAGTAGAGCATCTCGCTGCCACGGAACAAGCCACCGGCCGCCGCACTCCGAAGAGTGCGACGGCCGGTGCCGTTTCCAGAGTTCCAGCCTCTGACCTAGATGCTCACCCCGCCCAGCACCTGACGCGCCATCACGATCCGCTGCACCTGGTTCGTGCCCTCGTAGATCTGCGTGATCTTCGCACTAGTTGGCAGCTACCTGGCCCCTTAGGCCAGGTAGCTGCTCTGACCTGGCACTTTATTGCTCAACACTTGTGATCGTTTGCGGGCACTTTCTAGCCTCTGACGCAACAGGGACGCAACAAGATTCGAGACCGAGCAGCAATCAGTGTCGGCTGCGCAGCTGCCCGAGTCGCGCAGGCGCGCGGCAATCGACGGGCTGCCTCGTCTTGCCCCTGGCGTTCAGCCAGCTCGCTCTGATCACGCTCCGGTTACCTGCCTGTTCGACTGGGACATCGCCTCCGTACCGGATGGCGTCCTTTCGAGTGGTGTAACTGATCTTTGGTCAAGTGGTCTTTTTGGCTCGTGGCAGTGCCGTCGGTCCGGTGAAGACGGCGGTGGTT
>NZ_JBGCCP010000091.1:0-1395 GCF_041262705.1 Catenulispora sp. MAP12-49 | reverse complement strand
GATGGCGTCCTTTCGAGTGGTGTAACTGATCTTTGGTCAAGTGGTCTTTTTGGCTCGTGGCAGTGCCGTCGGTCCGGTGAAGACGGCGGTGGTTTCGGTGCCGAGCAGTTCGGCCATGGATGCCTCGGACAGGTACCGGCGGTCGGCGACCTGCCATTCGTCGTGGAGTTCGGCGAGTACCGCCCCGGCGAGTCGCGCCAGGGCGGCAGGGTTGGGAAAGACTTGGACAACGTCGGCTCGCCGTTTGATCTCGCGGTTGAGGCGTTCCAGCGGGTTGGTCGACCAGATCTTGGTCCAGTGCGCCGTGGGGAAGGTGGCGTAGGCAGTGATGTCGGCCTCGGCCGCGCGCAGCATGTCCTTGACAGTGGGGAACTGTTCGGCGAGCAGGTCGGCGACTAGGTGCAGCTGGGTGCGCACGCCGGCTGCGTCGGGCTGGGCGAAGATGGTGCGGATGGTGGCGGCGACCATCTGGCCGGAGCCGGCCTCGATCCGAGCAAGAACATCTCTCACAAAATGGACTCGGCATCGTTGCCAGGCTGCACCGAGGAAGACCTGCGCGATCGCGGCGACCAGCCCGGCGTGGGCATCAGAGATGACCAACTGAACGCCTGACAGGCCACGGGCCCGCAAACCCCTGAGGAACTCCTTCCAGAACGCCTCGGTCTCGTTGTCCCCAACGGCGAACCCCAGCACCTCCCGATCGCCGCCGGCGTTGACCCCGGTGGCGATCACCACGGCCTGGGAGACGATCCGGTGGTTGACCCGGGCTTTGCAGTAGGTCGCGTCCAGAAAGATGTACGGGAACACGGTGTGATCAAGCGGCCGGTCGCGGAACGCCGCAACCTCCGTATCAAGGCCAGCGCAGATCTTCGACACCTGCGTCTTGGAGATGCCGGAGTCCGCGCCGAGGGCTTTGACCAGGTCATCGACCGATCGGGTGGACACGCCGTGGACGTACGCCTCCATGATGACCGCGAACAGCGCCTGATCGATACGGCGTCGCCGCTCCAACAGACTCGGGAAGAACGTGCCAGTGCGCAGCTTGGGAATGTGCAACTCCACGTCCCCGGCGGTGGTGGTCAGGCCGCGGTCACGGTGTCCGTTGCGCAGGTTCGTGCGCTGCTCGCTGTGCTGATACGGCACCGCGCCGATCGCCGCGGTCGCCTCGGCCTCGATGAGTTCCTGCAGAATCCGCTCCAACACGGTGCGAACCATGTCCACATTGTTCGATGAACGCAGTGACGCCAGCAGGTCCAACAGTTCAGACTGGGAGAGAGCCATCGCAGGGCCGCCCTTCGGGAAACTTCGAACACTTCCCTACGAACGTCCTGCGATGGCTCCCAACGCGCTAGAGCCCAGCTCAAGGTCAGTTACACCACACCAGCGGACGTGACC
>NZ_JBGCCP010000090.1:0-1404 GCF_041262705.1 Catenulispora sp. MAP12-49 | reverse complement strand
CCTAGTACTGCAGCCGCACTTGTTGTGACGTGTGGCGTTGCTGCTCGTTAGCGGTGTGTGGATCACGTTGCGGTTGCTGCCGACGTCCTGGAGCGCATCGAAGGTTGGGATGCGGAGCTGGCGTGTATGCATGAGCGTTTTGCCGACTCGTTCCTGAGGTCGGAGCCCCGCCAGCGGGCCCTGCGTTACATGTGGGGCCTGTTGGCGCCGTTGGAGCGGAAGAACGGCTGGACTTTGGCCGAGGAAGCCGGCGAGGCAGTCCCGGATGGGATGCAGCGGCTGTTGAACGACTCGGTCTGGGACGCCGACGAGGTCCGGGACCGGCTGCGCGAGTATGTTGTGGAGCGGCTTGGTGATGCCGAGGCGGTGTTGGTGGGCGATGACACCGGGTTTTTGAAGAAGGGCCGTGAGTCGGCTGGGGTGCAGCGGCAGTACTCCGGCACTGCCGGGCGCACCGAGAACTGTCAGATCGGCACTTTCTTGGCCTACGCCTCCCGGCACGGCCGGACCCTGATCGATCGGGAGCTGTATATCCCGGAGCACACCTGGATCGCCGACCGGGACCGCTGCCGGGCTGCGGGGATCGGCGATGACGTCGAGTTCGCCACCAAACCCAAGCAGTTCCAGGCGATGCTTGAGCGCGCGCTGGACGCCGGAGTGCCGTTCGCCTGGGCCACCGCCGATGAGGCGTTCGGCCAGAACGCCGAGCTGCGTGCCTGGATGGCTGGCCGGGATGTGGCGTTCGTGATGGCGACGCGCTCAACGAACCTGTCCACGCCCGGCGGGGTGTCGGTGGCCGACCTGGTGGCCGCACAGCCTGCCGGGCGCTGGCACCGGCGCTCGGCCGGGACTGGTGCGCACGGTGAGCGTTTCTACGACTGGATCCGGATCGCGGTGCCCTGCGACATCCCGGGCCGCAAGCGCTGGGTGCTGGCCCGCCGGTCGATCACCGACGGGGAGATCGCCTACTACCACTGCTTCGGCCCGGCGAACACGACGTTGAAGACGCTGGTCGAGGTCGCCGGGGCCCGGTGGGCGATCGAGGAATGCTTCCAGACCGCGAAGAACGAGTGCGGGCTGGACCAATACCAGGTCCGCAAGTACACCGCCTGGTATCGGCACATCACGCTGTCGATGGCCGCGCACGCCTGCCTGACTGTGATCCGTGCGGCCGAACGCGCCCGGAAAAGGGGGCTGCGGCCGACCGGTGTGACGAGCTGGTAGACCTGTCACTGGCCGAGATCCGCCGCCTATTCACCCGGATCGGCACGCAGGCCCAGCACCTGCTGTTCACAATCGGCTGGAGCATCTGGCGCCGTCATCATCAAAAACGCGCTCAACGCAGCCACTTCCGACGACGCGGCCAGACCCCACCCTAACCACCAAGTGCGGCTGCAGTACTAG
>NZ_JBGCCP010000089.1:0-1481 GCF_041262705.1 Catenulispora sp. MAP12-49 | reverse complement strand
CAATGCCGGGTGTTTAAGGATTGATCTTGCCGGGTTGCAGGCTGGTCTCGATCTGCCGGTTTGATATGTCAATGAACGAAGCTCCCAGGTAGAAGGGCTTGTCCGCCAAGACTCGCCGTTCACCAAGGAGCTTCGTTGTTGCAGCAGTCTTCCATAGATGTGGACCGTGCTGTCGGGGTGTTCGGGGTGGACGGGTCGGTGTTGGCACGACTGGTGCCGGCTGGTTGGGTGCGGCAGGCGCTGGTGGCTGCGGGTGTGGTGTCGCGCACGCGGCGCACGTCGGCTGTTTTGGGTGTCTATCTGGTTCTGGCGTTGACCTTGTTTCCCGAGGTGTCGGTGCCTGGGGTGTTTGAGAAGCTGTCGGGGGTGTGGGGGCGGCCGGGTGCGGCGGTGCCGTCGAAGTCGTCGTTGAAGCAGCGGCGCGGATCGTTGGGGGCTGAGCCGTTGCGGCTGCTGTTCCTGCGGCTGCGTGGGGCGGGGGCGCAGGTGCCGCAGGCGCAGTGGCGGGGGTTGTTGGTGTGTGCGTGGGATGGCACGTTGCTGGCCGCCCCTGATGTGTCGGCTGTGGTGGAGGTGTTCGGGAAGAAGGGCGATGGCAAGGCGGCGGCTTCCCCGCTGGTGCGGGTGCTGGTGCTGGTGGCCTGCGGGTCGCGGGCGGTGATCGATGCGGTGTTCGACGCCTACAGCGTCGGGGAGCGTGCGCTGGCCGAGCGGCTGGTTCCCTCGTTGCGGCCGGGGATGCTGTTGCTGGCCGACCGGGGCTTTCCCGGGTATGTGCTGTGGTGCCGGGCCGCTGGCACCCAAGCGCAGCTGTGCTGGCGGGTGAAACGCAACGTGCGGCTGGATGTGCATCAGGTTTTGCCGGACGGTTCCGGGTTGGCCTGGTGGCAGCCTTCGGCCACTAACCTGTCGGCGGCTGTGCGCTCGAACCTGCCGGAGAAGATGCTGGTCAGGGTGATCACAGGCTGGATCACGGTGATCGATGAGCGCGGTGTCCGACGTTCGGAGTCCTACCGGCTGGTCACGACCCTCACCGATCACGTGCAATACCCGGCGCCGGCCGTCCTGCACCTGTACGGCCGCCGCTGGCAGGTGGAAGTGCGATCAAAGGCCTCAAGTGCGTGCAGGGCGCGGCCCGGCTGCGCTCCCGAACCGCCGACGGGGTGCGCCAGGAGGTGTGGGCTTGGCTGTGCACCCACCAGCTGTTGCGGATCGAGGCCGCCTGCGCGGCCGCCGACGCATCCGGCCCCGGCCCGGCCGAGGTGCCGCAAATAGGCTTCACCACGCTGGTCCAGCGACTGCGCGACGCCGTGATCCGCACCGGCGGCCGGGGCCAGGACCCCGACCAGGCCCTGCACCGGCTGCGCGAGGCCACCCGCGAAGACGTCACCCCGATCGACCCACGCATCCGCGTCTACGACCGGGTGATCAAATACTCAGTCGCCAGGTATCGCACCAAAAAACCCGACCAACACGGCCAT
>NZ_JBGCCP010000088.1:0-1569 GCF_041262705.1 Catenulispora sp. MAP12-49 | reverse complement strand
CTAGTGCAGCGCCGCATTGATCCTTCGGGGGTCATGCGGCTTTGAGTGGGCTGCCGTCGTAGGTCCAGCGGTAGGGCTTGGCGTCGTGTTCGTCGTAGGCCAAGACGAAGTCGTCTATGCGTGCGGCAAGTTCATCGCGGGAGGCGAACTGGCCGCGTCGCAGCAGCCTTCTGGTCAGGGTCGAGAAGAACAGCTCTACCTGGTTCAACCAGCTGGCGTGTTTGGGAGTGTGGTGGACGTGGAAGCGGGGGCGGGCTGCCAGCCAGGACTTCGTCTTCTTCGCCACGTGGGATGAGCCGTTGTCCATGACCAGGTGGATGTTGGTGCCTGCCGGGACGGTGGAGTCCAGGGTGCGCAGGAAGCCGATGAAGGTGTCGGCGTTGTTGCGGTCGATGCGTTGGGTGAGGACCTGGCCGGTGTGGACATTCAGGGCGGCGATGATCGAGACGGTGCCGTGGCGAACGTACTCGAACTCCCGCCGGGTTCGCCGTCCTGGGCGTCCGGGCTGGTCGGGATGCTTGCGGGAGCGGGCTGTGATGCCGGTCTTCTCATCAATGCTGACCACTACCGAGTTCGGTGGGCAGGCACGGTACAGATCGCACACGTCAGCAGCCCGGGTGAAGAACTCGGGGTCGGCCGGGCGAGTGAGCCAGCCGCGGACCAGGTGCGGCTTGAGATCGACGGAGTGCAGGATCCGTCCGATCTGGGAGGCGGAGACCGCCAGTCCGGACCGGCCCAGATGTTCGGATAGCAGGTGGTGGGTCCACACCGTGTCCGCACTCGAGGGTTGCGCGGTCGCGGCGGCAATGACGTGCAGCTTGTCCTGCGGTGACAGCCGGGGCCGTCCTTTCGGCCGGGGCCGGTCGCACAGTGCGGCCAGCCGCTCGGCGGTGAAGCGCTTGCGCCAGCTGCGGATCGTGTCCACATGCCGGCCGGCCTCCCGGGCGATGGCCGCGTTGGAGGCGCCCTCGGCCAGTGCCAGGATCACCGATGCCCGCTGCACCCGTCCGAACGGCGCGGTCCGGGACACGGCCAGATGTTCCAACTCCCGCCGCTCGGCCTCAGACAACTCGATCACGAACGGACTGGTCAGCGCCATCGCCCCACCTTGAAATCAGCCTACTGATGCGCTGATCATCCCGTGTCGCGCACGGTCCGGCCGTCACGTGACCCGGTTCCGCGACAGTGCGGCAAGATAGGGCCATGGCCAGCCCGAACACCGCCAAGGCGGCAGCCCTGCAGCAACGTCTGACCGCCCATGCCCGCCGCTGGCCGCAGATCACCGAGATCAAGGTCCGCTGGCGGGCGGGATACGCCTACATCGACGCCGTCGTGGACGGCGACGATGAAGGCGACCTGCAGCTGTGCCGACTCAAGGACACCGGCCACTCCGAGATGTGGGGCTTCGCGCTGTTCACCTACAGCAACGAACGCTACGAGGACAACATCTTGCCCACCGGCCTGCCGTTCGGCACCCCGGAAGCCGCCCTCGACTGCGCTGCCGGGCTCTACCTCGGCGAACCGACAGCCTGATCAAACCCCCGAAGAATCAACGCGGCGCTGCACTAG
>NZ_JBGCCP010000087.1:0-1643 GCF_041262705.1 Catenulispora sp. MAP12-49 | reverse complement strand
AGTGCCTGTTGCTCAACCGAACATGGTGTGTGGTGTGGACTCGTCTGGGTGAGTTGGTGTCAAGACACGCATAAAGGCAGGGCCTCCTGTGTAGCTCGTGGGTGTTGAGTCCGATGAGCACCAGGAGGCCCTGTTGTCTTCTTTCTACGCGATCGGCGACGCTGAGGCCACGCGCCGCGCCGTGTCCTGTGATTGTCTGGCTCATCGCCATGGCAATGCCGGCGATCGTCCGGTGCGCCGGCGGGCCTATCCGACGGATCTGACCGATGCCCAGTGGGCTGTGATCGCCCCGATGATCCCGGTGCCGGCGTGGATGACTGGCCGGGGCGGGCGCCCGGAGAGCTACTGCCACCGGGAGATGATCGACGCGGTGGCCTACCTGGTCGACAACGGCACCAAATGGCGGGCGCTGCCGTCAGATTTCCCAGCCTGGCCGGCGGTATACCGGTTCTTCGGCCGCTGGCGTGACCAGGGACTGCTGACGGTGCTGCACGACCGGCTGCGCCGGGCGGTCCGCGTGAACCAGGGCCGGGAGCCTGAGCCGAGCGCTGGGGTCGTGGACTCCCAGACGTTGCGCGCGGCCGAGACTGTGGGCAAGACCCGCCGCGGCTACGACGCAGGCAAGAAGATTAACGGGACCAAACGGCACATCGCCGTGGACACTATCGGGCTGCTGCTGACAGTACTGGTTACCGCCGCCGACCTGCACGACCGCGACGGCGCCGGCCCGCTGCTGGCCCGGCTGCGCACCGTCTGCCCGCGCATCAAGCTGATCTGGGCCGATGCCGGCTACACCGGCCGCCTGGTGTCCTGGGTCGCCGAAACCTTCACCGGACTGCGCCTGGCCATCGTCAAACGCACCGACAAGCACCGCTTCCAGGTGCTACCGCGCCGCTGGGTGGTGGAGCGCACCCTGGGCTGGATCACCAGACGACGGCGGTGCGTGCGGGACTTTGAACGACGCGCCGACACACACGAGGCGATGGTGCACTGGGCGATGACCGCCGTGATGACCCGCCGCCTGGCCCGCCGCTGAACCAGTCGGTGCTCACACCATCTGGAACACTCCCGGCCCGGCCTCGACCGCCCAGCCGCGCGCGACCAGCCGCTTGAGCTTGGACCGCAGCCCCTCCCGCACCGTATCCGTCGCAGGCAACCCCAACACCCGGGCCAACTCCCCAGCCCGCACCCCGCCACCAGCCGACCGCGCCGCCAACCACATGCTGCGATAACCCGCCGGCAGCGCCTGCTCGGTCATCCCCTCGCCCCGCACCGGCACCACCGTCGGCTCCGGGCCCACCGCAGCGCCAGGAACCTGATCTGATCCAGCACCCTTGACCGCCTTGACCGCACGGACCACGCCCGCGCCCTTGGTGACGACCTGCAGCGTGTTCCGGGTGATGACCACATGCTCCAGGTCACGCTCGGCATCAGCCAACTGAACACGCAGCTCCTCGATCCGCGCCCGCACCGCCACCTCGTGAGCATCCAGCAAGCCGTCCACCGAAACCATCACGCGCCTCCCACCCGCACCCACCCAGATCCGTCACCGCAGCCTCTACCGCTCCCGACGACGGATCACACCCCACAGCCGGGACTATTTTCCCAGCTCAAAGGCTATGTTCGGTTAAGCAACAGACACT
>NZ_JBGCCP010000086.1:0-1712 GCF_041262705.1 Catenulispora sp. MAP12-49 | reverse complement strand
GCGCCTCCGGCGGCGCCTGCGCGGCGAGCGGCCTGGCCGGAAAATAAGGGTTCGCGCGGGCAGGTTGAAGCGCCCCGGCTGTCGGGGTGGTTTTGCGGTGTTGTGGGTGTTAGGCGGCGGGGGTGAGGGTGACGGTGTAGCCGAGGTGTTCGAGTTCGCGGATGGCTTGGCGGGTTTTGCGGGCTTGGTTGGTGTGTTGTTGGTGCCAGTCGGGTCCGAGGTCGTGGAAGTGGGTGTTGGGGTTGTCGATCAAGTGCCAGGTGATTTCCAGGATGCTGCGGGCGACGGCGACGACGGCTTTTTTGGGTGGGGCGTGTTTGGCGATGCGGCGGTAGCGGGCGCCGAGGAAGGTTTTGGTGCGGGAGGCGCCGATGGCGGCTTGGGACAGGGGGGCTTTGATCCAGCCGTTGCCTTTGCCGGTGGGTCCGTGGGTGTGTTTGGCGCCGGATTGTTTGGTGTGGGGGGTGAGTGTGGCCCATGAGGCCAGGTGGCCGGGGGTGGGGAAGATGGTCATGTCGAAGCCGGTCTCGGCCACGATGGCGGCGGCGATTTCGCGGGAGACGCCGGGGATCTCATCGAGTCGGTCCAGCAGTGGCATGCGGCCGGGGTGGTCGTCGTCGGGGGGTGGGGTGGGGTCCAGGTCGGCGATCGCGGCTTCGATTCTGGTGGTGAGGGTGTCGATTTCGGTGGTGAGGTGGTCGTGCAGCCGTAGCAGGGTGGTGATCAGTTCGGCGTGGTGTTGTTCGAAGTGGCCGGTCAGGGCCTGCTCCAGGGTGGCGATTTTGCGGCGCATTCGGCCGCGGGCCAGTTGGGCCAGGGTTTTGGGGTTGCGTTCGCCGGCACATAGGGCGTCGAGCATGGCTCGTCCGGAGACGCCGAACAGGTCTGAGGCGCCGTCTTTCTTGTCGGCGATTTTCAGGCAGGCGTCTTCCAAGACCGACTCGATCTGGTTGCGGTATCGGGTGCGGTCGGCGACCAGGTTGGCGCGGGTGCGGGTCAGGGCCCGTAGTTGCCGCACTGGTTTGGGCGGGACGAATGAGGGGTGCAGCATGCCGCGTTCGGCGAGTTTGGCCAGCCAGATGGCATCGAGTCTGTCGGTTTTGGGCCGGGAGGGCACGTTCTTCACCTCGCGGGGGTTCACCAGCCAGCAGCGCAGGCCCCGTGCCTCCAGCTGGTAGAAGAACGGTCTCCAGTAGTCGCCGGTGGCCTCCATCACCACCAACTCGATGCTTTGGCAGACCAGGTGATCGCCCAGCTCGGCGATCGCGGCGGTGGTGGCTTTCACCGCGAACGTGCGCTGCATCCGCCGGGCAGGGTTGGCCTCACCAGGCAGCCGGGTGCACACCATGGCGCTGGCCTTGGCGATGTCGATGGCCGCGACACGCTCGGCGTATTCGGCCGATGCCTGCAACTCCACCACATCGGCATACTCTCCCATCGGGATCTCCCTCCCGAGCAAAGGCTCCCCAGCCACACCACGCACGGTGCTGCCCGCTGGCCGCGTCGGGCAAGCCAAAAGCCTGGCCGGCGTGCTCGAAGCAACAAGATCCAGCCCTTATACGCGGCCCGCACCAGACTCGCTCCCGGGTTCATCACCCAAGGCCACACGGGCTCGATGCGGGCAGCACCGTGCAGGCACATTTTCGCGCCGACCCAACGGCGCGGCAACGCGCCATCCCCACTCGCTCCGGGGAGTGGGGGGCCGCGCTGCT
>NZ_JBGCCP010000085.1:0-2510 GCF_041262705.1 Catenulispora sp. MAP12-49 | reverse complement strand
GGGACGGAGACGGCACACTGCCACGTCGTCCAGGCAGCATTCGGGATGGCTGACGGTGACCCAACGGTTCCACCCGCTGGTCGGGCGCCGGGTCGAGGTCCTGTACTCGATGAAGCGCGCAGGTCGGCGGATGTTCGTGGTCGATGCCGGCAACGGCGGCCGAATGACGGTGCCGGAGCAGTGGACCGACCGGGGTCCCGCGCCGGAGTGCGCGCGGTTCGCGCCGGAGGCGCTGACCGAGTTGCGTGCGCTGTTGGATGCTCTCGCAAGCCGTTGCGCGCGGCCGGAAGCAGGCGAATCGTGAACAGCAGAGGTGCTGGTCGGTGCGGCGTGTCCGGTGCGCTGACGCCGGGACGGGAGAGCTGCGGTGATCGAGGGATGGGATCGGGACGGCGCCGTGGCTGTGCTGGCGAACATGGTCGAGTCCCGGTTGAACGCGGGAGCCGGCTGTGAACGGCGAATCGAAGATCACCACGTCGCACCGGTCGCGCAAAGCTCTGATATACCTGCGCCAGTCCACGATGTTGCAGGTCCGCGAGCACACCGAGTCCACGATGCGGCAGTACGGCCTGGCCGACGTGGCCGCCTGCCTGGGCTGGGCGGCGGACGACATCGTGGTGGTCGACGCAGACCTGGGGGTCTCCGGCCGGTTCGGGACCGCTCGCGGCGGGTTCGCCGAGATCGTCGCCACCGTCTGTCTCGGGCAGGCCGGAGCCGTGCTCGGCCTGGAGGTATCGCGCCTGGCCCGATCCTCCGCGGAGTTCGCCCGGCTGCTGGAGCTGGCCCGGCTCACCGACACCCTGGTCATCGACGCCGACGGCGTCTACGACCTGGCCGACATCAACGACCGGCTGTTGCTGGGCTTGAAAGGGAGCATGTCCGAAGCTGAACTCCACCTGTTGACCGGACGTTTGCAGGGCGCGAAGAAGGCCGCCGCTGCACGCGGGGAGCTGCACAGCCCGCTGCCGGTCGGCCTGGTCTACGACCTGGACGGGAACACCGTCCTGGATCCGGACCAGGAGGTCCAGGCGGCGGTGGCCGACGTTTTCGCCGAGTTCGCACGCACCGGCTCCGGGTTCGGCGTCGCAGCGGCGTTCGCCGGGCGCAAGTTCCCGCTGCGCGCCTTCGGCGGCGCCTGGGCCGGGCAGCTGCGCTGGGGCCGGCTCACCCACGCCCGGGTGATCAGCGTGCTGGCCAACCCGGCCTACGCCGGAGCCTACGTCTACGGCCGCCACACCACGGTGACCCGGGTGCAGCCCGACGGCACCGTGCGCACCACCGCCCGGCTGCTGCCCCGCGACCAGTGGCAGGTCCTGATCACCGAGCACCACCAGGGATACGTCACCTGGCAGCAGTTCCTTGACATCGAGGCGAAACTCGCTGCGAACTGCACCAACAACGGGGCCCGGCCCCCGCGCGAAGGCCAGCCGTTGTGCCAGGGCATCATCGGCTGCGGCTCGTGCGGCAGCCGGCTGGGAACCCGCTACTCCACAGCCGGCCGCGGCTACTACGAGTGCATGGCCCACCGGGACTCCGCGCGCACTCAGACCTGCCGCTCGATCGCAGCACCCACCGTCGACGACGCGGTCGCAGCCCTGCTGCTGCGCTGCATGACCGGCGAACAGATCACCCTCGCCCTCGACGCCGCCGACGCTGTCGCCGACCGCCACACTCGCGCGCACCGCGCCGCTGAGCTGGCCGTCGAGCGCGCCCGCTACGACGCCGCCCGCGCTGAACGCGCCTTCGAACAGGTCGATCCCGACAACCGCCTGGTTGCCCGCACCCTGGAGGCAAGATGGGAGGCGAAGCTCACCGCCCTGACCGAAGCCGAGGCGGCACTGGTCACCGCCCGCGACGCCCGACCGCCGCTGCCGGACCGCGACCAGCTGCTGGCCCTGGCCCGCGATCTGCCTCGGCTCTGGGACGACCCTGCCACCAGCCCGAAAGACCGCAAACGGCTGCTGCGCACCGTGATCAGCGACGTCACCGTCATGCCCGACGGACCCGACGGCACCGTCCGCATCGGCGTGCGCTGGCACACCGGCGCCACCGACGAGATCACCACCAGCCGCCGCGGCCCGGACCGCACCCCGCCGGAAGCCGCCGAACTCATCAGAGCCCGAGGACCGGTACTCACCCACGAACAGCTGGCTGCCGAGCTCAACGCCGCCGGACTGAGCACCGGCAAAGGACGGCCCTTCGACGTCAAAGCCGTGAAATGGGCCCGCCACACCCTCAAGGTCCCCGCGCCCCGGACACAGCCGCTACTCGACGGCGAGGTCACCGTCAGACAAGCCGCCGCCGAGCTGGGCATCAGCGCCGACGCCGTCTACTACTGGCTGCACAACGCACAGGTCCCGGCCCGCAAAGACCCCTCCGGACGCTGGTGCATCCCCTGGACCGCCGACAACCAGCAGATCTACCGCCAACGCCTCGCGGAATCCTTCCGCCTGGACCCCGAAACCCCAACCACCACCACAGGAGGCGCAGTATGACAACACCGTCGGCAC
>NZ_JBGCCP010000084.1:0-2713 GCF_041262705.1 Catenulispora sp. MAP12-49 | reverse complement strand
AAAAAAGTGTCAGCTTTGTGGTCAAGCCCTCGGCCTATTAGTACCGGTCCGCTACACCCCTCACGGAGCTTCCACGCCCGGCCTATCAACCCGGTGGTCTACCGGGAGCCTTACCCCATCAAGTGGGTGGGAGACCTCATCTTGAAGCAGGTTTCCCGCTTAGATGCTTTCAGCGGTTATCCTTCCCGAACGTAGCCAACCAGCCATGCTCTTGGCAGAACAACTGGCACACCAGAGGTCCGTCCATCCCGGTCCTCTCGTACTAGGGACAGCCCTTCTCAAGTCTCCTGCGCGCGCAGCGGATAGGGACCGAACTGTCTCACGACGTTCTAAACCCAGCTCGCGTACCGCTTTAATGGGCGAACAGCCCAACCCTTGGGACCTACTCCAGCCCCAGGATGCGACGAGCCGACATCGAGGTGCCAAACCATCCCGTCGATATGGACTCTTGGGGAAGATCAGCCTGTTATCCCCAGGGTACCTTTTATCCGTTGAGCGACCACGCTTCCACAAGCCATGGCCGGATCACTAGTCCCTGCTTTCGCACCTGCTCGACCTGTCGGTCTCACAGTCAAGCCCCCTTGTGCACTTGCACTCGCCACCTGATTGCCAACCAGGCTGAGGGAACCTTTGGGCGCCTCCGTTACTCTTTAGGAGGCAACCGCCCCAGTTAAACTACCCACCAGACACTGTCCCTGATCCGGATCACGGACCGAGGTTAGACATCCAACACGATCAGAGTGGTATTTCAACGCCGGCTCCACCCGAACTAGCGTCCGAGCTTCACAGCCTCCCACCTATCCTACACAAACCGAGTCGAACACCAATATCAAGCTATAGTGAAGGTCCTGGGGTCTTTCCGTCCTGCTGCGCGAAACGAGCATCTTTACTCGTAGTGCAATTTCGCCGGGTCCGTGGTTGAGACAGTCGAGAAGTCGTTACGCCATTCGTGCAGGTCGGAACTTACCCGACAAGGAATTTCGCTACCTTAGGATGGTTATAGTTACCACCGCCGTTTACTGGCGCTTAAGTTCTCAGCTTCGGAATCACTTCCTAACCGGTCCCCTTAACGTTCCAGCACCGGGCAGGCGTCAGTCCGTATACATCGTCTTGCGACTTCGCACGGACCTGTGTTTTTAGTAAACAGTCGCTTCTCGCTGGTCTCTGCGACTCCCCCCAGCTCAGAGTGCAAGACTCATCACCAGTTGGAGCCCTCCTTCTCCCGAAGTTACGGAGGTATTTTGCCGAGTTCCTTAACCACGGTTCACCCGATCGCCTCGGTATTCTCTACCTGACCACCTGTGTCGGTTTGGGGTACGGGCCGCTCGGTCCTCGCTAGATGCTTTTCTCGACAGCATAGGATCACCCACTTCGCCCCTACGGGCTCGGCATCAGATCTCAGGCTATGTGTGTCGCGGATTTGCCTACGACACGCCCTACATCCTTACCCCGGGTCAACCACCGCCCGGGTTGGGCTACCTTCCTGCGTCACACCATCGCTTGCCTACTACAAGTTCGGGCCGCCGGCTCCACCACACCCAACACCCGAAGGTGTCAGGGGGCTTAACGGGCTTAGCATCACCTGATTCAACACTGGGCGGACCTTCGCGGGTACGGGAATATCAACCCGTTGTCCATCGACTACGCCTGTCGGCCTCGCCTTAGGTCCCGACTCACCCTGGGCGGATTAGCCTGGCCCAGGAACCCTTGGTCATCCGGCGGCGACGTTTCTCACGTCGCATTCGCTACTCATGCCTGCATTCTCACTCGTGCAGCCTCCACCCCTGGGTCACCCCGGGACTTCACTGGCTGCACGACGCTCCCCTACCCATCCACACGCCTGGCCGGGCTACTAACCCGACGGGCTACATGTGTGAATGACACGGCTTCGGCGGTGTACTTGAGCCCCGCTACATTGTCGGCGCGGAATCACTTGACCAGTGAGCTATTACGCACTCTTTCAAGGGTGGCTGCTTCTAAGCCAACCTCCTGGTTGTCTATGCGACTCCACATCCTTTCCCACTTAGCACACGCTTAGGGGCCTTAGCCGGTGTTCTGGGCTGTTTCCCTCTCGACGACGAAGCTTATCCCCCGCCGTCTCACTGCCGCGCTATCACTTCACCGGCATTCGGAGTTTGGCTGATTTCGGTAAGCTTGTAGGCCCCCTAGACCATCCAGTGCTCTACCTCCGGGAAGAAACACACGACGCTGCACCTAAATGCATTTCGGGGAGAACCAGCTATCACGTGGTTTGATTGGCCTTTCACCCCTAACCACAGGTCATCCCCCAGGTTTTCAACCCTGGTGGGTTCGGGCCTCCACGCGGTCTTACCCGCGCTTCACCCTGCCCATGGCTAGATCACCACGCTTCGGGTCTAGGTCGTGCGACTCAAACGCCCTATTCGGACTCGCTTTCGCTACGGCTACCCCACCCGGGTTAACCTCGCCACACAACGCTAACTCGCAGGCTCATTCTTCAAAAGGCACGCGGTCACAACCGTGACCGGATAAATCCGGCACGGCGTAGCTCCCACGGCTTGTAGGCACACGGTTTCAGGTACTCTTTCACTCCCCTCCCGGGGTACTTTTCACCTTTCCCTCACGGTACTAGTCCGCTATCGGTCACCAGGGAGTATTCAGGCTTAGCGGGTGGTCCCGCCAGATTCACACGGGATTTCTCGGGCCCCGTGCTACTTGGGATACTTCTCCAGAG
>NZ_JBGCCP010000083.1:0-3570 GCF_041262705.1 Catenulispora sp. MAP12-49 | reverse complement strand
GTCGCCAACGCCGCGGGCCGGCTCGGCACACCGCTGCCGGTGATCCCCGGCGTCGACTTCGCCGGCGTCGTGGTCTCAGACGGCGACCACAAGGGACAACGTAATGCAGAGTTACGCGGAATGGCTCAATGTCTAAACCGTTGACACCAGGGTGCGAAGATCTTCGGCACGGGACCCGGCACGCCGACGCCCCGCCGCTCTCGAAGAATGCGAGATCCCGTCCGGGTCCCGGCGCGCTACGACCCCGGCTCGGTGTCCACCACGTCCAGCGACCATGTCCCCTCGAGATCCACGACGATCACACCGGGTTTGTCGGGCAGAAACCCGTTTTCGCGATACTCCTTGGTAACGGTGCTGAAGAAAGACCGTCCGCCCGAGGCGAAACCGCGATGCATCGAGTCGTCTTCACAGATGTCCCCCCGGCAATCGCAGTCCGCGTAGAAATCGACCCTTCCGCCTCCGCCCCGCACCTGGAGCACGACGGAAACGGCGTCCCCTCGGTGATGAAACGCCATGGCCCCCTTTCCACGCATGACGCTGTCGGTCGTCGGCAGCAGATCACGCGGGAGAGCAGTGACAACCCACGCCGTGGATTTCATCGGCTCGACGCGCAGATGAGTGACGGCCACGGGGACCACAGCGAAAGTAGGGCCATGGGCATCGGCATAGAACATTGAGTGGTCCCTGACACGCTCAGCTGTATGCTCCACCGCTGCGACCGTCGCGAAAACGTAGCCAGCCCCGCTGGCAGAGAGCCGCACCAGGGTTGGGCGCCCGGCCTCGGGACGGTCGAGAACGAACTCGGCCTGCCTGCTCTTGCCCTTCCAAGTGAATCGCGCATCGGTCGCCGCTAAAGCTGTCTGCTTCCCGAAGACTCCAAGTTCGGCCCGGGAGAGATTCTCCAGCGGTACCGGACGACCGTTGCGCATCGCTTCCAGGCGCACGAACGCGTCCCGCCCCCGGCCCAGCGCAGGGAGTACGTACTTGCGGTTCGGCATCGCGTTCACGGCATCGCTGCAGGCGGCGCGGGCTCTGGCATACTGCGCGCGCATGTCGGCCGTCACGCCTTCGGCCTCCGGGTTGAACTCCAGACCGTCCAGCTGGCGTTCGAAGTCGGCGACGGCGGTGGCGAGCTCACCGGTCACGCTTGGAGCGAGGCCGCGAGGCCGCACCAGAACGCGGTAGACCAAGATCGAACCGAGAGCACCCGACAGGAAACCTGTCACCGCGGACACCAATAGCGACACGCATGCGATCTTAGTGTCCTGCGATCGGGCACGGCATTTGCGCGGCGTGCGGATTGGCCCCTGCGCGGCCGGGATGGCGATGTCCCAGCAGTGTGCCGACCGCCCAAGAGGGAACCAGCACACGGCATCCAGCACCGTGACCAGGCGCGTGCAGCAGCATCGATCAACCTTGCCGCCGAGCTCCCGCCTCCGCTGCCGGCCGATCTCCTGGGACTGCACATCTCCACTGCGCAACACTGGGCGAACCGGACCCAGGCAGCCTGGATCGCCTACCTGCAAGCGCGCTCGGTGATCCCGGCAACCTCAGTCGCGTCGCGCGGCTAAATCCAGTCCTTGCGGCGGAAGACGAAGAAGAAACGATGGACAGACCGATGGTGACGCCTGTAGAGGTCCAAAAGCCGATGTGGGTGCCGAAGCCAAGGTAGGGGACGTTCTCGCCGTAGAAGCCGGTGACGAGCCGTCAGGAAGAACCGCCCCGCCGAAGGACATCGTGGCGATCCTCTGCCCGTGGCGGCTGCGGGGCCGCGGCCCCATGGACCCTGGCCCGCGAAGTCAAGCAGGCTCGCCATGAGGACAGCGGGGACAAGGGCGGCGGCGAATAGGCGCCGGATGTGTACGAGGCCGTCGACAGTCGTCGGCCTCGTACAGGTGCGCGCGTCGCAGGCTGCTACTTCGCTGCCAGGACAGCCAGCAGGTAATCAGCTCGACGCCCATTCCGTTTCGGCTCCAATCCGCGAGCACCTCTGCGACGTCCTCATACAATGCCGCCCAGTGGCCGTCGGCTTCCAATCACAACCGCTGGAATCTGGATGTGACCGGCGGTCCGGATCCAGGACGCGGCGCCCTCGGTCGGCGAGGCGCCCACCGGTCGCGCCCTGGCCGCGCGGCGAAGGCCCGGGCCAGGTGACTCTGGTCCGTGCCGTCCGGCGCCGACGGTC
Organism: Catenulispora sp. MAP12-49; assembly: GCF_041262705.1. NCBI lineage: Bacteria > Bacillati > Actinomycetota > Actinomycetes > Catenulisporales > Catenulisporaceae > Catenulispora > Catenulispora sp. MAP12-49. The sequence continues at coordinate 1,385 of NZ_JBGCCP010000083.1, read as the reverse complement.
AGACCGACGCCTTCCCACGCTGTAGTGGGCGCCGCCGCAGGTCTCGTACCATCGCGGACGGAGGTACCACCAGCACCGGGCACGCCGCCCGCATCGAGAAGTGCCGAACCACCGGTGGCTGCAGGCCGAATGCTCTGCGCAGCACACCTGTCCGGCCGCTTCCGACCACGAGCAGGTCGTCGGGACGGGCGGCCAGCGAGACGAGGACCGGACCGGGCGGTCCGCACACCACCCGTGTTTCGACGGGCAGGCCGGTGGGGATCCCGCCCAGCGCCGCGTCGAAGGCGTCGGTCAGCCGCTGTTCGGCCAGCTCTCGCTGCACCTTGTGCAGCGGAGGGCAGGGTGCGCGCCGGTACGCCACCTCCCCACCCGGCGGCGTCCAGGCCAGCACAGCCACCAGTACCGCCTGCCGCTCCCGGGCTTCGGCCACCGCGCGGCGCAATGCCTGCAAGCTGCCCAGCGAACCGTGAACCCCGACGAAGACACGCGCGCTCATAGCCGCCTCCTCTGTTCCTCAAATTCCCCTTGACCCGGTGCATCACAGTCGATCACACCGGATGCCGGATCCAGCCGAAACTCACGCGGTGCACATGAAATCCTGGCAAAACGCCAAGGTCGGTCGGACCGATGCGCACGATGTCCGAGCTCAGCCGTGACTGGAATTGCTCGCCGACGAGGTCGCCCCGCAGGCCGTCGAGTCCACCGCGTTCAGCCAGGTGATATGGGCGTCGCTGTAGCTCGACCGGCCAGAGGACCGCGTCGTCCTCGATCTGGAAAACGACGGACAGGGCGGCTGCCTGCCGAGATGGACGCCCGCCGCCGCGCCGGACGCGAGCAAGCTCGGTCACCTGCATCCGTCGTATCAATATTCTGCTTAACGAGCGGCTGCGACTCTCGCGCGGCGGTCTTCGACGTGCTCGACTACGACGGCTTCCTGGCCCTGTCGCCCTTGGCCGGTGCCCCGCACAGCCACGACGAGGTCAGTGTGGACGGTGGGGGATCAAGGGGTGGCGCAGGCCGGCGTCGAAGAGGCTGTACCCCCGGCCGCCGTCGAACAGCACGCCAGCGTGATGAGCGCTTTCCGGTGTTCGAGAGGAGTCCGCCGAGCATGCACCGCACGGCTCTACTGTCCACGGGGCGCGGTTTCGAGGGAGCGGATGGCCGCCGGGGGTGCTGGTGGCGCGGATCGGCGGCCTGTTCACCTCGGTCACCGCCTCGCTGCTGCTCAACTACTACTTCATCCCGCCCTTCTACCGACTCACCATCGCCGCGGGCAACAACCTCATCGCCCTAGATGATTGAGTCCGAAGGCTGGGCTGGTCGTGGGCCTGCGTGACGGCATGGCGAAGGGTGTCGTTGTCTGTGTGTGAATACCGACCTCGACA
>NZ_JBGCCP010000082.1:0-4119 GCF_041262705.1 Catenulispora sp. MAP12-49 | reverse complement strand
CCAGCTGAGGCCATCCCAACCGAAGGACAGATCCGCCGCCGACAAGTCCCCGCCACCACCATCCACGAGTACCACCGAGCCGCCTGACCAACTCGGCGAACCAGCTGGCCAGAGCATGTATACGTTAGTTTTGGCACGGTACAGGCTTCTCCGCGTATTCTCCGAAGAAAGCCTACGCACCTCGCAAAGGACCGCCCTTCGCACTCCCCTGCGCCTGCACCGACTTCCATTGGCTCGGCCACTCGCGGGGACCATAGACAGCTTGTTGGAATCCAGACCGGCAACGCTCGCTCTGTAGCGCCGGCACCACCCTTGATGCCTGGGCAAGGTCTGACGACACCACCGGACGAGACGACCGGTAGATCCGACACGCCGACGGTCATGTTTCCCCCATACGGCAACGCGGCGGAGCGCCGCTCGGCACCTGGTTCAGGTGAGCACGGATTCCTGCTCGTGCCAACATCCTCGCGAAGCTGGGGTTTCGGGGCGTGGCGAGGCTGCGGCGGTGGCGCATCGGTTGCGGATGTTCGAGGAAGCTTAGGGGCGCTTTCGAGCGGGTGTGCTTGCGATGATCGAGGTCGTCGGCGAGGTCGCGCCGGCAGCTTCGATGGCTTTGCGCAGCGGGTTGTTGTAGCGCTTGTTCCGATGCTGAGCGTGGAGGGCCAGCAGGGTCAGCGGGACGCCAACGGCGACGATCCAGGTCGGGTGCAAGCCGATCAATCGGGCAGTGGCGATGGTTCCGATGAGGAGTTGGTAGGTGAGGGAAACGACTACGAGCGTTGTTAACCCGGCAAGCAAGAGTTGACTCGACCGCGCCCAGCGGCTTATGAAGCCGAGACGGGGCGCGAAATACAATCCCAACAGAACGAGCCAGCTCACCGGCACCAGCGCCCGCGGCCCGAACGACCGGTGGCCGACCATCATCTCGAATTCTTGCCACGGCGCGGCTCCCATGACGAAGACCGCGGCAAGGACTGCGCACGCGATGAGGCCCGGCCAGAGATAGGACCTCTTGGGGGCAACCGTCGGCATCGCGGTCCACTCCGAACGGGGATGCGGCGAACCAAGTAAGAGCAGGATGCTCAATTGGTCCTCATACCCCATGGCTTCGACCATGGCAGTGTGATTCGGGGACAGTTGGTAATGGTCTAGCAGCGCTCGTCGCAGATCGTCACCCGCCGATGTGAGAGCCGGCAGCTCCTGCAACCCGCGCAGCACGGCATCGAGTTGCAGTTTCGCCCCGGGAGGGGCGACTACCTGATGGCTCTCAGAGAGCACTCGGTCCGTCAGCTCGACTATCCGGTCCGGCACAACCCACAACCGGGGGTTGCCGTGATCAACGACGACGGACGCGACTACGAACCGGAAGTCAATCCGGCCCACGTCCTTGGGGATCGCCTCGACGGGGCAGCCGTTGACGACACTGAAGACCCATGCCACAACCTCGTTCAGCGTTGAGGACCCGCCGCTGAAGCGTTCCCAGACCCATTCGCCCCCGCTGGGCCCCTGGGTCCCCGGACCCCGCGCGATGACCTCGACGGCGACCGCGTCGCCGAGTCGTTCAGCCAAGCGCCAAGCAGCCCGCATTCCCGGTTCGAGCCCGCGGATGAGCAACCCCACAAGAGCTTCGATGGCGGCCGGCGTGGCAATGCCCGCCAGATCGTCCACCGCATTCAGGTCGCCGCTCTCGGCCAGCCGACACAACGCGGGTATAGCCAGATCGCCCATGGATACCAACGCGATTCGTGCACTGATGTCGCTCGTGGTCGACCCACTGGCGAGGAACTCCGCCGCCGACTCGTGCCCCGAGGCGGCCAGCGCTTCCATAGCCGCCTCCGCGCGATAGAAGTCGGACCCGCTCCGAGCCAACTCGAACAACCGGTCTCGGATCAGGGCACTGCGAGGACCACTGCCCGCTGCGGCGTTCCCGAACGCTAGGATGACCTCTGGATTGGGCAGGACACCGTCTGCGCGGACCAGATCCACCTCAAGCAGGTCGACCGTTTCCCGAACGATCGCCTCGCCCACCCGCGTCGTCGCCGACACGCACTCCAGCGCCATCGTGCAGCCACCGGGACCGTCGTGGTCGAGCAGGTACCGGATCAGCGGGGTCGCGTCCCTGTCTGCCCGGCCGCACCACAGCTTGACCGTCTCCCGCCAGGCATTCCTGTCGGTCACGTAGCGGTCGAGCAGCCCTTCGCGATCATCCCTCAGCTCCACGGCGGCGAGGTACTCCTGAAAGGTCAGATGCCGAAAGAAGTAGCTCGGCGCCACCCCACCGCTGCTCGAAAGCAGTTCACTGCGCTCTACGATCTCCGCCAGCAGCGGCTCGGCGTCCTTCTCGTCGAGGTCAATCGAAGCGGCGATAGAGCGGATGTGTTCCAGGGCGCTGGCATGGGAGATGTTCAGCCGGTCCCGGTCGGCGCCGGCGCGATCCTGGAGAACTAACGCGATGCCGCGCAGCACCACTAGCTTCTTGTTCGCCGCGAACTGTGACCGACCTCGTTTGAGGACGTCGTCCCGCCGGACCAGGTTCTCGATCGCGGTGTCATAGAAGTCCGCACGCGAGGTCGGCAGCGCGATGCCCGACGTCGTCATCCAGGCCATCATCGACAACAATAGAGGGCTGCGCGCCAGGCGTTTGAGTGCCGCGTTCGCCCCGAGTGTCCGGTAGAGGCGTTCCTGTGAAGCCGCGTCCAGGCCGGGCCAGCGGTGCAGCAGCAGCCGGATGGTCGCGTCATCGAGTTCTGCGACCCGCACCACCGTTCTGAAATCCAGTTCGCCGTTGTAGAGCGAGGAACGGCAGGTGACCACAATCTGGCAGTCGGTGAAGCGCTGCGCGAAGTCCTTCAGCTTCTGGACGACGCCGTCGAGGCGGTCGGCGGTCACCTCGTCGAGACCGTCGAACAGGACGGTGATCCGACCGTCCTCGAGCGCCTTGGTGACGAAGCCCGCCGCGCCCTTGAAGCGGTGCGTGTGCAGGAACTCCTGGACTTGCGCGACTAGGTCGATCGCGTCCGCCGGGCCGGAGTTGAAGCGGCGCAGCTCCACCAGCACCGGTATCTCGCTCCGGCGGGTGGTGTGGCGCTCGGTCCACTCCAGCAGCGAGTGTTTGAGCAGCATCGACTTGCCCGCGCCGGCTTCGCCGATCACGACCGAGCGGCGTTCCCCGCGGATCGCCTCGTACAGGTCCCGGCGTTCGCCCGTGGCCACGGCCGCCAAGGGCACGTAGACGTCCCGCACGCTGATCGGCTCTGTGCCGAACCCGAGGGTGTGTTCGCGGGCGTACTCCGCGACCGAGCGCTGGTAGCGGCGGATGCGGCGCAGGCTGCGGGACCTCAGCACGGCCAAGTAGTCGGTGAGCACCTCCGCGAAGGAGGCGCCAGCGCGGTTCAGGGACGGCGTGATGAGCTGTTTGACGGACAGCGCGGCAACGCCACCCAGGCCCAGTGCGCCCGCGACTGCGGCGAACACCGTCCAGAAGGTGGCGTTCGAGGCGGCCGCACCCGGGGTCGGGGTGGGGGCGTACGCCCGCGCGAGGGCCCGAACCCAGGCCACGACGCAGTCCGGCGCCACTCCCCCACCCCTCCATGCCTGACCCCCGGCACATTCGTCCCCTGAATAAGCCCGGGGACTCGTAGTGTACCGCCGGATCACGCGGCGTGACCGTCCGACGACGCGGTTCGGGGTTAACCACCAGTGCCCTGATCTGTCCTCGAACACCCGCGCGCGCCACCTGCGATCCCTCATCCGGATGGAACGCCCCGCGCCGCTCCCGTGACCGGCCCAAATAAACTTCGTTCACGAAGAGATCCTTGAACAGGGCGGGTTCGTCAAGTGGGCCCAGATCAACCCCGCTGGCCGGTCGATGGTAGTGAAGGTCTATCGGCGTTGGGTCGACCCCGAGGACCCGGATTGCTCCGCACAGTTCGTGATCACTATCGACAACAACGATATATCTGGGAGCCGTTTGCCGCGATGGACGCGGCGGACGTCATGGACGTACTTGCCAAGTAGGCGCCGGCGCAATGCCGCGTAGTTAAGGGTTTGGCGGTGTCGTCAAATGCGGCTGTGAGCAGCTGTTTTATATAGTGAACGAGACCTCTGATACACCGGTTC
>NZ_JBGCCP010000081.1:0-7288 GCF_041262705.1 Catenulispora sp. MAP12-49 | reverse complement strand
GGGATGACCTGCTGGCGGCGGCTTCGGGACTGGAACGCCGCCGGAGTCTGGCAGCGGCTGCACGAGCTGCTGCTTTCCGAGCTGCGCGGCGCGGGGCCGCTGGACTTCTCCCGCGCCGCGGTCGACTCCAGCCATCTGCGGGCGATGAAGGGCGGGCCGGCCACCGGCCCGTCCCCGGTGGACCGGGGCAAGACAGGCAGCAAGCACCACTTGATCGTGGAGGCCCACGGCATCCCGCTGGCCGCGATCACCACTGGCGGTACCGCAACGACGTCACCCAGCTGCTCCCGCTGATCCAGGCCATCCCGCCGGTGCGTGGCGTGCGCGGTCAGCCTCGGCGCCGTCCCCGGCATCTGTACGCCGACCGCGGCTACGACCACGAGTCCTACCGCGACCAGGCGCGCGCCCTGCAGATCACCCCGCACATCGCCCGCCGCGGCAGCGAGCACGGCTCCGGGCTGGGCGTGTACCGCTGGGTCGTCGAGGGCGCGATCGCGCTACTGCATTGGTTCCGCCGATTGCGCATCCGCTGGGAGATCCGCGATGACATCCACCAGGCCTTCGTCACCCTCGGCTGCGCCATCATCTGCTGGCGCCGACTCCGCACCACACTTTGTTAAGAGTCCTGCGGCGTTCGTCGCCGGCGGGCCGAATCCATGTCCAGAAAACGAAGAAGCCCAGCTGCCGATGACTTCCGTCACCACAACCGGGCCACTTTCGGGGCCAACCCTGTAGGCCAGGAAGCCAACCGCCTCGTCGGAATCCTGCACTGCTGCATCAACCCTGGTGCCCTCTATGACGGTGTCACCGCCTGGGCAAACCAGGCCGAACAAGTCATCGCTCGACAGACCCCGGGACCAGTACGCGTACCACGCGGACACGGACACGTTCCTGCGCGGGACGACGTTCTGGTCGTGGTTCGCGCCGAACACCGTGCAGACGTTCGAGGCCGGCGGCGTGTATCTGTGGGGCGGCACCGAAGATATTTGCGTCCGTGGCGCATACAATCTGGGTATGGAACGAGACCGAATCCTCAGCGAGATTGAGCGGGCCTGGGCGGCCCTGCTCCAACGGCGCAACCGCGCCCACCTTTACGGGGCCATGCTCAAGGCCGCCGGTCTGGATCTGGACGACGCGCTCTATCCCCTGCTCAGCGCCGTCGCCAGGATCTCCCCGGCCCGGGTGGCCGACGTGGCCGAGGCGGTGGGGATCGCGCACACCACGGCCAGCCGCCACCTGACCGAGCTGGAGAAGCGCGGCCTCGTCAAACGCAGCCCGGACCCGTCCGACGGCCGGGTGGCGATCATCGAGCTGACCGACGAGGGGACGCGGGCGGTGGCAGCGATGCGCGGCGAGCTGCGGCGGCAGATCGGCGCGGCCCTGGCCGACTGGCCGGACGAGCGGCTCGCCGTCTTCGCCCGCGACCTGGCCGCCTTCGCCGCGGCGCTGGGGATCGGCCCGGGCGGTCCGGACACGGGCGCCGACGAGCAAGACGGCTGAACCCGGCACAGCCGGACAGACTGAAGCGGGAGACGTGGGCCCACGTCTCCCGCTTCAGTCATTCAGTAGTGATTCGTTAAGTGATTCGGCGGCCTGCGGCCGCTGGCGGTCAGTCGCACATGGTCCCGACGGCCGGGAGCGTGCGGTCTATCAGGTAGTCGCTGGCGGTCCGCGCCGCGCAGGCGTCGGTGATGTAGACGCTGTAGTCGTCGCCTTCGACGGACAGGACGCGGCTGCCGGGCAGCTGGGCGGCCAGGCCGAAGGCCCAGGAGTAGGCGGACAGGGTCTGGTGGGTGGACTGGAGGATCAGCGCCGCCGGGGCGCCCTCGACCGGGGCGCTGGGGGCGGGGCTGTGGGCCGGCGCGGGCCAGCCGACGCAGTGGGTCGTGGCGGTCCAGGACTGGACGTGGCCGCCGAGGTGCGGCGAGGTATGCCGGGCGAGGGCTTCGAGCTGGGCGAGCTGGGGGTAGGTGGTGGCGGCGGGCGGCTCGTCGAGGCAGGAGACCGCCTGCATCTGGGTGTAGTCCAGGGTCTTGTCGAAGTCGTGGCTGAATCCGGTGGCGTCGCCGGCGAGGGCTTGGCTGATGGCTCCCGCCAGGGCCGGCCAGCCCGGCTCCTTGATGACCATGTAGTCCTGCGTGACCGCCTGGATCTCGCGGCCGGTGAGAGTCCGGTTCGTGCCCTTCACCGGGATGGGCGTGGCGTCGGCGCCGGCCACGAGCCGGTCGAAGACGGCGGCGACGTCCTTTCCGTGCAGGGCGCAGGAGTCGGTCGTGCCGCACCAGGCGACGAAGCGGTCGAAGGCCTGCTCGGCGGTCGCCATCTCCATCGCCACGTGCTCGACCGGAGGCAGGGTGTCGTCCTCGGCGGTGTCCAGGACCATGGTTCGCAGCCGCCCGGGGAACTCCTGGGCGTAGGTGCGGCCGAGCAGGTCGCTGTACTGGATGCCGTACCAGTTCAGCTGGCGCTCGTGCAGGGCGGTGCGCAGCCGGTCGAAGTCGCGCGCCGTGGTGCGCATGTCCATGTGGGTCAGCAGCGGTCCGTTCTCGCGCAGGCAGTCCGCCGCGAAGGCCTTGTTGTTCGCGACCAGCGCGTCGAACTGCGCCTGGCTGGGGGGCTGATCCGTGACGCCTGGCGCGATCGCCGGCCGGGTGCAGTGGATGCCCTGGCTGTGGCCGATGCCGCGCGGGTCCATGGCGACGACGTCGAACCGCTGGGCCAGCGGCGTGCCGGCGAGCCCGAAGCGCAGCGCGTACCGCAGCTGCTCGATGCTGGAGCCGCCGGCGCCGTCGTTGAGCACCAGGGTGCCGACGCGGTGGGCCTTGTCGGTCGCGGACCGGCGCACCATCGAGAGGGTGACCTGGGGCCCGCCGGGGTGAGCGTAGTCGACGGGGGCCTTCAGCGTGCCGCAGTCCATCCCGTGGAAGTCAGGATCAGTGCACGGACTCCAGGTGATGCCGGGTCCCGCGTAAGCCGGGGTGACGGCGTCGGCCGGCAGGGCCGTCACCGCCGCCCCGACCGCCGCGGCCGCCGCGGCGGTGATGGCGAGCCAGCGGCCGGACCTGGTGCGGGGGGACTTCGGCTGGGAAGAGGTGTTCATCGTCGTTTCCGATCTTCTTGGTGGTGGGGTTCCGGTTCGGATGAGTCGGTTCGGATGAGCTCAGTGCTGCGGGGTCCAGCCGGCGGGCAGGCCGGACTGGGCCAGGACGTCGGTGAGGCTGTAGAAGTCCTGGTCGGAAGTGATCTGGTGCGGGTCGCGGAGGTCGAGGAGGGTGGCCATCGGGACCGCGAACGGATGTGGGGCGCCCTTGAGGTGGCCGGCGTAGACCGCCTCGATCGTGATGTGGTCGCCGTCGCGGTAGGCGGCGCGCACGGTGACGTGGACTCCGTCGATGAGGTCGTCGGCGTGGGCCTTCCACCCGGCGATCCCCTCGCTGCCGTGGAAGACGGCGCCGACTCCGTGGTCGGTGTAGGTGCCGTCCGCGGTGAACAGGGCGCCGAGCGCGCCCGGCGCGGTGCCGTTCCAGGCCGCGGCCCAGGCGTCGACGATCTTCGGCAGGTGCCGGCTGGCGGAGGCGTCGGCGGTGCCGGCACCGGCGGTCGCGACCGCCGCGACGACGGCGGTGGTGCCGATCAGCGTGGCTATGGTCCGGGGCGAGTGGTGCTTCATTTTTCGGCTCCTTCAGATGAGTGGTTTCAGAGGGCTGAGTGGCCTCAGACGGCGACGGGCACGGGCCGCTCGGCCTCGTCAGCTGGAGCGGTCTCCAGGCCGGCGCCGGCCGAGGCGCCGCGCGGCAGCAACTCCGCGGCGGCGAGCGCGGCGGCCACGAGCAGGCCGGTGCCGACCCAGAAGGCGGTCTGGTAGCCGCCCGTCAGCGCGGACTTGACGGCGTGGCCGGCGGCCGCGAGGTGGCCGGTGCGGGTGGTGGCGACGGTGGCCAGGACGGCCAGGCCGACGGCGCCGCCGATCTGCTGGGAGGTGTTGATCAGCCCGCTCGCCAGGCCGACCTCCTCGCCGCTGACGCCCTCGGTCGAGGCGATGGTCAGCGGCACGAAGGCCAGGCCGAGGCCGGCGGCCACCAGCAGGGACGGGCCGAGCAGGCCGGCGGTGAAGCCGCTGTGCACGCCGATGCGGGTGAACCAGGCCATCCCGGCCGCGAAGACCAGGACGCCGGAGATCAGGACCGGCTTGGCGCCCAGGCGGGTCACCAGCGGCGAGGCGAGGCCGGCGGCGGCGACGAGCGCCACGCCGAGGGGCAGCTGGGCCAGGCCCGAGCGCAGCGGGCTGTACCCGAGGACCTGCTGCAGGTACATGGTGACGATGAAGAACATCCCGAACATCGCGGCCCCGATCAACACGCCGACGATGTTGGCGGCGCGCACTCCGGGCAGCCGGAAGATCCGCAGCGGGACCAGCGGGGCCGCGGCGCGGCGCTCGATCAGGACGAAGACGCCCAGCAGCACTACCGCGGCGCCCAGCAGGCCCAGGGTGCGGACCGAGGTCCAGCCCGCGGTGCCGGCCCCGACCAGGGCGTAGACCAGGGCGCTGAGCCCGCCGGTGACCGCGACGGCGCCGGGCAGGTCGATCCCGCGCTGCCCCGCCTGCCGGGACTCGGCCACCACCAGCGGCGTCAGCACGGCGGCCGCGAGGCCCACCGGCACGTTGACGAACAGCACCCAGCGCCAGCCGAGCGCGCTGGTGAGCACGCCGCCGAGCAGGACGCCGGCGGCGCCCCCGGACCCGGCGACCGCGCCCCACACGCCCATGGCCTTGTTGCGGTCCGCGCCTTCTACGAACAGGGTCGTCACCAGCGACAGCGCGGCCGGCGCGAGCAGCGCCCCGCCCAGCCCCTGGAGAGCGCGGGCGGCGATCAGCTCGGCCCCGGTCTGGGCCAGTCCGCCGGCCAGCGAGCCGACGGAGAAGACCAGCAGGCCGGCGATGAAGACGCGGCGGCGGCCGAGCAGGTCGGCCAGGCGGCCGCCGAGCAGCAGCGCCCCGCCGAAGGTCAGCACGTAGGCGTTGACGACCCAGGTCAGGCCGTCCTGGGAGAAGTCGAGGCCGCGCCCGATCGAGGGCAGGGCGATGTTGACGATCGAGGCGTCGAGGACGACGACGAACTGGGCGAGCGCTAGGAGCGCGAGTGCCCACCAGCGGCGTGATGAGGGGTTTTGGGCATGCTGGGACACGGGTTCTCCTTGAATTGAGTGATTGATCACTGACTGTGGAAGGGAAAGGGATGCCCGCGCGCGCGGCCGGGCCGCGGCTAGGGGTGATGAAGGGAAATGACGAGGCGACCGAGCGGATCGGTCGAGCCGGACAGCCGGCTCAGGGGAGCCACCGGAAGATCACGATGATGGCGCGGGACCGATGCGAGTCCCGATGGGCGCGCCGGCGGGATCGCCCCCCGGAGCTCTGCTACCCGTCACGCCTCGGCGGGCGACACGCGCCAGCCGATGTGCGTACGGACTGTTTCAAGATGCGTGGGCGTTCAGTCGCCCACGACACGACGGCCGAGTCGGCCCGCGGGGTTCACCTCGCCCGGGCGAGTTCCCGATCCCGGGCATCTCGGCGGTCGCGCCTCTGGTTGCCGTCGGAGCAGGCGTCGTGCATGATCGCCGTCCCCTCCCGGATCTGGTTGCCGAGGTGGGTGATGCGGGGTGCGGACTGTGCGCGGTCCGCGGTCTCCCCGTTGGTGGTCTGCCGATAGCCGCGATGGAAGTGGCTCTGGATGAAGATCGTGGTCCCGTCCATGACCCCAACTATATGCGTTCGTGGCGCATATATCTAGGCCCTGTCTCGGGCCTGGCGATTTGGCCCGCTCCGTCCGGCCGGCGCACGAGACCGGGGTGTCAGGGTTCAGACGCCGACGAGCTGCTTCCCTTCCCTGGAAAGGCTGAACTCGAGGTGAAGGGTCTTGGGGCCGCGGGTGTACAGGCCCGTCTCCTCGCGGGTGTCGTCGGCGGACACCGCGATGTCGTCCATGAGTTCCAGCAGCAGACCGGCGACGGTCTCGAGCTCGGCGCGGGCGTAGGCGGCGCCGATGCAGGCGTGGAGCCCGGTGCCGAAGGCCATGTGCGTGGCCGCCGCCGTGAAGGAGCGGTTGGCTCCGAGGTCGGTGCGTCGGAGGTCGAAGGTGTCGGGCGCGCTGAACACCGACGGGTCGCGGTTGGCGGCCGCGATCATGCTGAAGACCACGTCGCCCGCCGGGACCTCGGCTCCGGCGATGGTGACCGGCTCGATCACCAGCCGAGGAACCAGATGGACCGGGGGCGTGTAGCGGAGCGTCTCGGCCAGGGCCGCGGTGAGCAGGCCGGGATCGGCCCGGAGCATGGCGAACTGCTCGGGGTGGTCGGCGAGGTGCCGGAAGAGGTACGCGAGGGTCTTGTCGATCGGCTCCGTGGCCGCGAGCAGCACATTGAGACACAGCGCGACGACGTCCCGCCGCTCCATCCGGGCGTCACCCGCGGCCGTGCTGAGCACCGATATCAGGTCGCCGGCCGGATTCCGTCGCCGCTCCTCGATGAACGGCGTCAGGTACTCCTCAAGGAGCTCCCCGCACCGGACGCAGTGCGCCCGCTCCTCGTCGGTGAGAGCGAGGCTCGTGATGAACTTCGCGATGCCGGCGTGCCACTCGGCGACCTGCTCCCAGTCGTCGCGAGGCAGATCCAGGCTGTCGAGGGTGACCCAGACCGCCAGCTGCTTACCGAAGTCGTTCACCAGGTCGACGCGCCCGGTGTCCAGGAACGGCCGGATCAGCGTCGCGGCGTTGGCCCGGACCCTGGGCACCTGCGCCTTGAGCAGCGCCCCGGTGTACCCCTGGACGACCAGGCGCCGCTTCTGGTTGTGCTCCGCCCCGGTCATCTGCGCCAGGACCCGCCCCCGCATCACCGGCTCGGCCCGCTCGACGAGGGACTGCGTGGTGTAGACGGTGTCGTTGCGGAGGGCCCGCTCGACATCGGCGTACCGGCTGATGAAGTAGCCGATGCCCGGCTCCAGGTAGACCGGCTCGCTCTCGCGCAGGTAGGCGAAATGGGAGTAGGGATCCCTGTCGAACTCCGGGGAGAGGATGGATCCGGTTCGCAACACCACCGTCATGAGCCTTTCTGCGCGGGTCGCATGAAGCATACGAGCCCGGCAAGCAGCCGGGTCCCCGGCCGCATCGCAGCCGGGAAACCGGGTGAGGAGTGAGGATGCTCGACCTGCGGCAACAGCGGCTCGATCCGCTCCCACAGACCGTCCTCGACCTCCCACGGCCTTCGCCCGCTCTTCTTCGTCTCGGCTGTCCCA
>NZ_JBGCCP010000080.1:0-9480 GCF_041262705.1 Catenulispora sp. MAP12-49 | reverse complement strand
TGCCGCGCTCCAACTGGAAGGTGATCCCGTCGACGGACTTCACCACGCCGTCGTCGGTCGGGAAGTGCACCTTCAGGTCGCGCACGTCCAGGAACGGACGTCCCCCGGGGCCGTTCACAGCCGCACCCGCGGGTCTGCCACCGCGTACATCACGTCGACCAGCAGGTTGGCCAGCACGATGAACGCCGCGGCGAACAAGGTGACGCCCATCATCATCGGGAAGTCGCCGTTCTGGATCGAGGTGATGGCCAGGAAGCCGATCCCCTTCATGGAGAAGGTGATCTCGACCAGCACCGCGCCGCCGAGCGCGGTGGCGAAGTCCATGCCGAAGATCGTGATGATCGGGGTGACCGCCGCCCGCAGGGCGTGCTTGAGGAGCACCCGGCGCTCGGACAAGCCCTTCGCCCGCGCGGTGCGCACGAAGTCCTCGCTCAGTACGTCGAGCATTCCGGCCCGGGTCAAACGGGTGTAGAGGGCGGCCAGGCCGAAGGCCAGACAGGTCCAGGGCAGGATCATGTCCAGGAACCATTGGCCCGGATCGGACGTGATGCCGACGTAGCTGCCCGGGGCCGGCAGGATCGACCACCGGTAGGCCAGCGGCAGGGACAGCAGCGGCGCGAGGAAGTAGACCGGCAGCGAGATGCCGAGCAGGGCGACGGTCATCGACGCCCGGTCGAGCAGCGAGCCCTTGCGCACGGCCGAGGCCAGACCCGAGGCGACGCCGAAGAACAGCCACAGGACGCCGGCACCGGCCGCGATGGAGAAGGTGACCGGCAGGTCGCTCAGGATCGTGGGCCAGACCTGCTGGTAGTTCCTGAACGAGTAGCCCAGGCACGGGGCGTGGCAGGCGATGTCCTGGGTGCCGTCGCTGAATGTGGTGCCGGTGACGATGGTGCGCACGTAGTCGAGGTACTGGACCGGGAACGACCGGTCGAAGCCGAACCGGTGGATCACCCCCTGGATCGCCGCGGGCGAGGGCTGTTTGCCCACGTACTGGACCGCCATGGTGGCCGGTGTCTGCCCTCCCCACTGCGGCATCTCATAGAAGATGACCATCGTCACGAAGGCGATGACGAGCAGCAGCCCGGCCACGGCGAACAAGCGCCGAACGATGAAAGTCAGCATGGTGTCGGAGCACTCACCCGATGCCGAGGGCCTGGTAGTCGTACATGCCGTACGCCTGCTCGATGTAGGCGTTCGTGAGGTTCGGCGGACGCAGCATCAGGGCCCGGGAGTCGATCATCGGCACCAGCGCCGCGTCCTTGAGCGTTTGCTGGTCGATCTGGGCGTACAGCGCGTTGCGGGCGTCCGGATCGGTGGTCTTGAGCGCGGTGGCCATCAGCGTGTTGATGGCCGGATCGTCGAGTTCGGAATAGTTGCTCTCACCGGTCGGCTTGATGCCGTCCGGGGTGACGATCTGGTCCAGGAATCCGTACCCCGACGGGAAGTCGGCGGCCCACGCGGTGATGAACATCGCCTCGTTGTTCTGCCTGACGTAAGCCTGGCTGCCGGCCTTTATCGAGAGCTGGCTGTACTTGAAGCCGTCCTCGGTCACCGTGATGCCGATGGCGGCCAGGTTCTGCTGGATGACGTCGGCGACCGGCTTGTCCTTCGGCTGGTCGATGTAGTAGCCCACCTGGGTGGTGATGCCGGTGATGTGCTCGGCGGCCTTGCACGTGGCGATCTCGGCTCTGGCCTTGTCCAGGTCGCCGGCGTGGTTCGGGGTCGGATACAGGTCCTGCTGGACGTAGCCCGGCACGGTCGGGGGCAGGACCGTGGTGGCGATGTCCCCGCCGCCGATGCCGCCGCCGAACGCGGTCTGCACCGCGGACTTGTCGATCGCCCACTCCACGGCCTTGCGGCAGTCGAGGTTGTCGAAGGGCTTGATCTTCGTGTCGATCGTCAGGTAGGTCATCAGCCCGGTGATCGGGTCGTCGGCCTCGGCCTTGAGCTTGGGGTTGCCCAGCACCTGCGACTGCGTCGCGGTCTGGACGCCGACGCCGCCCTGGTCCACGTCGGTGGTGCCGTGCAGCAGGTCCTGATCGACCGTCTGCGCGCTGACGTCCACCTTGTCGACGATCCTGGCGGCGCGGGCGACGTGCAGGTGCAGCGGGTCCGAGGCGGCGTTGAAGTTCGGGTACGCCGACAGGTCGAGTTCCTTGCCCACGGCGTAGGAGTCGAACGTGTACGCACCGGAGGACAGTACGTGCTCGTAGTAGGTGGCGCCGGTGTCCTTGGCCCGCGGGACCGGCACGGTCGAGGGCAGCGTCAGCACGTCGTCGAAGTCCGCGAACGGCTTGACCAGGTGGAAGACGATGGTGCCGCTGTCCGGGGTGTCGATGCCCGAGGGATGGTCGGCCGGGTTCTTGTCCTTGTACGGGCCCTGATAGTTCGTGGTGTCCGTGAGCAGCTGCTTGAAGTACGTCGGGCCGTTCGGCAGGACGTCCTGGCCCCAGTTCGAGCGCTCGATGCCGTAGGCGACGTCCTGCGCGGTGATCGGAGAGCCGTCCGTGTATGTCGCGCCCTTGACCAAGTGGAAGGTCCAGGTCAGGCCGTCCGGGCTCATGGTGCCCAGGTCCGTGGCCAGGTCTGGGACCAGTTTCACCGGGCCGGGGCCCTCGGCGAAGGTGACCAGCGAGCGGGTGTAGAGCCGCATCACGTTCCAGTCGGCCCCGAAGTAGCTGTTGCCCGGGTCGGTGGACTGCAAGTCCGAGGACTGCTCCATCCGGAGCGTTCCGTGGGCCGCGGCCGAGGACTTGTTCACGATCCCGGTCACGCCGACGTTGTACTTCGCCGAGGCAGCGGATCCGTTCCCGCCGGCGGACCCGCTGCCGCAGGCCGCGGCGCCGAGCGCTAAGGCGGCTACCGCCGCGCAGGCGGCTATTGGTGGATTGCGCATGGTGTGTGTGAACCCTTCGTCGTCTCGTTCGGGTCTCACCCGGTCAGCGGCCGGCCTTGGGATCGAAGGCGTCGCGCAGTCCGTCGCCGAGCAGGTTGAAGGCGAGCACGGTGAGGAAGATGGCCGTGCCGGGGACGATCAGGAACTCCGGATCGACCTGGTACAGGGCGATCGCCTCGTTGACCATCTCGCCCCAGGAGGGCATGGGAGAGCGGATGCCGACTCCCAGGTAGGACAGCGACGCCTCGAACAGGATGTTCGACGGGATGAGCAGCGTCGCGTAGACCAGGATCGGCGCCGTCAGGTTGGGCAGGATCTCCCGCAGGATGATCCGCGCGGGCGTGGCGCCCATGGCGCGCGCCGCCTCCACGAACTCCCGTTCGCGCAGCGCCAGCGTCTGTCCGCGCACGATGCGGCCGATGTACGGCCAGGAGAAGAAGCCGATGATGATGATCAGCAGCACGATCCGCAGCGTGTTGCCGGTCAGCCCGAAGGCCGAGTAGCCGAGCACCCCGGACAGCGAGATCGCGAACAGGAACAGCGGGAACGCGAGCATCACGTCCATGGTCCGGCTGATCACCGAGTCGACCAGGCCGCCGAAGTAGCCGGCGACCATCCCGAGGCCGACCCCGATCACGATCGCGACCAGGGTGGCCAGTCCGGCGATGCCGAGCGAGGTCCGGGCGCCGTAGACGACCCGGGCGAACAGGTCGCGGCCGGTCGGCACGTCCACGCCGAGCAGGTGTCGGGAGCCCATCCCGCCGAAGCCGCCGTAGGGGATCTGCAGGTTCGGGTTGATCAGGTTCGTGTGCGGGGTGTACGGATCGTTGCCGGTGAGTGAGCACAGTTGCGGCGCGAAGAGCGCTATCAGGATGAGCAGGATGACCGTCACTCCCCCGGCCATCGCGACCTTGTCCTTCTTCAGGCGGCCCAGGGCGATCCGGCCCGGGGAGCGGCCTTCGATGGCCTTGCCGGGCGGCGCCGCGGCTCGCGGCTCGGCCGCTGGTGACGGGCCCGGTTCCAGAATCATCGTCATGGGATCCGCGCCCTTCAGCCCAGGAGTTGCGCCCCGTGGACGAGATCCGTCGTGACCGAGGCCCGGAAGTTCGTGACCGCCGACCCGTCGCCCTCGTCGGTGTTGATCAGCACGGCGACGGCGTGGTTCTGGTCCTTCGTCAGGACCACCATGTTGGCGAACCCGATGTCGGAGCCGGAATGGCCGACGTACGGCTGCCCGCTGACGACCTCTTGGACCCAGCCGAGCCCCTGGTAGGGCACGATCTTCGTGCTGACCTGCGGGCGCAGCATCTCGGCGACGTCGGCCGCCGACAGGATCGGGGGCGTGCCGGCCGCCCCGCCGATCATCGCGCGCAGGCTTGTCGCCAGATCGGTCACCGAGCAGCGCAGTGCCCCGGAGGGGACGTCCGGATAGCTCATCTGGGGCAGCGCGGCCAAGGCGCCGTTCTTGAACTCGTACGGCACGGCCAGTACGCCCGGCGCGAACTGCCGCAGGTACCAGTGTGCGCCGGTGATGCCGAGGGGCTGCAACACGTTCGCCTCCGTGTAGGCGGCGAAGTCCTGTCCGCCGACGCACTCGACGACATAGCCGGCCAGGGCCATGCCCACATCGGAGTAGCTGAAATACGTGGCCGGCTTGTGCTTGGGGAAATACGACTTCTTCGGCGAGTAGTGCTTTCCGCCCGGCACGAGGTAGTCACGCAGGAAGTCCGACAGGCTCTGCGTCGGGTCCCCGACGGTGTCGAAGCCCACGTAGTTGTCGTCCGAGATGCTGGAGGTGTGGGTGACCAGTTGGTGCGGGGTGATCGGCACGTCCGGGTAGGCGGGGTTGCGCACCGGGAAGTCGATGAAACTGTTGACGTCGCCGTGCAGGTCCAGACCACAGAGTTCGAACAGCCGGACCAGCGCCGAGGCGGTGAACAGCTTGCTGACCGACGCCAGGTGCATGGGCGTGGTCGGGGTGAGCTTCCGGTTCGCGGCGATGTCGGCGTAGCCGAAGGCCCCCGCGTAGGGTGTCGGGGCGTTCTTGGACACGATCGCGACCTCGACGCCCGCGACGTGGGCGGCCGCCAACCGGGCCGGCATGCCCGCCTCGAACGCGGCCAGCCACTGATCGAACGTCTGGTTCTGGCTCGTGTTCTGGCTCGTGTTCTGGCTAGTGCTGGCGTATGCCACGGAGCCCTGGGCGACGACGAGGCCGGCCAGTCCCGCTTTGAGTACCGAACGTCGAGTCGAGATCATGATGCGTCATCCGTCTCTGGCGGCCGTTTCCGCCGTTGATTCCGGGAGTTCACCGATCGGTGTGGCGAGGGTATGGCCGCCGATCGGGCCAAGGCTTCGTCCGGGCGGATAAGGTCCGCGACGGAATCTGTCGCGTAGGACGAAGGTCGTCGGCTACCTGCGAGGCAACGGGCCGTCGCGGACGGTCTACGGCTGCAGCCGCAGGTACAACATGGCCGCGAAACGGGCTTCGGCGTCGTTCAGATCGATCTGGCCGATCTCGGCGACACGGCGCAGCCGGTACCGGAAGGTGTTCGGGTGGACGTACTGCGTCGCGGAGGCGACATTCACGTCGCCGAACGCGTCCAGCCACGCCCGCAGCGTGGCGACCAGGCGGGTACGGTGCCGGGCGTCGTAGTCGGCCAGACGCGCGACCGGGCCGCCGAACACGTCGCCGCGCTCGGCGATCGCCTCGGCCATCTCCGCCAGCAGCGCTTGGAGCTGAACGTCGCCGATCGAAGCCACGCAGGCCCCGCCATCGCGCCTGCGCAGTACGTTCAGTGCCCGGTGCGCCCCGACCCGCGATCGGATCAGTTCGCTGTGACCGGTGCCGGCCTCGCCGATGCCGACGATCAGCCCGTGGCGGATCCCGATGCGCCGCAGGAACTCCTGCGCCACCAAGGCGACGCGCTGTGCACCGTCGGCGCTCTGCTGCGGCACCGGCACGATGGCGTGGATCACGTCGCCGACGACGGCCACGGCCGAGCGCGGATGGACAGCGGTCAGATGCACCGCGAACGCGTCGGCCACGCGCTGCCGTTCGGCGACCAGGTTCGCGTGCTGCACGGCGGTCGGCTCGCCGGGAGAGCCGACGACGTCGAGGGCGACGACCACGGCGGCCCGTTCGGCCAACCCGAGGCGCGCGACGGCCTGCGCCGCGCCGGGCCCGGGCTCCAGCGCGGTGGCGACCAGGTCGGCGTGCAGCCGCCGCCCGACGTCGGCCCCGGCACGCAGCCGCATCATGTGCAAGGCGACGAGCTTGGCCGCATCGCGCAGTGCCTGCGCACGCTCGACCGACAGCGGCGCGCGCACCGCGGCCCAGATCGTGCCGAGGATCTCGTCCCCGGCCCGCACCACCAGCGCGGCCCGGGGCATCTCGCCGTGGGCCACCAGGTCCGGCAGAGGATCGACGAACACCGGCTCCTCGCTGCGGTACAGAGCCTGATAGACACCGCGCTCCTCGAGGATGCGCGTGTACTGCTCAGGGACCTGCCGGCCCAGGATGGTCGCCACCCGCGAGGCGTCGGCTTCGTCCTGGCGGCCGGAGAACGCCAGAACCCGGTTGCCCCGGTCCTCGATGGTGATCGGCGCGTCCAGCAGGGCCGCGATGGCGTTCGCGAGGGCGAACAAGTCCCCCGCCGGCGTCCCGAACATCGTCGCGGTGTCCGCCTCGCCGATGTCGCCTTCGGCGATCAGCGTCCTGACCATGGCCGCCAGCTGCGCCCACGTCGCCCCGGGCGTCAGGGCCAGCACGGTCACACCCGACCGCGAGGACGCGGCCTCGATGACCGGATCGGCGGCGACGGGCGCCCGAACCACCAGCGCGGCCGCGCCGACCATGACGGGATCGGCCAGCAGCGCGGCGATCGCCGCCGGCTCCCGCACCCCCACGCCGAGGACCAGCGCGTCCAGACACGAAACCTGCTCCTCCAGCGGATCGTAGATGACGACGCCGCCGACCGGGGCCCCCGAGACCGCATCGCCGCACACCACCTCAAGCAGGGTGCGGCCGAGGTCCTCGACGACCCTGCCCAAGCTGGCCCGTGGATGCGCCTTCATCGCCAATCGCATGCCTTCCGCATCCGCGGGCCGCCCCCACGCCGGGATCCCTCGCCGTCCACGGCATCCTGACGCCGCCGAGGCCGCGTTGGCAAGGATCTTGAGCTGGACCCGCTCACGACGCGGTGAGGTGAATCAGCGTCTCGAACTGCCTGGCGCCGAGCGACTCGAAGAGCGGCCGGGACATCGGGCTGTTCTCGCTGATGGCGTAGTGAGCCCCGTCGGCGACGGCTTCTCGAAGGCGCGCGGCGACGAGGGCCCGGTAGTAGCCGTTGCCCCGGTGCTGTGCGGGAACCGAGCCGCCGAGCATCAGCACGTGGTCGCCGATCCTGATGTTGTGGCCGGTCGCGACACTCTCACCATTCACCTCCAGCACGTAGCCGGTGACGCCTGGCGCGTCGAGCAGGGCGGGCTGGATCAGCTGGTCCACCACCGCCCTCGGCGCCCCGAACCCGGCCGCCATCGCCGCCGCGAGCACTTCCCACTCCGCACCGGGCACTCTGCGCACTTGGGCGCCCAGCGGGAGCCCGGTGGAAAGCGTCGGCAAGAGCTCGGCGTCCCACAGCAACAGCGGACTCGCCTCCGCAGAGGTCATCCCGTAGCCGGCAGCCAGATTCCGCAGCTCCGGATCGACTTCTCCGCGCACCTGGATGCTCCACGGCACGCCTTTCGCGGACAGTTCGCCGGCGAACTCGTCCACTTCGGCGAGGATTCGCTCCGGCTCCACGTAGACGACGTTGAGAGTCGACACGGGTACACCGGTGAAGACCAATCTCGTGCCCGAGCTGCCTTGTCGCCTATAGGCGCCGGCCAGAACATCGCCGTATGTGGATATTGCCCCATAGAACGCATCGATCGCGGTTTGCGTTACGGCCACGTCGTTTGACTGCGTCATTATCGTGCAACCTCAGAGCTTGTATTCGGATCCAACAACCGCGAATAGGTCTTCAACCGCCGAAACCGGAAGCATCTCGCGGATGTGATCCTCTCACGATGCGAGATACCGCACCGGTTGAACCTCAACGCAGTACGCGCGCAGCTACTGACTCTGAATGCGTGATGTCGTGTACTGACAGATCTTGATCCCTGCGGTGCGTCATGAGTATGAGCTATCCGCAGGGCTGCGGGCCGGCTATGCGGCGGGCTGGTCCGTACGCTCGATGAAGCCGCCGCTGTGCACCGGCCGGACCTCGACGCCGCCGCCGTCGCGAACGGCGGGGTTGGTGCGCGCGATCGCAATGGCCGCGTCCAGGTCCGGTGCCTCGATCACGGAGAAGCCGGCGATGGCCTCCTTGGCGTCCTGGAACGGGCCATCGGTGATGCCACTGGCGCGGATCGAGGTCGCCATGTCCCTCGGCATCAGCGCGTACGCCATGACCATGGAGCCGCTGTTCGTCAACTCATCCGCATGCTGGTCGCATTCCTCGAGATCCTCCGCCGTCGCTGCCGGCGAATGAGCCACGCTACTGACTTTGATGCGTGACCGCCTGTCCCGCGGGCCGTGCCGAAGTACACGGCCCGCCGTTCACGTCCGCCACGTCGCCACGTCGCCACGTCGCCACAAAGTCGTCACACAGCAGTGCGGCCGGCGTCTGCGGCGATCGTGGCGCCGGTGATGTAAGCGGCTCGGTCGGAGGCCAGGAACAGGACCACCTCGGCGATCTCGCGCGGTGCGGCCAGACGGCCGAGGAGGGTGCTCTTCCCGACCTGGGCCGCCCCGTCCTCGCCCATGGTGGTCAGGACCATGTCGGTGCGCGTGGGTCCGGGAGCGACGGTGTTGACCCGGATGCCGGCCGGGCTGAATTCCGCCGCCCAGGTGCGGGTCAGTGATTCCAGGGCGGCCTTCGTCGCGCTGTACACCGAGAGTCCGGGCATGCCGATGCGGGCTGCCATGGTGCTGATGTTGACGATACTGCCCGCGCCCTTGGCGATCATGGCCGGGACGAGCGCCGCGGTCAGGAAGTACGGCGCCCGGATGTTCGCGGCCAGGACGGAGTCGAACTCGGCCGGGTCCTGGTCGGTGGTCGGGGCGCCGGGGAACACCGCGGCGTTGTTGACGAGGATGTCGACGTCCCCGGCGGCGTCGGCGAGACGTCGCAGGGAGTCCAGGTCGGTCAGGTCGGCCGCGATGAAGCGCGCGCTGCCGCCCTGCTCGGTGATCGCCTGGACGGTCCGGGCGCCGCGCTCAGCGTCGCGTCCGGAGACCACGACCGCGGCGCCGGCCGAGGCCAGCAGCAGAGCCGTCTCCCGGCCGATGCCGCCGGTGGATCCGGTGACCAGGGCCGTCTTGCCGGTGAGTTCCACGTGTTCCATGGGTTGCTGCCTTCCAGGAGGGCGGTGGTCGACCGCCAGAATGGGTTGCACGGCCCACTCTGCTCGGCCAAAAATGGGTTGTCTAATCCAAAAACTGCTAGAGGGCTTTCGGACCGGATGTCGTTGCCGGGTCGACGTCTGGTGACAGGCTGTTACGTGCGCGCTATGCCGTTGGTATGAGGTATGGGAGG
>NZ_JBGCCP010000079.1:0-10452 GCF_041262705.1 Catenulispora sp. MAP12-49 | reverse complement strand
GTGCAGTCGCGAGGGAGTCCAAGTCAGTCTTCACACACCGACCATGGACTCCCTCGTCTCATGACCGCAGGGACCCCTTGGACTCAGTCATCTAGTCGTCCCCTAGTCCGCCGCCGCCTCCGCAATCCGGGCTGATGTGGCTCACCGCCGGGGCGCTGACGACGTGCACGCCGTTGTCCCCTGTGCTGCCGCCGCCTCCGCAGGCCGGGGCTATCACGAAGGCAGCGCCGGCAAGGAGGCAGAGCCATCGCATGAACATCGCATCCTCCAAGGGATCGGACTCCGTGACTCAGAATACTGATTCCCAGCCACGCGGCGGCAGTTGTTCGCGAATCGGTGTCACCGGGGGCATCACGAAGTCCCGCCGCAGGTGGTTGCCGCCGTCGACGACCAGCGTGTGGCCGGTCAGGAAGGCGGCGAACGGCGAGCACAGGTAGGTGGCGGCCCAGCCCAGTTCGTGCCGGTGGCCGGTGCGGAAGGCCGGTTGGCGCCGGGCGTCGGCGTCGGGTTCGGGGCGCAGGGCCTTGAGGTCCTCGCGCATGTCGTCGTGCGGGAACAGGCCGGGGGCCAGGGCGTTGACGCGGATGCCCTCGGGGGCCCATTCGACGGCCAGGGACTTGGTCAGGTTGCCCACGGCTGCCTTGGCCGCCGCGGCGTGGGCCATGCCGGGGCCTCCGGTGAAGGCCTGGGTGGCCAGGATGTTCAGGATCGTGCCGGGGCTCTGGCGCTCGGTGCAGCGGCGGTGCAGTTCGCGGGAGCACAGGAAGGTGCCGTCGAGGACGATGCCGGTGACGGCGCGCCAGCCGTTCGGGGACAGGTCGGCGGCGGCCACCGGGAAGTTGGCGGCGGCGTTGTTGACCAGCACCGTCACCGGGCCCAGGGCCTCCTCGACCGCGTCGAACGCGGTGCGTATCGCCTCGGGGTCGCGCACGTCGCACGGGACTCCGATCGCCTCGCCGCCGGTCGAGCGCACCTCGGCGATGCCCCGCTCGCGGTGCGCGGCGTCACGGCTCGCGATGCCGACGGCGGCGCCGCAGCGGGCGAACTCAGCGGCCATGGCCCGGCCCAGGCCCGTGCCGCCGCCGGTGATGAACACCGTGACGCCGGCGAAGGTCGCGGGCGGCAGCATCGCGGTGCCGAGCGGCGGCGGGTCGGGCAGGCCGGGGTACATGCGGACTCCTTCGGTCGGGGGATCGCGGGTCAGTCGCGCGGCGGCTCGACGTACCACTCGCGGCGGCCGAGCAGCGCCGCGAACAGCGGCGTCGGCATACGGATGAGGATGCGGTGGAACAGGCCGCCGCGGTTCTTGCCCTGCTGGGTGCGGTGTTCGGCCAGCGCCGCCTGCTTCAGGCCGGCGTAGCGCCGGACGTCGTACCGGTGCGTGATGGCCTCGCGCGGGCTGCCGAACCAGCTCGGGTCCGAGAAGTCGTAGCGCCGCAGGATCCGCACCGCCTGCAGCGCCTTGCCGAGCCGCACCACCGGCTCGCGCGGCACGGTCGCCTCCAGCAGCCGCACGCCGGTCAGCTCGGCGGCCAGCGCCCCGACCTCGTGGACCCGGACGTGGTCGCGGTGCCCGTAGCCGCCGGCCGCGTCGTAGCTGAGCAGCAGGTCGGCGCGTTCCTCCTCGATGACGGCGGCCAGCCTCTCGGCTGCCTCGTCGATCGGGGCCCGCATGAAGCGCGGCCGGTCCGGCGGGTCCGGGAACAGCAGCGCGCCGTGGCCGCTGTCGGCGTAACCGAGGTGGTGCACGCGCGCGACACCGAGCACGCGCGCGCTGGCCCGCAGCTCGTCGAGCCGCACCAGCGCGCCGGGCTCGCGGGCGTCGCCCATCGCGCCGTCGCAGGCCACGACGATCACGGTGCGGTGGCCCTCGGCGGCCAGCCGGGCCAGGGTGCCGCCGGTGAGCAGGACCTCGTCGTCGGGGTGGGCGTGGAAGGCGATGACGGTCTTCGGCATGGTGGGAGGACGCCGCCCGAACGCACGGCGGTTGCCGGAGGGATCACCCGGACGCCGGCCCCGCTCAGGCATGGGGACCAGCCTCCACCTCGCCCAGCACCAGCTCCGCGGTGACACCCAGGATCTCCCCGACGCGCGCCGCCTGTTCCTCGATCGCGGCCGTCAATGCACGGTTCGGCGTGATGAACGCCTCGACGGTGACGGTCGCGCGGCGTCCGGCGCGCTTCAGGTGCCAGATCCCGTCGACCACGCCTTCCACCAGCAGCACCGGCCGGTTGCCCGCCTGGCCGCGATTCAGCGCGCGTTCGGCGGCGCGGCCCGGGAACAGCCGGTCGCGCGGCTGGCCGGCGATGCCGTAGGCGTCGAAGTAGGGAAGCAGCCGGACGCCGCGTGGTTCGGCGTCGTCGAACCCGGTGTCGCCGGCGGCCACCCAGGCGACCGTGCCGTCGAAGTCGATCTCCTCGATGCTCCCCGCTTCGGCGAGGCTGCCGAACACCTTGGCGCCCCACGCCGGGGTGCCGCCGAACCACTTGGCGAACTGGGGCGGCGTGGCCGGGCCGTAGGCCCACAGGTAGTCCCGCACCACGGTGGTCAGGGCTTCGTCGGTGTCGGCGGGTTTCACCTCAGGGTTCATATACGTGACCTTCCGGCCGCGTCCGGCGCCGAAGCACAGCACACCGCGGTGTGCGGCCATGGCCATCGCCTGCCGCCAGCGCGGCCACATGGTCTGGAACGCGGGCATGACCTCGTCGATCGCCCAGGGTCCGGCGAGGTCGCCGACCGCGGCGTCCAGTTCCTCGGTGGTCAGCTCGGTATCGGTGAGCGCTGAGGCGACAGCGGTCAGGACCGAGTCGAGTTGGTCGGGTGTCAGGCGCACGTCCGGGGCGAAGCGGTCGGTGATCGGCGGCAGCGCGGACAGGGCCCCGAGCCAGGTACTCAGTTCCGCGGTGGGGAGCAGGTGGACGGTGCCGCGCGGCCCGAACGTCTTGGTCAGGGTCCCTTTGGTCCACAAGGCATCTCTGACATCGACGGCTGTGGCGCCGGGGGCCCGGATGGCGACCGAGAGCTCGGCGGCGGACATGATCTGCGCGTGGGCGCCGGCCATCGACGCGACGGTCGCGGCCAGATCGCTGTCCGCGGAGGGCTTTGGTTCGGCTGCCAAACCGGCCCGCGCCAGCCGCCGCGCCGACACGCGCTGCCAGTCCACTGTCATCGTCTTCGTGCTCATGGAATCAGTGTGCCGCCGGCCACCGACAAGTTTGAGCGAATCCTCTCCAAGTACTCATTTCCCCTCGAACTCCGCCGTCCGCCGAGCCGCCTTCGCGGCGTATCCGACTGGCGCGTCCTCCGAGATGAACGTCGTCGCGGCCAGCAGCGCGGCCTGCCCCATCGCCTCGTGCAGGCCGCGGTCGGCGAAGGTGTCCACCGAGCGCTTGATCGCCTGGACGGCCAGCGGGGCGTTGGCCGCGATCTCGCGGGCCAGCGCGTAGGCGGCCGGCAGCAGCTCCTCCGGGGCGACCACGTCCTGCACCACGCCGATCCGCGCGGCCGTGGCCGCGTCGATACGGCGGCCGGTCAGCGCCAGGAGCTTGGCCCAGCCGCTGCCGGCCTCACGGGCCAGGCGCATCTCGCCGCCGGCGTCGACCGCCATCCCGATCGTGGCCTCCGGCAGGGCGAAGACCGCGTCGGCGGCGGCCAGGCGGATGTCGCACATCAGCGCCAGCTCGAAGCCGAAGCCGAGACAGTACCCGTGCACGGCCGCGACGATCGGCTGGGGCAGCGTGGCGAAGGCACGGAACTGCTCGTGCACCCACCGCAGCCCCTCGGCGAAGTTGCGGGCACGTTCGGCCTGCGAACGGCCGGTGATGCGGTCCTCCGGCAGCCCCAGGTCCACGCCGGCACAGAAGGCCCGGCCGGAGCCGCGCACCACCAGGACCCTGATCCGATCGTCGAACCGGATCCGGGCGGCCAGGCGTGCCAACTGCCGGGAGGCTTCCCAGCTCCAGGCGTTCAGTTTCTCGGGGCGGTCCAGTACCAGCGTCGCGACGCCTTCACCCTCGCCGGGCTCCAACCGCAGCTGCCACTCGTGTTCCGGCAGAACCGGTTCGGTCCGGAACCTGATATCTGACACACCGTCAGGTTAGCGAACGGCGTGTCGTACCCGGAAGAGCGGCCGCATACAGTTTCCTGACCTGCGTGTCCGAAGATCTGCGAGACGGCCTGCGAGACGACCTGCGGGCAGGCCCGCGCCACCGCCGCCGGAGCACCGGCGCCCGCAGCGGGTTCCCGCGCCTCATCCGATGGGTCGACCACCAGCAAGGCGTCCACCTCAGCCGGCTGCGCACCGCCCCCTACCTCGGCCGCGCCCTGGCCACCTACTCGCGCTACTACCGCATCGACCTACGCGACGCGGCCAGCGCGGTCGTCTACTACAGCACCCTGTCGCTGCTGCCGGTGCTGGTGCTCGGCTACCTCGGCCTGGCCTGGCTGGCCCAACGCCATCCGCACCGCTACAAGAACGCCGACCAGAACCTGGCCAAGACCATCGGCATCCCCGTCCAGGACGTCAGCTCCCTGTTCGACGCCCAGGCGCACGCGCTGCTCACCGCCACCACCTCGATCATCGGCGTGATGGGCGTCCTGTACGGGGCCTGGGCCTGGATGAACACCCTGGCCCGGGCCCAGCGCACGATCTGGGGCACCGAGGACGACCCGGTCCCGTGGCGCCGCGGCGTGCGCGACGCCGTCGCCGCGCTGGCCGCGATCCCGTTGATGTTCCTGGGCTTCGCCGTGTCCGGCATGAGCTGGGGCCACCTACGGGTGCGCTGGCACCGCTCCGGCCTGAGCTGGCAGACCGCGGGCGCGCTGGTCCTGGCCGTTGTCCTGCTGGCGGTGGGCACGGTCGTGTTCGCCGTCGTCTGCCAACAGCTGTGCCGCAGGCTCGGCGGTGCGCCGGCGTTCAGAGACCTGTGGCTGTCCGCGGGCGCGACCGGCCTGTGCACCGCGGTGTTGTCCGCCGTCGCACAGGAGACCGTCCGGCACACCGCGTCCAACCCCTACGGCATCGTCATCGACTTCGTCGGGCTGATGGTGTGGGTCAGCATCGTGATCCGCATCCACCTGTCGCTGACGCTGTGGGCCGCCGAAGAGGATCCCTCGACGGCCCACAGAGCCCGGCTTCAGAGCATTCCAGTTTCAGAGCATTAGAGAGCCAAGGCAGCCAGCGCCGCGTTGACGATCGCGCCGGGCACCAGGTCGTGCTGCGCGTACAGGTCCGCCACGGTCCCGGACTGGCCGAAGCTGTCCACGCCCAGCGGCACCGCCGGCACCCCGACCGCCGAGCCCAGCCAGGCCATCGCGTGCGAGGCGGCGTCGTGCACGGTGACGATCGGCGCGCGCCCCGGGAACAGCTCCTTGAGCACTGAGGGCCGCCGCGGGCCCGAAGCGCTGCGGTAGTCCTGCTGCAGCGCGCGGCGCCAGCCGGTGTAGAGCCGGTCCAGGCTGGTCACGTCGACCACGTGCGCCGCGACGCCCTCGGAGGCGAGCTCGGCCGCGGCGGCCAGCACCTCGGGCATGACCGCGCCGGAGGCAGCCAGGTGCACCACCGGCGCGCCGGCGTTCTCCAACTCGGTGGCCACGTGCAGCCGGTAGCCGCCGGCCAGCACCTGCTCGCGCAGCCGCTGCTCCCCCACCCGCGCCAGCGCCGCCTCGAACGGCGCCTGGTCGATCGGCCGGGTGGTCAGGCGCAGGTAGGCCGAGGAGCCGGCCTCGCCGCGGCCCATCCGGGCCAGCGCGTCGCACAGCACCCAGTCCAGGGTGCGGGTGTAGGCGGGCTCGGAGAACACCACGTTCGGCAGCTCCAGGCCGATCGAGGCGGTGATCGTGGACTGGTGCGCGCCGCCCTCGGGGGCCAGCGTGACGCCGGAGGGCGTGCCGGCGATCAGGAAGCGCGCGCCGGAGTAGGTGCCGTAGATGAAGGCGTCCAGGCCGCGGCAGACGAAGGGGTCGTAAACCGTCCCGATCGGCAGCAGCGGCTGGTCCGACAGGTCCCAGGTCAGGCCGAGCTGGCCCAGCAGCAGGAACAGGTTCATCTCGGAGATGCCGAGCTCGATGTGCTGCCCGGAGGGGGACTCGTTCCAGCGCACCGGGGAGTCGGCGGCGGTGTAGTTCCGCACCTCGGCCGGGGCGAAGACGCCGAACTTGTTGATGAAGCCGGCCAGGTTCGTCGAGGTCGCCACGTCCGGAGCGGTGGTCACCAGGTGCCGGGCCACCTCCGGGGTGCGGGCCAGGCCCGAGACCAGGCGGCCGAAGGCCTCCTGGGTGGAGGTCGCCTTGGCCGGTGAGCGGGTCTCGACCTGGACCGGGACCGGGACCGGCGGGTGCGCGGTGGGCTGCGGGCGCTTCAGGAGCGCCGCGCGTGCGGCGACCACGCGGCCGGCGGCGGTGTCCGGGGCGATGCGGTCCCACTCGGTGGCCTCGGTCAGGCCCTGGGCGGTGCGCAGCGCCGCGACCTGCTCGGTGCTCAGCAGCGCCGAGTGGTTGCGGGGGTTGCCGGCGATCGGCAGGCCCCAGCCCTTGACGGTGTAGGCGAAGACCACGCTCGGGCGGTCGGTGACGGCGTCGCACTGGGCGTAGGCGTCGAGCATGGCGGTCAGGTCGTGGCCGCCGAGGTCGGTGAGCAGGGCGCCCAGGTCGTCGTCGGGGACCACGGACAGGATCGAGGCGACCTCGGCCGGGGCGCCTTCCAGGAACGCCGTGCGCAGGCGCGCGCCGTCCAGGCCGAACAGCGACTGGTAGCGCTCGTTGGGCATGGCGTCGATCCACGCCTTCAGCGCGCCGCCGCCGGGCCGGTCGAACACGGCCTGCAGGCGGCGGCCGTACTTGACCTCCACGACGTGCCAGCCGGCGGCCTCGAACTGCAGGCGCAGCTGGCCCTCGCGGATACCGGGCACCACGCGGTCCAGGGACTGCCGGTTGAAGTCCACGATCCACATGACCTCGCCCAGGCCCGCGCAGGCCGGGTCGGCGATGGCCTCCCAGACGTTGCCCTCGTCCAGTTCGGCGTCGCCCAGCAGTGCCACGAAGCGCGAGCGGGGCCGGGGGCCGAAGTGGGCGTCGACGTAGCGGCGCGCGGCGGCGGCGAACAGCGGCGCGGCCGGGCCCAGGCCCACCGAGCCGGTGGAGAAGTCCACGCGGTCGGGGTCCTTGGTGCGGCTGGGGTAGGACTGCAGGCCGCCGAAGGCGCGCAGCTGCGTGAGGTAGGAGCGGTCCAGTTCGCCCAGCAGGTACTGGATGCCGTGGAAGACCGGGGAGGCGTGCGGCTTGACCGAGACCTTGTCGTCCGGGCCCAGGTGGTGGAAGTACAGCGCGGTCATCGCGGTGACCAGCGAGGCCGAGGAGGCCTGGTGGCCGCCGACCTTGACCCCGTCGCCGGTGGCGCGGTCGTGGTTGGCGGCGTCGACGATCCTGGTGGCCAGCCACAGGACGCGGTTTTGGATCTCGTTCAGGGCTTCCAGGTCCGCCGGTCCTGCCGGGTCGGCGGACGTCGGGGCGGACTGGCCTGTCTGGGCAGTCTGTGGAACGGCTGCGGGCATGGCGCATCCCTCGCGGTTCGGGGGCGGACGTCGTTGTCACACGCCCGGCTTTGCGGGGTCACCGCGCCAGGCTCGTGGTCTCATTATCGGACGTCGGCTCCCCTGCCGAAAACTTCGAGGTCGAACGGGGGATCCTGATCCAGGGATCGCCTCTGCGCCGGCGGGCGCGGTCGGTCCTGGTCAGCGGGTACAGGGCCAGCCCGATGCCGAAGGCGACCAGGTGGCCCAGCGGCGTGTAGTCGACCGCGGCGTCGAAGTCCTTCAGCGAGGCCTGGTAGAGCAGGTAGGCCAGCATCAGCGACCACACCGAGAGCCGGTAGGGCCAGCGCAGCCGGTAGACCAGCAGCGCCGCGCACGCGTAGGCGCCGTAGCTGATGCCGACGTCGATGGTGCGGGAGTAGACCCGGTCCTGCTCGGGGGTCAGGACCACCGTCTCCTCGATCCACAGCGCGATCAGGATCGTGGCGCCGATGTGCCCGGCCAGGAACGCCAGCACGGTGCGCCAGGTGCCGATCCAGCGTTCCAGCGGCGCCAGGTAGATGAAGGCGGTCAGCGCCATGAAGACCAGCTCGTTGACGTCGGTCCACATCGCCGAGCCGAACAGCACCGTCAGCGGCTCCTGCTTAAGGTGCGCCAGCGTGGTGGAGTGGGTCAGCAGGACCGCGTTGCGCAGCCGCGGGGACAGCCCGATCAGCATCCAGGCGTGTACCACGACCAGCAGCGAGAGCGCCGTGGTGAACGGCGCCAGCCGGGCCCAGGCCTTGAGCCAGTTCCAGACGATGCGCACGTGCCGGCTGGCCCAGCTGTTCGTGCGCAGGAGGTATGCGACCAGCAGCACCGCCGGAATGGCGGCGAGTTCTATCCAGCCGGTCCTCATCTGTCCAGTGTCTCCCTATCGACCCGATCGGTGCCCGCGCTCGGTGTATTCCCCGGACTGAGCAGCACTGTGCAGGTTCCCGCTGAGAAGCTGATGAAAAGCGCGGGAACACGGCGAAGACGGGACCCGGATCCCTTACGGACCGAGCCCCGCCGCTTCTACCAGGAGGAACGCTAGTGCGAGCGCCCCGGCTTGAACTTGCGGTACATGAACGCGCCGCCGCCCATCAGCGCCGCGCCCATCGGGGCGAGCATCAGGCCGTCGGCACCGGTGTGGGCCAGCGTGCCGACCGGGGCCGGGACGATCGAGCCGGTCTCCGGCGGCGTGCTGCGCGGGGCGGTCCAGCCGGTGGTGGTGCCCGGCGGCGGGGGCGGCGGGGTGCCGATCGGGGGCGTCGGCGTGTTGTTCGCGCACGCGTTGCCCTCGGCGCCGTTGGCCACGCCGACCACGTTCACCGAGTCGCCGCAGACGTTGACCGGGACCGAGATCGGCAGCTGGATGGTGTTGCCCGAGCCGATCCCCGGAGAGCCGACCGAGGTGCCGGTCGCGCTCGAGCCGCCGGTGCCCGCGCCGCCGCCGGCGTTGAGGCAGTGGTTGCCCTTGGCACCGTTGGCCACGCCGACCACGTTGACGGTGTCGCCGCACAGGTTGACCGGGATGTCCACGGGGACCTGGACGGTGTTGCCCGAGACGATGCCCGGGGAGCCGACCGAGCTGCCGGTCGCGCTCGAGCCGCCGGTGCCCGCGCCGCCGCCCTCGTTGCGGCAGTGGTTGCCCAGGGCGCCGTTGCCCACGCCGACCACGTTCACCGAGTCGCCGCAGGCGTTGACCGGGATGTGCACCGGGGCCTGGACGGTGTTGCCGGACAGGATGCCCGGGGAGCCGATCGAGCTGCCGCTGGCGGACGCGCCGCCGGAGCCCTGGCTGCCCAGCCCGCCGGCGCTGGCACCACCGGAGTTGGCGCAGTGGTTGCCGGCCGCCGGGTTGAGCACGCCGAGCACGTTGGCCGTCACACCGCAGACGTTGATCGGGACGTCCACCGGGATCTGGACGGTGTTGCCCGAGAGGATGCCCGGCGAGCCGGCGGTGGTGGTACCGGCATCGCCGGCCCCGGCGGCCGACGCGTCGGCGTGCGCGATCCCGGCCCCGCCGGTGGCGAGCAGCCCGCCGGTCGTGAGTCCGAAAACGATCCGCCGCTTGACTTGCGATTGCATGAAAGCCCCTGCCTTGTTCCGTCTGCCGTGTTTCTTCAGACGAGCCGATAGACCTATCCGACTAACGAGACGGTCAGCGGGAGGTTTTTCCCGGCAAACCGTGAATCGTTCGTACGAGTGAACCGGGGCGGCCCGGGGCAACCACGGCGCCGGGCTGGTTGTCGGGGGCTTTCGGCGCATACGGGAAAGGAGGCGCATGTGTGGGTGAGTTGCTCGTGTGGGTGCGGCTGGGGTGGGTGGCTTACAGGCGTTTCTTGACGGCTTCGCGCGGGGTTTACGGGATCCGTTGGTGGCGCGGGTCGGGGGTGGTGCTGGTTTCGCGGGGCGGCGGTGGTGTGGGCAGGTGGTCGGGTCTACTGCGACAGTCAAGGTCAACTGCGAAGGTCAAGGGCAAGGTCAAGAGCCTGAAGAGCGCCTCCGGCGGCGCCTACGCGGCGAGCGGCGCTCTCTCCGGGGATGGGGGGCCGCGCTGCTGGCTGCCGGTCGATGCTTGTGGTCGCCTTCGTCCCGGATTCCCCGTCGCATCGCCGCCTTACGGAAGCAGACCGGTCCGGCGGTATCAAGCCGGATCGCAGAGCTGTGGGTCCAGTATCAGCGGCTTGACACCACCGGCCCGGCCTGCTTGGCTTCGCCCGCCGAAGCGACGGGGAATCCGGGACAACCCCGGCCTGTGGTGTGGACGGAGTCCACTCGGTGAGGCACAGCGGCGGCCAGGTGGTGTGTGCGTGTGGTGCGGGAACCGTTCCCACAGGCGGGGGTTGTCCCGGATTCCCCGTCGCTTCGGCGGTGCTTGCACAACCATCCCGGACTG
>NZ_JBGCCP010000078.1:0-10899 GCF_041262705.1 Catenulispora sp. MAP12-49 | reverse complement strand
CACACCACCACCGCCCCACGAAACCAGCACCACCCCCGACCCGCGCCACCAACGGATCCCGCAAACCCTGCGCGAAGCCGTCAAGAAACGCCTGTAAGCCACCCACCCCAGCCGCACCCACACGAGAAACTCACCCACACGTAGGCCAGGGGCGCCTTTTCTCACATACGCGCTTTCCGTCCGACCGTTTCAAAACCTGTGACCGGGTACCTGGCAGGGGCGCGGCGCCGCTGAACTCATCCGCGTATGCAGTGAGGAGGCTGCTATGAGCACCATGACCGAGAAGGAAACCCCGTACGCGATCGGCGCGGACGTCTCTTGTGCCGACGGCGACTGCGGTCGGCTGCACCGAATCATCATGGACCCGGCCACCCGGGCCCTGACCCACCTCGTCGTCGGGCGCGACCCCCATGCCGCCCGCCTGGTCCCGGTCACGCTGGTGGGCAGCGCCGGGGCCGGATCGATAGTCCTGACGTGCACCGCCTCCGGGTTCGACCTGCTGGAGCCGGCCGAGGCCACCGAGATGGTGCAGCCCACGGCCCCGGCCGGGGGACCCGTCACCGGCGGCGGCGCGCTCGGCGGGGGCTACCGGGCCCCGGCCAAGCCGGACATGGTCACCTACGACCGCGTCCCGGCCGGCGAGGTCCAGCTGTGCCGCAACGAGCGGCTGCACGCCGCCGACGGCGACATCGGGCACATCAAGGGCCTGATGGCCGCGCCCGACCACCACGTCACCCACATCCTGCTCAGCGAAGGACATCTGTGGAGCCGCAAGGAAGTCGCGGTCCCGATCCGCAACGTGGTCGACGCCACCTACGGCGTCCAGGTGGACCTGACGCGCGAGGAGCTGAAGGACCTGCCCGCGATCGACCTGACGCGGGCCGGGTGAGGACTCCGGCGGCCGGCCCGACCGTCGGCCGCCGGACCGTCCGGCGAACAAGACTGGTGCTTAGTGCGGCGCCAGACGGGGAGCCGGGCACACGCAAGGACGGCGGCGTGCGAAGGCGCGCGCCGCACCGAACGGCCGGCCGGCGGACAGCCGGACCGGACCAGAGCGGACCCGGGACCGCAGGCGGGTGCGGCCCCGGGTCCGCTGCGCCAAGTGTGGAGGCGGCGCGGCATGGCGCGCAGTCGATTCGAGAGGGTTGGCGGCGAATGGCGCTTGACATGTCCGTTCGGAGTCCTCTTCCGGCGTCGCACGGACTGGCCGGAGGCGGCGACGGCGGTCGCCGGGACAGACGTGAGCGTGGCGTGAGGATGCGGGTGAGTTGGGGACGGCTCGCCCGGTGGGCGGCCGTCCGCTGCGGGATGCGGTAGGTACGGGGCCTGCGATGATGCCCCGGACCGGCGGTCGTGAGGGTTCCGACCGCCGATTCTCGATGATGTGCTGTCCGGTACCGCCGTCCGGTGACGCGTTGCCCTATGGCGTTGTCCCGTGACGGGCTGTCCGATGGCGCTGTCCGGTGACGCGCTGCCCGGTGACGATGTCCCGTGACGCGCTGCCCGATGGCTCCGTCGCTCAGCTGTGGCTTGAACTAGCCGCCGTAGTAGCCGCCGCCGAGCTGTGCGTCGTCGAAGGGCTCGACGACGGCGCCGCGGACGAGCTGGTGGTGCTGCTCGGCGAGCTCGGCGCGGACGTGCTCTGCGTCGTCGAGGCGCTGGTGCTCGCGGTCGTGCTCGGGACGCTGGTCGGGGCCGAGGTCGGGACCGGCGTCGTCGGCATCGGCGGGGAGCTGGTCGTCGGCGTCGGGGTGGTCGTCGGGGTCTGCGACGTCGTGGTGGTCTCGACCGAGCGGGTCAGCGGCGACTGGCTGGTGCTGGTCCCGACCGAGGCCGCCGGCGGCGTGCCCGGGTTGTGGCTTCCGTTGCGCAGCACCAACACCAGCGCCGTCGCCAGAGCCGCGATGACCGCGACCGACAGCAGCCCCGCGACCAGCCCGGCACCGCCGGCCCCGTTGCGCGCCCCACGCGGCGGCTCGCCGACCCCGATGCGCTCCGCGGTCCGCTCGCCGACCGGCTCCAGGCGCGCCGTGGGCCGGGTCGCCCCCGCGTTGAGCACCAGCGTCGGATCGGGCGCCGGGCCGGGTGTGGTGAGCGGATCGTTGTCCGGTTGCGGGAAGACCGCGATGCCTTCGTAGTCCAGGATCTCGGCGGCGCTTTGCGCTATGGCCGCCGTCAGGTCCGCGGGCAGCCAGGCGCCCTCCGGCACACTGTCGGCCATCCGCCCGATGATCTGCGCGGTGCTGGGCCGCCGCGCCGGCTCCTTGGCCAGGCACACGGCGATCAGCGGCGCCAGCGAGTCCGGCACGCCGGACAGGTCCGGCTCGCCGTGCGCGATGCGGTAGAGGAGGGCGTGCTCCGGCCCGCCGCCGAACGGATTGCGACCGGTGGCGGCGTAGGCCAGGACAGTACCGAGGGAGAAGACATCGGTGGCGCCGGTGAGCTCCCACCCCTGCGTCTGCTCCGGCGACATGAACCCCGGCGAGCCGATGATGGTGCCGACGTCCGTCCGCGTCAGATCCGCCGCCGCGATGACCCGGGAGATGCCGAAGTCGATGACGTGCGGACCGTCCACGGCCAGCATCACGTTCGACGGCTTCATGTCCCGGTGCACCACACCCGCGGCATGGATCTCGGCCAGCGCCCGCGCCAGCCCGTAGGCCAGCACCCGCAGCGAGGTCTCCGGCAGCAGCGAACCGGCACCCACCACCGCCCGCAGCGTCAACCCGGACACATAGGCGGTCGCCAGCCACGGCGTCGCCGCCTCCGGATCAGCGTCCACGACCGCGGCGGTGAACCGCCCCGACACCAGCCGCGCCGCCGCGACCTCCTGCCGGAACCGCCGCCGGAACTCCCGGTCCTGAGCCAACTCGGCCTTGACCACCTTCACCGCGACAGTCCGCCCGCCGCGCGTCCGTCCCAGGAACACCTGCCCCATGCCCCCGGCGCCCAGCCGCGCGATCAGCACATAAGGACCCACAGTGCGCGGATCCCCAGCCCTCAGCGGTTCCACCTCGCGGACCTCCCCGATCGGTCGTCTCTACCAGTAGTAGTCCAGCATCGCAGTGAACAGAAGCACCGAGTGTGCACAAAGCCCTCAACCGTCACCGCTCCACCCGATCGGGCGGTTCGGCGCACCGTCGGGCGGGTGACGGTCGTTGAGAGTGGCCGCGAATGGCAGGATCGCGGGATGGCCACGCTGCTGATCGTCCACCACACGCCCTCTCCTACCCTTCAGGCGATGTTCGAGGCCGTCCTCGCGGGCGCGACCGACGACCAGATCGAAGGCGTGACCGTGGTGCGGCGCCCGGCCCTGGCCGCCACGGCGGTGGACGTCCTGAATGCCGACGCGGTGATCGTGGGGACGCCGGCGAACATCGGCTACATGAGCGGCGCCCTGAAACACTTCTTCGACCAGGTCTACTACCCGTGCCTGGACGCGACGAAGAAGCTCCCGTACGCCGCTTACGTCCACGGCAACAACGACACCGCCGGCGCGCTGCGGGCGATCGAGTCGATCGCCGGCGGCATGGGGTGGGAGCGGGTGTTCCGGCCGGTGACGGTGACCGGGGAGGCTGCGAAGGCTGATCTGGAGGCGTGCTGGGAGTTGGGGGCGACGGTCGCGGCGGGGCTGATGGAGTGAGCGGGGGGAGCCCGTCGGCGCCGCTAGCGCCACATCGCGATGGGCCGGTGGTCGTCGCCGGTGCCATCCACGGCTACCTGCACGTAATCGCCGTCGACGACGAACAGGCCGCCGCCGCCCCACCCGAACCTGTTGTCGCCGGAGATGACGTAGGCCATCGTGACGCGTCCCGTGCCCGGGTCCAGCCGGACGATCCGCGGACGGTCCCAGCCCGGCGTGGCGACGTACAGTCCGTCCGGCTGAAGATCCATCGCCACTGGATTCGAGGACGTCCACTGCCCGTCCTCGCTGTCCGCCGCGTTCTGCCAGACGTGATGTCCGTCCGCCAGCGAGAACGCGGCCATCCGGTCGTTGCCGCCGGCGAGCGTCACCGGAGTGATCAGAAGGCCGTCCGTGACCACGGCGCGCGGGGCCGGTGCGTTCTGGAGCTGAGCGGCCGTGGGCTCGACGACCACGATGTCCTCGTCCGGCTGGGCGGTCGGGATCGCAGTACGTTGACGGCCCTGCGCGTCGTAGGAGACGACGAGGTCCACGGGCCGCGACGCCTGGTCGGACACGTGCACGACCGCGGGATCCACGGACAGCACCTCCCGCGCGTTCAAGGTGCCCGGAACCGACAGCTTCGCCTCCCAGCGGACGGCTCCGGTCCCCGCGTCGAGCGCGACCGTCTCCCCGCCGGAGCCGCAGCCTTCGATGGTCAGCACCAGGCTCGCATCAGCCGCCACCGCGTCCTCGGCACAGGAATCCGTCGCCGTGCTGCGCCAGCGCGGCGTCCCGTCGCGGAGCGAGACGGCCCGGATCCCGTGGTCCTCCCTCAGGAAGGCGGCATCCCCGGCGACGGCGATGTCGTCGGAGTACGTCGTGAGGAGGTCGGAGAACGCTGAGGCTCCACGGTCGACGGTCCACAGCTGCCTGCCGGTCTGCAGATCGATGCCCGCGACCTCCGTGCACGGCTGCCCGTCGGCCCGATAGGCGACCAGTCCGATGTGCTCGGACACGGTGCGGCTGACGGCGCACACGGTGTCTTGGCCGGGGATCGGGAAGGTCCATTCGACGTGTCCGTCACCGGCGGCGTAGGCGATGGCCGCGTCGGTCCGTACACGGACGACCGTCTGGCCGTCCGCCCAGGCGCCCACCGCGGAGACCGTCGACGGCCGGTCCGGCGCGGCGGCCCACCGGACATGCGGCACGTGCAGGCCGCCGATCGAAAGGCTGGCCTCGCCGGTCCGCCGCCAGTGATAGACGAACACGCCGGGGAGCATGCCGATGACGGCACCGGCGGCGAGGATCGCGAAGGGGAGCCTCTTGCGCAAGCTCGTCGGCCACCACTTCACGGCAGCCGACAAGAGGGCGCCGATCACGAAGAACGGGCCGATGGCCAGGAAGAAGATCGACGGGAACCCGGGCGACAAGGCGCACCCCGACTTCGGCCCCCGAGCGTGGCACGCGCCGATATGCGGCCCGGAGACCGCGGCATGCCAGCCGAGGATGTTCATCGCCACAGCGAAGCCGATCGCCAGGCCGGCGGCCAGTAATAAGAGGGCGGCCCCGGCCGGCCGCCGCCGGTCGTGCGTCGTCGATTCCCCCGGCCCCGCGAGGTCTCCCTGAGATGACTGCGATGACTGCGATGCCTTGCCCTGAACCTGCTTCCCCATGAGCCCCGTCCCCCGACCACTCGAGTTCTGACGCAGCTCAGAGTAGACCGCGCCGCCGTCGGGACCGACGGCGGCGCAGCCCCGAAAAGCGGTCCCTACAGCTGGTAGAAGTCGCTGTAGTGGTCCGGCGAGTACCACACCTCCCCGGTGTCCATGTCCACGACGATCCGCACCGCGTCGCGGTGCGCGCCGCACGCACGCGGGTTGACGTCGAACTCCTGGAAGCTGTCGCCGGCGGGCAGCTGGCCGTCGTCGTTGTAGTAGGTGCCGCCGGCGTAGTTGCACTCGCCGTTCGGCCAGTCGTACCAGCCGCGCGAGCTCGGGTAGTTCATGGACTGCCAGGTCGAGTTCGCCGAGGCCGCGGCGGCGCAGCCGCTGACGTTGCACGAGCTGTACACGGTCGCGTTGGCGGCGGGGCTGGCGATGACGGTGACGGTGAGGGCGGACGCGGTGGCGGCGACGGCCACGGCGAGGCGTTTCGTCCAGGACAGGCCAAGGCGGCGCTGGGTCGACATGGAACCTCCAGTCGTGGGGAAGGTGGTCACCGACACCATGACGCTGATTCGGGGTCTTCGCTACAGGGCAATCCCTGAACATCGGGCCCTGATGCAAAGATTCACCCATCAGGGGCCGGATACGTTCCATGCACGTCGCCGGGCGTTTGCCGAAGGTCTTCGATCGGATACAGAGCGCTACTTCAGGCTCGGCTTCGCAGCCTTCCAGGCCTTGCGCACCCGCTTGTCGAAGTCCCGCGAATCGCAGCGCACCAGCCCGATCAGCACCCCGTAGGTGAACGCGTTCTCTCCGGCCTGGTGCGCGCCGGCGGCCAGGTCGGTGAGCGCCGAGGCGGCGACCACCCGGTCGTGCTCCTCGCCGAGCACGTCCTGCAGCGCCTTGATCGGCTTGGCGCCCGGCAGTCCCAGCGCGTCGGCGGCGTAGCGGGCCCGGCGTGCGGCCTTGCGCGCGTCGTGCATCGCGGTGTCCCGTTCGGCGCCGTGCGGCATCGGCAGTGCCGCGCGCATCCGCTTGCGGACCCGCCGGTGCAGGTGCGACAGGTCGGGGTCCTTGCCGGGCTTCGCCGATGCGAAGTACGCCTCGAGGTTCTTCAGGAGCCTGCGATAGCGCGGCGAGTCCAGGGCCTCGGTCACGAGTCCGAGTGCTGATTCCCGCTCCAGCGCGAAGACCGCCCCGACCCGCTCCCGCACCGGGCCCTGGACGTACTCCGGCGGCGTGCGCTCCAGCAGGTCCAGCACCCGCTCGGCCAGCACCTCGGCCTCGCGCGCGGGCCCGAGCGCGTCGCCGAGCCAGCCCAGCTCCTCCACCAGGGCCAGGCGTTTCTTCTCGCCGGGCAGCACGTCCTGGAACGTCCGCAGGTTCGCGCGCAGCGTCCGGGCCGCGACCCGCATTTTGTGCACAGCGTCGTGCCGGTCGTCGCGGACGTCCGGTTCCAGCGTGGCCAGCGCGCCGGCCTGGGCGCGCAGCGATGTCAGCAGGCTCATGTGGTGAATCCCATGTGCACGTGGTCGTGATGGGTCGGGTCGCTGAAGAACTGCGGGCCCGACAGCTGCCGGGGCCCGCCGACGTTGTACGAGCCGAGCGCGGCCGCCCGGCGCATGAGGTTGTCAACGAGGGCGGTCGGCGTCGCGGGGTCCACGACAGCGTGTCCGTCAATGCGCCAGACGTCAACCGCCCGGCCGCGCGGATGGTCGGACAGGCGGTTGGTGCCGAAGACGTAGATCGGGTGGCCGGAGCGCACCACGCTCACCATCAGCTCGTGCTCCTGCGACAGCTCCAGCAGCACGTTCAGGACGCTGTCGTGCACCTGGCCGCTGCGCACGTCGGCCAGGCCGGCCGGCGGCAGGCTCACACGGGAGGAGGCGAGCAGGGCCTTCGCGGCGGCGGTGGGGGCCGTGGTCGGCGGTCCCGGCTGCGAGGGGTTCACCTGCGTCACCTTCCACTGCGGACTCGCCTGCACCAGGCGCACGTCGTAGGTGGCGACGCTGGTGACGACCAGGACGCTCGCCGAGGTGTCGAGCAGGCCGCCGTACTGCGCGTCGTACACCAGCAGGTCGGGGCGGTTCAGCTCGGCCACGATGTGCTGGACGGCCACCGCTTTGACGTCGGGGTTCAGCTCGCCCGGGCCCGGCGTCCACAGCGCGGCCGGAGTCGGGACGCTCGGCGAGGCGGCCGGGGACGACGGGCCGCCGGGGGTGACCGTCGGCGACGGCGCGGTCGAGGTGGCGGTCGGGGACGGCGCCGGTGCCGGGGATGCGGAGCCTGACGCCGTTGCCGTGGCCGCTGACGTCGGCGAAGCAGGCGATGCGGGCGAAGCCGGTGACGTCGGTGACGTCGCCCCGGTGGTCGGCGAACTCGTCGCCGCACCCCCGGCGTTGCCGTGCGAGGAGTCGCACGCCGCCGCGCCCAGTGCCGCGCCGAGCGCCGCGATGCCGCCCCGGAGAATCGTCCGCCTTGTACTCATACGCTTCAGTATCCGTCAGAATCCGCGCGGGACCGCGAAAGAGGGCGCCGTCGCGCGGCTGACGAGCCGTCGTGCCGGGAGTACCGTGCCAGATATGACGCTGCTGGCCCAGCTGGCCGAGGCGGTCGCCGCCGGGACGATCGAGGTGGTCGACCTCACCGCGCCGCTGTCGCACGAGACGCCGATCCTGCACCTGCCCGAGCCCTTCACCAACACGGTCGAGTTCTCCCTCCGCGAGATCAGCCGCTATGACGAGCGCGGCCCCGCCTGGTACTGGAACGACATCGTCACCGGCGAGCACGTCGGGACCCACTTCGACGCCCCGGTGCACTGGATCACCGGCCGCGACGGCGAGGACGTCTCGCAGGTCGCGCCGCGCCGGCTGATCGGCCCCGCGGTGGTCCTGGACGCCTCCGACCGCGCCGCCTCCGACCCCGACCACCTGCTGCAGGTGGAGGACGTGCAGGAGTGGGAGGCCAAGCACGGCCCGCTGCCCGAGGGCGGCTGGCTGCTGTACCGCACCGGCTGGGACGCCCGCGCCGGCGACCAGGCCGCGTTCCTGAACGCGAACGAGACCGGTCCGCACAGCCCCGGCTTCTCCGCCGAGTGCGCGAAATGGCTCGCGGAGGAGACGCCGCTGCGGGGCATCGGGGTGGAGACCGTCGGTACCGACGCCGGCGCCGCCCACGGCTTCGACCCGCCGTTCCCCTGCCACTCCTTCATGCTCGGCGCCGGGAAGTACGGCCTGACGCAGCTGCGCAACCTGGACCGGCTGCCCGCGCGCGGCGCCGTGCTGATCGCCGCGCCGCTGCGGATCGTGCGGGGCTCCGGGAGCCCGGCGCGGGTGCTGGCGCTGGTCGAGCGGGAGGCGTGACGCGGCGGGGGCATGGTTGCGGGGGCACGGTCGCGGGGCACGGTCGCGAGGTCATGGCCGCGGGGACACTGCGGCGGAGCGGGCTCCAGAAGCACCAGGGGCACGCGCCCCCGCCGCGCGCTCCCCGTCCGAACCCTGACCCATCGTTGTGAGGCGCCGCGCGGAGGGTAGGAACCCTCCGCGTCCCGAGCGATCGGAGGACCCATGCCCGCAGAAGAGACCGTCGCCTCCGAAGTCGGCCAGACCCTGCGCGAAGCTGGCGCCGACGTGGTCTTCGGCGTGGTCGGCAGCGGCAACTTCCACGTCACCAACGCCCTGGTCGGTGCCGGGGCGCGGTTCGTCGCCGCGCGGCACGAGGGCGGCGCGGCCACCATGGCCGACGCCTACGCGCGGGCCAGCGGCGGGCTCGGGGTGCTCTCCGTGCACCAGGGCCCGGGCCTGACCAACGCCATGACCGGCATCGCCGAGGCCGCGAAGAGCCGCACGCCGCTGGTGGTCCTGGCCGCCGAGGCCACCTCCCGGCTGTCGAACTTCTGGGTCGACCAGAACGCGCTGGCCCGGGCCGTCGGCGCCCTGCCGCGCCGGGTCAACAGCGCCAGGTCGGCGCGCGCGGACACCCTGACCGCCGTGGCCACCGCGCAGTCCGAGCGCCGGACCGTCATCTTGAACCTGCCGCTGGACGTGCAGCAGCAGCGGGTCGAGGGCGGGAACCGGTTCGGGCTGCTGCCCGGCGGCACGACCGTGCACCCGCGCGAGGACGACATCGCTGCGCTGGCCGCGCTGCTTAACGAGGCCGAGCGCCCGGTCTTCATCGCCGGGCGCGGCGCGCGGCTGGCCGACGCCGGCGAGGCGCTCGCCGCGCTGGCCGAGCGGGCCGGCGCGCTGCTCGCCACGTCCGCCGCCGCGCGCGGGCTGTTCCGCGGCGACCCGTTCGACCTCGACGTCAGCGGCGGGTTCGCCACGCCGCTGGCCGCCGAGCTGATCCGGGCCGCGGATCTGATCGTCGGCTGGGGCTGCGGCCTGAACATGTGGACGCTGCGCCACGGCACCCTCATCGCGCCCGACGCCAAGGTGGCGCAGGTCGACACCGAGCAGGACGCGCTGGGACGGCACCGGCGCGTGGACCTCGGGGTCGTCGGCGACGCCACGGACACCGCGTGGCAGGTCGCCGACCGAGTGCCCGCCAAGCGCGGCTACCGTTCGCGCGAGATCGCCCGACTGCTCCAGACCGAGGGGCGCTGGCCGCAGATCCCCTTCACCGACCGGTCCACGGCCGACCGCATCGACCCGCGCACCCTCTCGACAGAACTCAACACCCTGCTTCCCGTCGAGCGCACCGTCGCCGTCGACTCCGGGAACTTCATGGGCTACCCGGTGATGTACCTGGACGTCCCCGACGGCGAAGGCCTGGTGTTCACGCAGGCCTACCAGTCCATCGGCCTGGGCCTGGCCACCGCGATCGGCGCCGCCCTGGCCCGCCCCGACCGCCTGACCGTCGCCGCTCTCGGCGACGGCGGCGCGCTGATGTCGATCACGGAGTTGGAGACAGCGGTCCGCGAGCAGATCGGACTCCTCATCGTCGTCTACAACGACGCGGCATACGGCGCGGAGGTGCACCACTTCGGGCCGCACGGCGACGACCTGGCCACGGTCACCTTCCCCGACACCGACATCGCCGCCATCGCCCGCGGCTTCGGCTGCCAGGCCGCGACCGTCCGGTCCCCGCAGGACCTCAAGGCAGTCGCGCCGTGGCTGGCCGGACCGCGGGAGCGGCCGCTGCTGCTGGACGCGAAAGTGGCCGCGGACGAGGCCTCCTGGTGGTTGGAGGA
The DNA here is from genome assembly GCF_041262705.1 of Catenulispora sp. MAP12-49. Taxonomy (NCBI): domain Bacteria; kingdom Bacillati; phylum Actinomycetota; class Actinomycetes; order Catenulisporales; family Catenulisporaceae; genus Catenulispora; species Catenulispora sp. MAP12-49. Next base: position 419 of record NZ_JBGCCP010000078.1, on the reverse strand, counting down.
GGCCTTCCGCGGCCACTGAGCCGCGTGGGGGTGGTGGGCTGGGTTCGGCGGCTGGGTGCGGTTTGTTCGTGGGCTGACAGGCACAGGCGTTTTCTGACGGCTTCGCGCATGGTTTGCGGGATCCGCAGCGGAGCGCGGGGCCGGGGTGCAGTGTGGGTCGCGTCGGCGGCCCGGCGGTTGGGGTGGTGGTCGGCTCTCCTGCGGCCTTCAGGGATGGAAGGTCAAGGTCAAGAGCGGCAGTCAAAGGCGACAGTCAAGGGCGCCTCCGGCGGCGCCTGCGCGGCGAGCGGCCTCGCTCCGGGGGGTGGGGGTCGCGTAGTCGGGCGGCGGACGCTGCTTGTGGTCGCCTCTGTCCCGGATTCCCCGCCGCTTCGTCGCCCGGAGGGAACCATCCCGGCCTGGGCGGTGTCAAGCCGGAT
>NZ_JBGCCP010000077.1:0-11606 GCF_041262705.1 Catenulispora sp. MAP12-49 | reverse complement strand
TCCTTGACCGACTGGCGCGCCATGACACCCGGCGCCTGGAGCTCCAGGATGCGGGTGCCCTCGGCCTCGATCGGGCCCAGGCCGTCGATCGGCTCACCCAGCGGGTTCACCACCCGGCCCATGAACTTGTCACCGACCGGGGTGGACAAGATCTCACCCGTGCGCGTAACGGACTGGCCCTCCGCGATTCGCTCATAGTCGCCGAGCACGACCACGCCGATCTCGCGGACGTCCAGGTTCAGGGCGATGCCCAAGGTGCCGTCCTCGAACTTCAGCAGCTCGTTGGTCATGGCCGAGGGCAGACCCTCGACCTTGGCGATGCCGTCACCGATCACGGTGACCGCCCCGACCTCGTCTGTCGGTGCCGCCGTCGTTTCGTAGGAAGCGACAAAGCGCCCCAACGCCTCCCGGATCTCCTCCGGGCGGATAGTGAGCTCCACAGTGGTCATTCCAGTCCTCTTCGATGTGACGCGAGAAGTTGTTCACCGTTGCCGCTGCCGCAGCTCGTAGTGCTGGAACGCGGCTTCTTCGTCCTCGAAGGGCAGGACGTCGTCGGCGCTGATCGCCGATCGGCGCACAGAAAACACTTGGTGAATGAGGCGGTTCAGCCGTTCTGCACTTCGTCCCGCTGATCGGCGATGTCGATGCGGTTACGCCGACTGTCGGCGATGACGAAACCCAGGGCCAACGCCATCACGATGACAGCGAAGATCCACATGAAATGGACGGCGAAGCCGATCAGACCGCAGAGCAGAGCCACGGAGAGCGCGGTGAGCATGACGGCGTCCGGGCCCCGCTTCTGGCCGAGCAACCGCCGGAGCCGTTCGTCCAGCCTCATCTCCCGGCCGGAGCGGGGCGATCGAGGGGACTGCGGGGGTTGCGGGGACTGCGAGGGTTGCGGGGACGGCGAGGGCCGCGGGGGGACGTCCCGTGCTCGCTTTTCCTTTTCAGGCGTTGTGACCTGGCGATAACCGGTCACGGGAATAGCGCGGGCGCCGATGACGTCACTCGTGTCGGGTCTCATTACGAGACCCCCGATCTCCCTCCGTTCGCGAAGGGACAACAGCTCTACTTGGGCTTAAGGCCAGCATACGCTCCTTTCACCTCGCCACTTCACAAGGCAAGATCGAGCAGAGCGTTCTCCACGAGCTCTGACATCGCGGGGTGGATCCAGTACTGGCCGCGCGCCACGCTGAGGGCGTCCTGCCCCAGACTCATCGCCTGGATCAGCGGCTGGATCAGCACCGACGCCTGCGGGCCGATGATGTGCGCGCCGAGCAGCCGTCCGGTCCGCGGATCGGCGAGGATCTTCGCGAAGCCCTCCGGGTCGTTCATCGCCCAGCCGTAGGCGATCCCCGCGTAATCGCGCCTCCCGACCACGTACGGAACACCGTCGGCCCGGGCCCGCTGTTCGGTCAGCCCGACCGAGGCGATCTGCGGCGAGGTGAACACGGCGTGCGGGACGAACCGGTGGTCGGCCTCGATCGGGAGGTCGGGACGCGCCAGGTTGTGCGCCACCACCCGGGCCTCGTGGTTGGCGACGTGCTTGAGCTGATACTCCGAACTCACGTCGCCGAGGGCGAAGATGCCGGGCACGTTCGTCCGTTGCCGGCGGTCCACCTCGATCCGGCCGTCGGGATGCGTCGCGACACCGGCTGCGGACAGGTTCAGCCGGTCGGCATTGGAGCGCCGTCCGACGGCGACGAGGAGTTCGTCGCCTTCGACGACCTCGGCGCCCCCGGGACCGCGCAGGTGAACCCGTACGGTCGCGCCGTCGCGCTCGACCCTGGTGGCTTGCCTTCGCTCCCGTAGATCCCACTTCCGGCGCGCGAGGTCGCTGAACAGCTGCGAGACGTCCCCGTCCTCCCGGATCAGCATGCCGCCGGATCGGGCGATCACCGTGATGTGCACGCCGAGGGCTGAGAAGACGTGCGCGAACTCCGCCGCGATCGCGCCCGCTCCCAGGATGACCATCCGTTCCGGGAGCTTGTCCAAACGCATGACGGTCTCGTTCGTCAGGAATCCGGCATCCGCAAGACCCGGCACGTCGGGAACGATCGGCCGCGATCCGGCGGCGATGACGAACCGGTCGGCGCTGATCGTCTCACCGCCGACGACCCGCAGCGTCTTCGGGCCGGTGAAGCGGGCCTCCCCTTCGAACAGGGCGAGATCCGGGCCGCCCGCACGGCGGCGGTGCAGCCCCTCGGCCGAATGCCTGTCGACGCGGTCGAAGACACGGCGCCTGATGTCCTGCCAACGCACTGCGGGAGCCGGGACGTCCAGACCGAACGCCTTCGCCTCGCCGGCCATCTCGGCCAGGTCCGCGGTGTACACGAACATCTTCGTCGGGATGCAGCCGACGTTCAGACAGGTGCCGCCGAACCCGACCGCCGCGTCGTCGACGAGCGCGACCTTCCACTCCCGGGGACGGCCCGCCACGACGGAGTCGCCGGATCCGCTGCCGATCACGACCAGATCGAAGTGCCTCATCTCCCCATCATCGCCTCCCGCAGCCGGCTCTAAGGCTCACACCGCCGTGGCACAGCCCTGGCGCCGTCCTCGCTCCCGGGCTAATCGAGCCCGTATTCGAAGGCGGCGTGGATCAGCAGACCGGGGTGCCGCTTGGCGTAGGCCAGGACCGCGTTCAAGGTACCCAGCCCGCCGATCACAGCGCCGCACGCAAGCGCGGCCAACGCGCCCCACATGCCCGCACCGGCCTAGACCGCTGTGCGGAACAACCGCACCACGATGCCGCCGACCAGCAGATAGGCCAGCGCGGCCAGGCCGTAGTCGACGAAGACGGTGAGCTTCGCGCTGTCGAAGGTGAACAAGGACTTGAAGCCCCAGGCCAGTTTGGCGGCCATGTCGCCGACGTCCTTGACGATCGTGGAGGTCGCCGAGGCGTCGGCGAAGACGAGGAGGATGTGCACGATCAGAATCACCGCGATGACGGCGAAGAGTGCTGAGACGAAATGGGCGAAGCCCGATCGTCGGGAGCGTTCGTCCATGGTGGACGCCTTCTCTCGTTGGGCGCGTCACGCTCTCACAGGGAGCGTCACTGCCCCCTCACCATGGCCGGATCGCGCGGTTCCAAACCGCGACGCCCCGGGATGCGCAGAGCGAGCATCGCGATGTCGTCCCGGGGGTCGGGTCCGGCGAAGCGGTCGGCGAGGTCGACGAGAAGTTCGCTCAGTCCGCGCTCTGCGTGTCCGGTGAGCCCCTGCCCTACAGCGTCGATGGCGGCGTACAGGTCGACTCCGGGGCGCTCGACCAATCCGTCGGTGTACAGCAACAGCAGGCTGCCTTGCGACAGGCGGAGCTTCTGCGCCGTACGCCGCACGCCGGTCATGGCGGGATGCAGCAGGCAATTGTGTTCGTCCAGCCGCTGGACGGTGCCGTCCGGCAGGATGACCAGCGGGGGCGGGTGACCGCCGTTGGTCCACGTCAGCTCCCACTCGCCGTTGTCCGGCGTGGGGCAGGGGCGCAAGTGGGCGTGGATGAGAGTACCGCTCGCCTTGAGGTTCAAGGCGAGGTTGGCACGCTCCAGTGCGGCCACCACGTCGTCGGGGCCCTGGCCGGGATGGTCGAGGTCGGCTTGCCGCAGCATGCTGCGGACCTGGCCCATGACCGTGGCGGCGTGCATGTCGTGGCCGGTGATGTCGCCGACCGACACCGCCAGCGTGGCGGGCGCCGCACCACCCGGGTCCCGGGGTTCCGACGAAGGCAGCACATAGGCGTCGTACCAGTCGCCGCCGACCAGGTCCCCGGCCGCCGATGGCCGATACAGGCCGGCCAGCTCCAGGCCCGGCACCACGGGCAGGTCGGTGAGCATCGCCTCCTGTAACATCCGCGCCGCGCTGACCCGGCTGTCCAGGTACAGCGCACGCTCCACCGCACGGGCGGTGAACCCGGCCAGCGCCGTCAGCACAGCCCGCTCCACCACGTCGATCTCGTGGGGCTGGTCCCAGCCCAGCACCAACACGCCCAAGGGCACGGCGGCGGCAGCGCGCAGCGGGACACACACCATGCACGCCAACCCCAGACGTGAGAATGCGTCAGCGGCCTGGGGACTATAGTCGCGCTCCAACTCGGCCAGGCCGTTCACGACAACCGTCCGGTTCGTCCGCGCAGCCTGCGCACTGGGCCAGCCGTCCTCCAGCCGGAAGCGCTCGAAGTCGGCCTCCACCGCCTCGCCGGCGACCGGGTCGATCACCCGTCGCATCCGCTCCCCGGCTTCGGCGAGCACCAAGCCCACATAGGCCGGTTTCAGATCACTGGTGACCAGGTCCCGAAGCTGCTGGCGCACCTGGTCCAGACCGGAGGTGTCGGCGAGCGCGTCCGCGGCGACCAGCAGCAACTGCGAGCGGCCCAAAGTGGTTCGCAGACCCTCGGCCAGCACGTCGGCCCGGCCCCGCGCCACCGCCTCAGCCTCAGCCGTCCGCTCCAGCCGGCCCGAGACGATCCGCAGCCGCAACTCCGCCGAACACGCCGCCGCCAGGTCCTCCAGCAGGTCCAGCTCCCGGCCCGACCACACCCGCGGACGGGTGTCGATCGCGCACAGCGCCCCCAGCACCTGGCCCTCATCATCGGTCAGCGGCCACCCGGCCACCCCGACCACGCCCAGATCCCGGACCACCCCGCTGTCCCGGATGCCGGGATCGACTCGGGCATCCTCAAGCACCACGGGCCCGCCGTCGGCGACCACGAGCCGACCCAGCCCGTGCGACAAGGGCAACCGCCGCTCCGACACCCACGGCTCGCCCAGCCCGATCATCCCGGGCAGGGTTTCCCCATCGGGATCCACCAGCGAGACCAGCCCCACCGGCGCTCCGAGCACCGAGGCCACCAACCGTGCGAACCGGTTCATTCCCGCATCAGGCACTGCCGACAGCCCCGTCCCATGTAGTGCGGCGACCTCCACAAGATCGCCCCGGCCGTTGCCCGGTCCCGCCACAACTCTCCCGAAGCTGCTCTCACCAGGTGTCAAGACCTTTGACACCCTACGAGAATAACCGCCGCTGAAGGCCCGACACAGTCCCACACGGCCCGCCAGTCTCCCGGAATGATCAGAGTTCGTCTTCTGCCAGGGCGCTGTCGCGGGCGACGGCGTCGAGTTGGGCGGTGAGGTCGGTGGTCAGGCGGCCGATCAGGCGCAGGAGTTCGACACGGTCGCCGGCGGGCCAGTCGGTGAGGGCGGCGGCGAACCAGCCGTTGACGACGGTGGTGTAGCGCTCGACGAGCCGCTCGGCGGCGGGGGTGAGGGCGATCAGGCGGGCACGCTGGTCCTCGGGGTCGGGGACGCGCTTGATCATCCTGCGCTTTTCCAGGGTGTTGAGCTGGCGGGTGACGTGGGGCCCGACGACCTGCATGCGGGCGGCGATCTCCCCCACGCGCAGAGGGCTCTTCGCGGCGTCGAGGATGACGAGGATGGTCATGGCGGGGCGGTCCAGGGTCACCTGCGCGGCCTCGGCGGCCTGCTCGTAGAGCGCCCCGCGGTTGAGCAGATTCCTGAGCTGGAGCAGGTGCGGCAGCAGCTGCGCGGTCGCGTCGGCGGTCGGTTCCATGGCCTCTCCCTTGATAGATACCTAGCGTAGGTATACTATCGCCACATCCCCGGTTCCCCACGGCGGCCCTTTCTGCCGCCAAATAAGATACCTAAGGTAGGTAACTAGAATCATGACCGCGCCCACCGCGACCGAGACCACCACCGACGTCCTGATCATCGGCGCCGGCCCCACCGGCCTGGCCCTCGCCTGCGACCTGACCCGCCGCGGCGTGAACTGCCACGTCCTGGAACGGGCCCCGCAGCCGAGCACCGCCTCCCGGGCCAAGACCATCCAGCCGCGCACCCTGGAGGTCGCCGACGACCTCGGCGTGATCGAACACGTCCTCACCCAGGGCCTGACGAACATCCCCACCCGCCACTACGACCGCGACCGGGTGGTCTCCGAAGCCGTGGAACTGGCCGGCGGCGAGTCCACCCCGGACGCCCCCTACCCGCCGGTCTGGCTCTCCCAGCCGAAGTTCGAGCAGATCCTGCGCGACCGCCTGGCCGCACTCGGCGGGACCATCCACGCCGGAGCCGAAGTGACCGCGCTCCAGCAGGACACCGACGGCGTCACCGCCACCGTCGAGACCGCGGCAGGGCAGCACACCATCCACGCCCGCTACGCCGTGGGCGCCGACGGCGGCCGCAGCACCGTACGCACACTGACCGGCATCGAACTGCACGGCACCTCCCTGACCGACCAGCGCTGGCACCTGGGCGACGTGCGAATCAGCGGCCTGTCACGCCACTGCCAGCACCTGTGGACCGGCAAAGACGGCCTGCTGTCCCTGTTCCCGCTGCCCGGCACCGACCTGTGGCAGTTCCAGGCAGCCATCCCCGCCGACGTGGTCGAACCCGAGACACCGTCCCTGGAGCTGTTCCGCCGCATCTTCGCCGACCGCGCCGGCCTGCCCGACGTGCAGATCGAAGACGTCGAATGGCTCTCCCTCTACAAGATCAACGTGGTCCTGGCCGACCGCTACCGGATCGGACGGATCTTCATCGCCGGCGACGCGGCCCACATCCACTCCCCCGCCGGCGGCCAAGGCATGAACACCGGCATCCAGGACGGCTACAACCTCGGCTGGAAACTCGCGGCCGTCCTCACCGGCGCCGACCCCGCCCTGCTCGACACCTACGAGGCCGAGCGCCGCCCCGTCGCCCGCGACGTCCTGGACGACAGCACCGCCCGACTCGGCCAAGTCATGCGCGCCACCGGCCAGAACAACGGACCATCCGCCCAGCAGGGACTGACCGACGAACACACCACCGGCCTGAACATCACCTACCCCGACAGCCCACTGACCCACGGCCCCGGCGCCGGAGGCCGCGCCCCCGACGCCCCCTGCCACGACGCCACCACCGGCCGGCCCACCCGCCTGTTCGACCTCATGCGCGGCCCGCACTGGACCCTGCTCTCCTTCGGAACCACGGCCGCACTTCCGACCCCGCCTCACGGCCTGCGCGCCTTCCAAGTGACGATAGACCCCACCGCCACCGGTCCCGACACCGTGATCGACACCGACGGCCACGCCCGCCGCGCCTACCAGATCACCGACGACGAACTCGTCCTCATCCGCCCCGACGGCTACATCGCCGCCCGCCGCCCGGCCCAAGACCTCGACGCCATACTCGCCCTGCACGCCACACACGGTCTGTGACTCGCCGACCAGCCAACCGGTCAACCGGTCGCCGGGCCATCCGGTCAACCGGTCGCCGACGAAGGAGCCTTGTGCTTGCCGAGGGCGATCAGCGAAATCAGTTCCCAAGCCGCGTGTGCCGCGACGAGGCCGGTGATGTCGGCGTGGTCGTAGGCGGGTGCGACCTCGACGATGTCACACCCGACGATGTTCAGACCCGACAGACCCCTGAGTGTGCCGAAGAGTTCCCGAGTCGTCAGTCCGCCGACTTCCGGAGTCCCGGTGGCAGGGGCATGGGCCGGATCCAATACGTCGATGTCCACGGACACATAGACAGGCCTGTTTCCGAGCCGTCGTCGGATCTGCGCGACGATGTCGCTGATCGACCGGTCCTCGAAGTCTTGACTGTCGATCCGCTCGAACCCCGCTCTCCGGTCTTCGGCCGATTCGCCCGGGTCGTAGACGCCGCCGCGCGTTCCGACGTGCTGGCAATGGTCCAGGTCGATGGTTCCTTCTTCGGCGGCGCGTCTGAACGGCGAGCCGTGCCACACACTCTCGCCATGGCAGGTGTCCCAGGTGTCCAGGTGTGCGTCGAAGTGGAGGACCGCAAGAGGGCCGTGGGCCGCGGCGGCTGCTCTCAGCAGGGGCAGTGCGATCGTGTGATCACCGCCGAGGGCCACGATGCGGGTTCCCGCTTCCGCGAGGTGCCGCGCGGCCGTCTCGGTCTTCGCGACCGCGCGGTGTATGTCGTACGGGCCGATCGCGACATCGCCTGCATCGGCGACTTGTTGGCAGCTGAACGGATAGACATCCAGGAACTGATGACGGGGATGCAGTTGTCGAGAATTCTCGCGAATATGCGCGGGCCCGAATCGGGCCCCGGGCCGAAAGCTCGTGCCGCTGTCGAAGGGAACACCGAGGACGGCCACATCAGCATGGCCGACTTCTTCGAGGCGCGGCAGCAGCGCATACGTCGCAATGCCTCCATAGCGAGGCATCTCGGGGTCGTCGCGCTGTCCGATCGGCGCGGGGTTGCTCATAGAGGGGGTGCTCAGATTCGTTGCGGGCTTATCGGAAATCGATCCAATCTCTGGCCGTGGTGAACTCATCGAGAAGGACAGGATCTGGCGTGACGCCGAGGCCTGGGCCGGTCGGCACGTCCAGGCCGCCGTCGCGCAGGACGAAGGGCTCGGTGATGTCGCGGGCGAAGTAGCGTTCGGAGGCGCTGATGTCGCCGGGGAGGGTGAAGTTCGGCAGGGCCGCCAGCGCGACGTTCGCCGCCCGGCCGATGCCGGTCTCCAGCATGCCGCCGCACCACACCGGCACGCCGTGCGCGGCGCACACGTCGTGCACCCGCCGGGCCTCCAGGTAGCCGCCGACGCGTGCCGGTTTGATGTTGACGATCCGGCAGGCCCGCAGTGCGATGGCGTCGGCGGCCGAGCGGGCCGAGACGATGGACTCGTCCAGGCAGATCGGGGTGCGCACGAGGCGGGCCAGCGCGGCGTGCCCGCGCAGGTCGTCCTCCGGCAGCGGCTGTTCGATCAGCAGCAGGTCGAAGGGGTCCAGGGCGGCCAGGCGCTGGGCGTCGCCGAGGGTGTAGGCGGTGTTGGCGTCGACCTGCAGTAGCAGGGCGTCGCCGAAGGCTTCGCGCACGGCCCGCACCGGCTCCAGGTCCCAGCCCGGCTTGATCTTCAGCTTCACCCGACGGTAGCCGTCGTCGAGGTAGCCTCCGACGGCGTCGACGAGCTCTGCGACACTCGGCATGATCCCCACCGACACGCCGACCGGCACCGAGGTGCGAACGGCGCCGAGGTGGTCGCCGAAGGAAGTGCCGGCCGCGCGCAGTTCGGCGTCCAGGACCGCGGCCTCCACCGCCGCCTTGGCGATCGGATGGCCGTTGAACGGCGCCAGGATCTCGGCCACCAGCGCCGAGGTGACCCGCGGCGCGGCGGCGAGTTTGGGCAGGAAGTAGCGGGTGATCACGTCGTGGGCGCCCTGGGTGTACTCCGAGGAGTACACCGGGTCACTCGTCGCGGTGCATTCGCCCCAGCCGTCGGCTTCCTCGGTGACGACACGGATCAGCAGGACGTCGCGTTCGGTGGCCACGCCGAACGACGTCTCGAACGGGCTGCGCAGCGGCATGGTCAGGCGCCGCAGCTCGACTCCGGAAATCTTCATCGGCGACTCTTCTCCTCGTGTCGTTCCAGCAGGTACCAGCCCGATCGGGTGAAGCCCGTGATGCGGTAATCGCGTCCCATGGCTTCCGTCAGCGCACCGCGTAGCGCGAACCGCCAGCTACGCGCCAGCTCGGGTGCCTCACGCCGCAGGGTCTGGATGGCCGCGGGCGTCGCACACAGCAGAGCACCGCCGAGGTCCGATGGCGGGCCCGGGTCGGGCATCATGCCTGGCGCGATCCCGGAGAGCAGGACCCTGTTGGCGGCGAGCAGAGATTCTTCGTTCCGCGGCTCGATACGCGTACCGTTCGCCGCGACGTCCGCACGCGCCGAGTCGAGTGCCCAGCTCATCAGGATCCGATCGCTGCCCTGCCCCACGTTGACTCCGTCAGGCATGTCGCCGTAGAAGTCGACGAGATAGTCGGTCGCGTCCGCACCGAGTTTGGCCATGTTGAAGTACGCGTTCGCACGCACCAGCGGGTCGAACGTCCAGGTGATGCGGCGCAGGCCGCAGCCCAAGGCCCAGGCGCGCTGGTGGAGCTTGAGCGCGAAGCCGGCGTGCCGGCCATCGGCCTCGGGCAGCATCGCGGTGAGGTGCGAGTGCAGGTGGATGCCGCCTCCCGACTCCCCGTCCGAGGCGAGAAACGCCGTGGCGGCACCGATCATGCGGTCGCCGTTCTTGTCGTCGAAGACGCCGGCGACGTAGCAGCCTTCGTATGCCATCACCCGCAGCAGGCCTGTGGGCATCAGGCTCTGCCCCGGCTCAAGTGCCCAGACCCGGCTGAAGAGCTCAGCGGCCGCACCGTGCTCCTTCGGGCCGGTCAGTTCCCTGATGGTGACCGCCGCGGCGCGGGCGGCCGCCTCGGCCTGGGCGTGCGCCTTGGCGATCAGGGCGGGTGCCGGGGGCATGGGCATCGGCGCTGTGCTGGTCACGCGGCGGCCCCACGGCGGTCGGCGGGCACACCCAGCTCGGCCCGGAACAGGCGCAGCACGTTGCCGCCCAGCGTCGCGGCCACGACCACCTCATCCAGGCCGCGCGCGAGCAGTTCGGCGGTGAGCAGCGGCAGACCGGCGGGTCCGGCCAGACCCGGCAGGGTGGCGAACGGGTCGCAGCCGCCCACCGGCCCGACGTCGACCCCGCCCGGGACCACGTCGAGCAGCATTTCGAGCACGAAGTCCGGGCCGATACCGACATGGGCCGTGCCGGCGACCTTCCCGATGTGCTCGATGTGGTCGACGAGCCGGGAGATCGACGGCTCGTGCGCGTCCACGAACCCCGGGAAGAAGTTCACGCACACCACCCCGCCGCCGTCCGCGATGGCCGCCAGTCGCGCGTCGGTGAGGTTGCGGTGGTGGTCGCACAGGGCACGCGCCGAGGAGTGCGTGGCCATGATCGGCCGGGTCGCCAGCTCCAGGACGTGATCCACACCGGCCGCGCCGAGATGCGAGACGTCGAAGAGCATGCCCAGGCGTTCCATCTCGGCCAGCGCCTCCACCCCGGCGGCGGTCAGCCGGCTGCCCGCGGCGTCCTCCGCCGAGCCGTCAGCCAGCGGCGTGCGGCCGAAGTGCGCCAGCGAGGCGATCCGGACGCCGAGCCGGTACAACGTGGTGAACAGTTCGACATCGGCGTCGATACCGGGCGCGCTTTCCAAGGCCAGGACCAGCGCGATCTTCCCAGCCTCCAGCGCGCGGTCGATGTCAGCGCCGTCCAGGCACAGGCTGACCTCATCGGCGTTGCCCTCGGCGATCCGGTGCGCCGCCTCGATCATGCGCAGTGTCTCGCGCAACGCTCCCTCGGGCCGGAACGTGTCGTCGATGAAGACCGGCAGCACCTGGATGTCCACACCGCCGGCCCGCAGCTGGGGCAGCCACTGCGCGCGGAAGTAGTCAGACCACTTCGCCACCGGCCGTAGGACCACCGAACACAGCAGGTCGTTGTGGGTGTCGGCGACCACCGCACGGTGGTGCAGCTCCAGCGTCGCCGGATCGAGGCGATCGGGCGTGCCGAACGCGGGCATGGTCATGGTGAAGCTCCGTAGCGTTGAGGAAGCGTGGTGGACGTGGTGGACGTGGTGGACAGCCGGCACCGACTCCGGCGTCGGCTTCTGGCCGAGACGGCGCTCAGCGCTGTACCGGAATCAGTGCTCTACCGGGAAGTGGCAGGCCACCTGGTGCGCGTAGCCGGCCGCGGAGAGGGAGCCGATCTGCAGCAGCGGGGGCTCCTGCGTGCGGCAGACTTCCTGC
>NZ_JBGCCP010000076.1:0-11613 GCF_041262705.1 Catenulispora sp. MAP12-49 | reverse complement strand
CCCCGGAAGCCGCCCTCGACTGCGCTGCCGGGCTCTACCTCGGCGAACCGACAGCCTGATCAAACCCCCGAAGAATCAACGCGGCGCTGCACTAGGTCCCAGATTCGGATGACGCCCTTGGCCCCTGCGGTCACCGCCGACGTCCCGTCCGCAGTGACCGCGAGCTGTGTCAGCTGCGGATCATCCGATCTCACCGCGGCGGAGCAGCCCGCTTGGCGAAGGTCCCAGAAACGGATCATTCCGTCCCAGCCTGCGGATACCGCTGCCGCACCCGGCATTGGCACGATCCGGCTCACCCACCCCGCGTGGCCGCCGAGCTCCCCCTCGAATTCCCCGGTTTCCGCGTCCCATGTCAGAACGCGTCCATCCTTGCCCGCGCTGAGCACGTGAGCCCGATCCGCCGTGAGCGCGAGCGTTGTCACCTCCTGCTGGTGCCTCATCGGCGCGGCGGCTTCCAAAGCGGAGGTATCCCACACGCGCACACTCTGGTCGTACGAGACGGTGGCGAGCCGCCGCCGCTCCGGATCGGACGCGATCGCCGGGATCAGACCGCTGTGCGGCGCCAGGCGGCGCAGCTCGCGGCCGTCGTGGATGTCGAACAGTCTCAGCGCTCCGATGCCGTCGCCGACCACGGCGCGTCCGGGGAGGCAACGCACCGAGTGGAATGCGACGTGCTCGCGGGTGGCCCGCCACGCACAGCTCAGATCGTCCAGGCGCCAGGCAGACAGCTGATCGTTCGCGGCCGCGACCACGAGGTCGGGCGCGGCGCCGGTGGCACCGCCAGAGCCGGCGTCGCCGCCTTCAGCGGCGCGGGCGAGCGCTGTCACCGGCCAGTCGTGACTGCCGAACGTCGCCTCCCTGCGGCCCGCCGACAGGTTCCAGATCTGCAGGGCATGCCCTGGACTGGTGCTGGTTTCCGGGTCGGTGCCGAGCAGGATCCGGTCCCCGTCCAGAGGAAGCAGCGCCGAGATGGTGCGGTCGCCGATGTCGATACGGCCGATCTCGGCTCCGGCCGCGACATCCCAGGATGTCAGCCGGCCACGGGTGTTGGCCGAGACCAGGATTCCCGGCCGGACGAAGGCGACGGCGAGGGCGGCGCCGGGCCCGGAGGGCACCAGCGGCGGACGCTGGCCGCGGGCCAGTTCGACGATCCGGATGGTGCCGTCCCTCGTCGCGATCGCCGCGTAGGTACCGTCACAGGCCAGAGAAGTCGGCTCGATCGCACCGAGGCGGAAAGGCTGCCGTGGTCTGCCTCCGGCGAGATCCAGGACCTCCAGCAAACGCTGGTTGTCCACGATCAGGAGCCGGCCGTCCGGAGCGAAACAGGTATCTGATGCGTTCCCCTGCAGATGCTTGACGATCTCGTGTGGGCTCCGAGCCGCTGGCGTCATCGGGCGCATCCAAAGACCGGTCTTGTAATGCTCGGCGCGGGTCACCAGGCGGCGCAGCAGATGGCCGCTTTCACCGTTGAGCCGGAGGATTACCTGCTCGGGAAGCTGGTGAGGAGCAAGGCGCAGGATTCCGGCCGAGCGGCGAAGGGCCTGGGCTAGCACCAGCAGCTGCGCCGCGGCGCGTTCGTGGATCGGGGCAAGCAGTCGCGCGGTGTTGTCGAGGTCTGTCACGACAGCTGTCACGTCACCGCCGTACAGGGCCGTGCGGGCCGCCAGGATGTCGAAGTCGACCAAGAACTGTGCGGCCATCGGCACATCCCGGGCGGGGGTGCGGCCCTTGAGGAGGTTGTCGACCTGGTTGAGCGTGACCTCAAGGTCGCCACCCGGCTTGTCGCGCGCGCCGGAGATCTTGTTGCGGCTCAGGAAAGCGGCTGCGTTGAAGGGATGCTGTCGGGATTCCACGGATCGCGTCGGTAGGAAGCCGACGACCTCGACGCTCGTGACCCGGGATATCCGAGGCATCGTCTCAGCCGCCTTTCAACAGGGGGTGGGCGTCGACGGCGGCGTGCAGGGCCGTCAGTTCCCGGTGGACGTGCGCCAGGAACCACACGGTGCCGATCCGGGTCACGGGAACCGATGCGAGGTATTCGGCGGCGGTGCCGACCAGCACCGCCGCAGTGCGCTCGATGCTGCCACCGCCCTGGCCGGTGCCCAGCATCGGGAACAGGACACTGACCTCCCTGGGTCGCTCGAGCGACCGGTCAATCTCGGCCAGCGCGCCGGTCACGCAGCGACCGACATCGCGAACCTGGCGGTAGCCCGCGCCCGGTTCCCCGTAGACCGCCGCAACGTGGACGATCGCGCGCACGTTGTGGGAGGCGGCGAGCGCGCCGGACCCGGTCAAAATCGCCGTTCCGGCGGCCACCGGGCCTTGGCCGGCCTTCAGCGCGAGTTCGTCCGCGATGGTGTCCTCGATGACGCGTCCGGCCGCGTCCCGGACCGCACCGTCGTAGCGGATGATCGCCGAAATGGTGTAGTCGTCGAACCGGGACATCCGCATGTCGGTGTTCTCGGAGTTGACCCATATGTCGACGTCGTGGACGCGACGGAGGTATCCAGTGACGATTCCTATGTTCCTGACACCGGCGCTCCGAGAGCGTCGCAGAGGGGTGAGATACGTGATCGTGTCAGGGATGGGTTCCATGGACAGGCCAGCGGGTGGGAACGGGAGTAGTCTCGCTTCGGCCGCCCCGGTTTCTGCCGGCTCGGGAGGCTTGACCGGCTCTCTGGGTCCGTGTCCGGGTCCGCGAAGCCCGGCGGCCGTGGCCCGGATTGCCGCCGGGACGCCCGCACTGCTGCTCGCAGCCTCGACCGTCTCCGCGTTCGTCGCTCCGATGAGCACAGTGAGCAGGGCCTGCGACTCGTCATCGGTAAGCGGACCGAGATCGATCGCACATACTTCGTCGATGTGGTCGAGGAATCGCCGGCCGGTGGTCACCACCGCACATGAAGGCGAGGCGGGCACCAGGGCCAGGACCTGTTCCGGGGCTACGACGTTGTCGGCGACGATCAGGACCGATCTGCGGTAGAGGTAGGACAGGTACAGCGCCCTCAGTTCGGCGGGCTCCGCCGGCAGCATGTCCGCGGTGAAGCCGAACCGGCTCAGCAGGCGCGCATGAGCGGCCGACACGTCGCCCAGCAAGCCGAAGTCCACGAACACGCAGCCGTCAGGATATTCCGAGCGCAACTCGTGGGCGACGATCGAGGCGAGCGCCGTCTTGCCGATGCCGACGGGGCCGAAGATCTGCACCACCGGCGCGCGGTGGAGGGTCTTCGAGCCGTGGATCGCGGCCTGCATCGCAGCCACCTCGGCTTCGCGGCCGATGAAGCGGCTAGGCGGTGGCGGTACGTCGAACCGTGCCTCCGGCACGCCTGCCGGCCGGGCTTCCGCGGACGTGCCGGCAGGCGCGGTACCCCGTTGTTTGGCCCGGGTGTACCGGTTGAGCTCCGCCAGGTCATCGGCGAGGTCGCGGGCTTTTGCCGCGGTGCGGTCGTCGGCGCCCAATGCCGTCGCGAGGGCTTCAGCCGCATCCGGGCTGGGGGCCTTCCAACCGTTCAAGACCTCGCTGACGTGGCCGATCGCTATGCCGCTGGCCGCCGAGATCTGCTTGAGGGTACGTGGCTTGAGGCTTTGGAGCTGCCGTAGCAGGGATACAAGTTCGGTGGCCGGCCCCGGTGGCAGGTCGGCCGGACCCCGCCGACCCCGTGTCATCGGACACACTCGATGCTTTCGCCGGTCTTCTCGGCGTGATCGACCGTGCGGAGGCGAAACGGCACTTCGGGGACGTCCGGCATGGCGACCTTTCGCTCGCGTTCGCTGCCCGCTCAGCGAGCCGTCGCAGGTGGCTGTACTGGTTCGGCGAACAGATGGACCACAGGAGGGGAGCACACGGCGGTGAGTCGTCGTTTGTGCGGTTCATCGACCCGGCGGCGCCGCCGCGTACACGCCGGTCCTTCCTTCGGACCGTCTGCGTCAGTGTACCGCCGAAGGTCGCCGGAATACCTCTCGCATCGGCTCTTCCAGGACTTCGGGAAAACCCTTCAACGCATACGTCATCCTAGTTAGGAGACACCTGTGAATCCCGCGCCGACTGGTCAGCGAACGGTGAAGGTCGGAGATCAGACAATCGGCTCGGGACTGCCGTTCGCCTTGATCGCCGGGCCTTGCGTCATCGAGAACCGGGATTCCGCGCTACGACATGCCGAACGTATCGCTGAGATCGCGCAACGGGTCGGAATCCCCTACATCTTCAAGTCTTCCTATGACAAGGCCAATAGGACCTCGGTCCAGTCCTTTCGAGGCCCCGGTCTGGACGCGGGCTTGGAAATCCTCGCGGAGGTGAAGAAACAGGTGGGCGTTTCCGTCCTCACCGATGTCCACGAGCGGGACGACGTTCCGCAGGTCGCCGAGGTGGCGGACGTGTTGCAGACTCCGGCATTCCTGTGCCGGCAAACCGACTTCATTCTGGCGGTCTGCGGCGCCGGCAAGCCCGTGAACATCAAGAAGGGCCAGTTCATCTCGCCGTCCGAGGTGGTGCCCCTGGTGGACAAGGCCCGTTCGAGCGGCAACGACGCCATCATGCTCACCGAGCGGGGCTTCTGCTTCGGGTATCAGAACCTCGTCGTCGACTATCGGTCGCTGGTCCAGATCCATGACGCCGGGGTTCCGGTGGTCTTCGACGCCACGCACAGCATCCAGCTGCCCGGTGCCGCCGGGTCGAGCACCGGCGGGCAGCCGCGGTTCATCGCTCCCCTGGCCAAGGCAGCGGTCGCGGTCGGAGTCGCAGGCCTGTTCATGGAGGTCCATGAAGATCCTCCCCGCGCGCTGAGCGACGGCTCCAACTGCCTTGCGCTGGACGCGCTCCCCGATCTGCTGATCCGTTTGAGAGACCTGGACGCCACCGCCAAAGGCCTGACATGACCACAGTGGGCATCTCGCGAACGGTGGGGGCGTCGAATGAGTCAGTGGAATCGATTCTCCAATGGATGCGCTTCGAGGCCCAGGCCATCGAGCGGGCGGCGGAGCGTCTGAACCCGGTCGCCCTCGAAGCGGCGCTTCAGATCCTGCAGGCGTGCACCCGCTTGGTGACCGTGACCGGCACGGGAGTCTCGGGCCTGGTCGCCGCGAAACTGGCCGCGACACTCACGACTTACGGGACCCCGGCAGTGTTCGTCCCGGCTTCCACGGCGCTGCACGGCGGACTTGGCATCGTCCGGGACGGCGATGTCGCCGTGTGCGTGAGCAACAGCGGCCGAACCGAGGACACCGTCGCGGTGGCTCGCGGACTCGCCCGGGACGGACTGCCGGTGATCGCGTTCACCGGAGGCCCGGACTCCGGGCTGGCCGGGGCCGCGACCGTCGTGATCGACACCTCGGTGTCCGTCGAGGCTTGCCCGCTCAACGCGGTGCCCACCGCCAGCAGCGCGGTAGCCGTGGCGATCGGCGACGCCATCGCCGCCGAGCTGAGTCGGCGGCGGGGCTGGACGATCGCCGATGTCGCGCGGATCCACCCGGCCGGGGCCGTCGGCCGGATGGCCCGCGACCGGTCACAATGAGGAGGCGTCGTGGAGGCTGACGCGCGGCTGCGGCGCTTCGCTGACTGGTCGGACATCCGGTCGGGGTTGGTGAGCGGGTCGATCAACGGTCTGCGACCTTTCTACTCCAGCACCGAAGCCTACGGCCGAATGGACGAGGTGCGCCGGGCCATCAACCAGATCCGCACAGACTGGCACCGCTACGAGGAATTCATGCAGGAGCTGCGTGCCGTGCTCAGCACCGCGGCCGACGAGGCAGCCGAGCAAGCCGTCGGAGCGTTCGATGATGCCGACCGCCGTCGGATGGAGGCATTGCTGTCGAGCCGGAAGGCCTGGCTCGACGGGTCGACGGACCGCGGCGACGACTTCAGCGCGATCCAGTTGTACACGTCGGAGGACGGATACCAGCGGATCTACAGCGTCATCAACGCGGCTTTGCGAAGCGACGATCTGGCGCGCGACTCGATTCGGCTTCGAGCGGCGGCGTTCCTGGTCGAGCTCCTCACCATCGATCTATACAACTACCGGCTTCGCGAACCGGAAGCCGACGGGTACGAGGGCACCGTATATCGCGGCATGTGCGTGACGCCCACCGAACTCGAGTCGTTCCATCAGGTAGTGCACGGTCCCATCGCCGAGCGCTATGTGGCGATTCCGTTGTCGATGGCGTCGGCCACCGCTGTCCGTGACCATGCACTGCGGTTCGCTGACGAGCAGGCGGCCCGGCACCCGGGCTCGCGTCCCTTGGTATGGGAGATCGACGTCCACGGCCTGGATCCCGAACTGCTGGGGTACTACCGAGCCGAGTATCCGTCCAGCGTCGTCACTTCGATCTGTGCGGTCCCCATCGAGAAGCTGTCCGACTACCCGGAGGAGCGCGAAGTCCTTCTGCGCGGAGCCCACCTGCAGCTTCTGGCTGTCGCCGAGCAGAGGCACGTTAGTGGCGAGAGTGCGGCGCTCGTCGTGCGCGCGGTCATGCTCAACAGCAACAGGGACCACCTGACCGCCATCGCCTCGAACGAAGGCGCTGATCGCGACATGCGCGACCTGTTCCGTGCCTTGATCCTGACCCACCGTGCACGCCTGTGCGCCGAATACGCGCATGCGCACAGCGCCCCGCACGACGCTGCGGAATACGAGGCTGTCGCGGCCGAACAGCGGGCCTACATCACAAGCCGGCTGTTCTGACCGCCGACATGGAACGAGGGTGGCAGATGTGCGAGACCATCGCGTGAACCAGACGCGCCGTTATGGGTTGTACTATCCGTATTTCCACGTCCGCGACGACCGATGGCTGAAGGTCGCGGCACTGTACTGGCCTCGCATCATCCGATTGACGCCCCAGGACTACGCGACCCGGGATTCGGAGACGATCAAGAGGTTCGAGAGCGAGCTGCATCTGATCCAGCGCCAGCCGCCCGGCCCGTCCGTCGCCGCGGTCGCGCCGATGTTTCATGCCATCATCGCCGACAGAGGTCCTGAACTGCGCGCACGGTACCGCATCGACGGTTTGGGCTCCGCCACCCTCGCTCCTGGCGGCGACGTCAACCCGCGAAGCGCCGTTCATCTGGGCCAGATCGACCATGGACTGGCTGCGGCCCTGGTCGATGCCGGACTCGCAAGGAACGGACGCGTCGATCTGTCAAACGAGGTCGACCGTCGATGGCTGGTGATGTGCGAGCCGCTCGTCGCTATCTACAGCAGCGTCCTTGCCGAGGACTTCGCACGTGCCAACAAGCTCGTCCCAACCACCGACCAGAGTGACGCCTATGCGGCGACGATGAACTGGAACACTGACGTTATCGCCGACGTACTGCTCGGCGACGACCTCGACCGACCGCAGCCGACGTCCGACTCATCCGTGACCGGAGAGATCGTGGCGCTGCTGGCCCTGGACTTCCTCGTCCCGGCCAACCTGGACCGGGTCCCGGCCGGCCGAATCGTCGAGATCCGCCGCCGCTTCGGACCGGAGTTTCTGGCCTTCGGCGTCCTGGTCGACCAGATCGCCCAGGACGCCGCCGCGCTGGCCGACATCCGCGACCACCAGGTACTGCTGAGCTACCTCGAAGACGACGTCGCCCGCCGTCTCAGACAACCCATGGCCGACCTTCGCCGTCATCTGCGAGACCTCAAGCTGGACACCACGACAATTGCCGTCAATATCAAGACGCAGCTTCCCTCAGCCGCCGCCTTTGCTGGCGGCCCGCTGCTGGCCGGCCATCCCGCCGTCGCCGGCACCGCTGCGGTTGCCCTTGGGCTGATAGCCGTCCGCCGGGAATCCCAGCGAAAGCGCGAACAGCTGGCCCACGAGGCACTGGCCGTGAGCTACCTGCTCCACACCCACGATCTCCTGAACCGACAGAGCCTCGCCGAACACTCACTCGACATCGCACGACGCATCAGCAAGCTGGGACGGGCGCCCGATACCGCTGCGGTATCGGAATAGCATCCGCAGTACCTCAGAGGTTGACCTCGGATACTCACCGGCTGAGCTGTAAGTTCGGGTCCTGAGAAGAGAAAAGTGCCCCTGCCCTGGAAGGATGCGAGTGTCGAGTTCGTTTCCGCCAGGAGAGCAGGAGCACCTTTCGGGTGCAGGGTATCGGTTGGGCTCGGCGGCTGTCAGTGGCCGCCGATGCGAAGGGGTTGATCGGCCACGCCGGTGCGGCACTGCTGCGCCAGTGCGCAGACAAGGCAAGGCTGACCGGGGCGTTATCGGCGGCGATGGCGCGGCCTGGCCGGCTGCCGGGCTGGGACCGGGGCGTGGTGCTGGTGCAGCTTGCAGTGGCGATCGCGCTTGGAGCGACGTCGATGGTGGACATCGCGCTGTTGGAGCATCAGCGCGGCTTGTTCGGAGCGCCGCCGTCGGACTCGACAGTGCGCCGGTCGCTGGATGAGCTCGACGCCCGGATCCGGACCCGGATCGCCAAGGCCAGGGCCAGGGTGCGAGACCGCGTGTGGGGCCTGCTGGCCGCGCGCGAGCAGGGGTTCCCGTGGGTCGTGGTGGCCGGACGGGTGCCGACCGGGTGGATCGTCGTTGACATCGACGGCACGCTGATCACCGCGCACTCGGACAAGGAGGGTGCGGCGGCCACGTTCAAGCGCGGATGGGGTTTCCATCCGCTGGGCGTTTGGTGTCAGAACACGGCCGAGTCCCTGGCCATGCTGCTGCGGCCCCGCAACGCCGGGGCAAACACCGCCGCCGATCATGTGATTGTCCTGAGCGAGGCGATCGCGCAGATCCCGGCCCGGTGGCGCCGGCGGATCCTGATCCGTATCGACGGGGCCGGGGCGAGTCATGAGCTGATGGAAGCGATGATCGCGCTGTGGTCGGCGCGGCGCGACGTGCTGTTCGTCACCGGCTGGAAGCACACGCCAGAGGACGAGGCGGCGATCGCCGCGCTGCCCGCGCACGCCTGGAGCCCGGCGGTCGACCAGGACGGCGAGGTCCAACAGGCGGCGCAGGTCGCCGAGCTCACCGGACTGGACAGCCGGCTCGCCGACTGGCCGTCGGGTGTGCGCCTGATCGTGCGCCGCTCCAAGCCGTCAAAACGTCACGAGCGCAAGCTCACCGACTTCGAGAAGACGACCGGCTGGCGCTACCAGATCTGCGCCACCAACGTCATCGCCTTGGCCGAGGTTCCCGGCTCCCACCACGGCTGGTTCCTTGATGTGCTCTATCGTGCACGCGGCGGCGCCGCCGAGCACTCGGTGCGCACCGGCAAGGCCATGGGACTGACCCGGCTGCCCTCGCAGACCTGGAACGTCAACGTCGGCTGGGTCCTGGCCGCGAACATCGCCGCCGACCTGCACGCCTGGACCAGGTTGCTCGGTCTGGCCGACGATCCCGACCTCGCAGCCGCCGAGCCGGACACCCTGCGCTACCGACTCTGGCACCTCCCGGCCCGCCTCGTCGCCCACGCCCGCCGCCGCATCTTGAAGATCCCCGCCAGCTGGCTCTGGGCCGAAGCCTTCACCGTGTGCTGGATTCGCCTGACCGCCCTGCCGAACCCCTGCTGACCAGTACAGACCCGCTCCTGCTACCCGGAAGGACAACTCATCGCGGCCGTGGAACCGCGACGCCCACCCGAGCGCCTCGGGCCTGCGGCTCGCCCGCCGGAACATCAGTAACGGACAGATGATCGCAAAACGAAGACCCGCGAAACCGAGGATCAAGCAGTTGAGAGCCCTGAGTCATCCAGGTTAAGCCAGACCCGAGTCGGAGCCGCCGTCTCCTGTGTTATTTCCCGCGTTGGAAGCTTCTGAGGCTTTGGGCGCCTCACGAGACGTCGCATTCCCGAAAAAGTAACCGCGGATGAGCAGGAAGCTGTCCGACACGACAGGCACGATCGCCGTATGGGTGAACATGGCGACGATCAGCGATCCCGCCAGCGAAATCATGACTATCGGACCGACGGCGCTGGCGATGGTCTCGCGATTGAACCAAGACTTGAACATATCGGAACGCTGCGCATCGACTCTCTGCTTCACCATCAGTTTCATCAGCGAGTTCTGGAGAGAGGACGCTGCCTCCGCTGCCGCGGCGTCTCGGGCCTCGGCCGCCTGGGCGACTTCCCGTTCACGCCTGTCCGTCGCTTCCCGAGTCGCCCTAGCATGGTTGTCGATCAGACGGAGAACCGTTGCCTTGACGTCCGAGTCCGGGATGCTCGCGACCACGTCGCCTCTGACATCCTCAAGACTCTCCAGGGATTCAGGCGCGCTGAGGTTGACCTCCAAAAGCCCGAGGACCCGGTCCTTGATTTCGGAGTCCGGGATGCTCGCCGCCAGATCGCTCCGCACGGACTCCAGGTCGTTCTGGGGCGTTAACCTCCGATACTCAGCAGATGAGTTGTGAGTTCGGAACCTGACATGCGAAAGGTGCCCTTGGCCTGGAAGGATGCGAGTGTCGAGTTCGTATCTGGTCCAGGAGATGGGGCACCTTTCTGGTGTCGAAGACTATCGGGTGGGCGCGTCGGCTGAAAGTGGCGGCCGACGCAAAGGGCCTTGTGGGGCATGCCGGGGCGGTGCTGCTGCGCCGCTGCGCTTATCAGACGGGTCTGACCTCGGCGTTATCAGAGGCGCTGCGGGTGAGGGGCCGGTCGCCGGGCTGGGACCGGGGCGTGGTGCTGGTGCAGCTGGCGGTGGCGATCTGCCTGGGCGCGACCGCTTTGGCGGACATCGCGGTGCTCGATCACCAGGCAGCGGTGTTCGGCGCGGCACCGTCGGATGCGACGGTCCGGCGGGCATTGGCCGAGCTGGATGCGAAGGCATTCGCGCGGATCGCACAGGCCAGGGCCACGGTGCGAGCGCATGTGTGGGGTCTGCTGGCCGGCCGCGAGCAGGGGTTCCCGTGGATCAGCACCGCAGGACGGATCTTGTCCGGCTGGATCGTGATCGATATGGACGCCACGCTGATCACCGCGGTCTCGGCCAAGCAGGCGCGGCGGCGACCTATAAGCGCGGGTTCGGGTTCCATCCGCTAGGCGCGTGGTGCGCGAACACCTGCGAGGTCCTTGCGATGCGGCTGCGGCCGGGCAACGCCGGGTCCAACACCGCCGCCGACCACATCAGCGTGCTGGCCCAGGCCATCGCGCAGATCCCAGCGCGGTTCCGGCGACACCTGATCGTCCGGTGCGACGGAGCCGGGGCCGGCCACGAGCTCATCGAGCACATCACCGCCTTGAACGGCAGCAGACGGCGGGTGCACTTCGTGGTCGGTTGGAAGGTCACCGAGCAGGACGAAGCCGCGATCGGCAAGCTCCCGTCGGCGTCCTGGAGACCGGCCGTGGAACAAGACGGCCTGATGCAGGACGAGGCCGATGTCGCCGAGATCACCGGGCTGAACGAGCGGCTGGATCTGTGGCCTGCTGGAACGAGGCTGATCGTGCGGCGTTCCAAGCCCTCGCGTCGCCACGAGCGCAAGCTCACCGACTTCGAGAAGGCCACCGGCTGGCGCTACCAGATCACCGCCACCAGCATCGATGTCCTGCCCAAGGTGCCAGGCTCCCATCACGGCTGGTTCCTCGACGCGCTCCACCGGCACCGCGGCGCGGCCGAGGACCAGGTCAAAGCTGGCAAGGCGCAAGGGCTGCGGAACCTGCCGTCCAAGATGTGGCACGTCAACGCCGCA
>NZ_JBGCCP010000075.1:0-14345 GCF_041262705.1 Catenulispora sp. MAP12-49 | reverse complement strand
CTTGACTGTCGCAGTAGAGCCGCCCACCTACCCACACCACCACCGCCCCACGAAACCAGCACCACCCCCGACCCGCGCCACCAACGGATCCCGCAAACACTGCGCGAAGCCGTCAAGAAACGCCTGTGCCTGTCAACCCACGAACAAACCGCAACCAGCCACACCCACCACACACAAGTCAGGGCGCCCTTTTACGGCTTCGCGCATCCCCATCCCAGCTAAGCGAGCCATTCGCCGACAGAACCTTCCGCGACACCGCCGACACCGCCGATACCGCGAGGCAGTGCGGCGAATAGCGAAGCCCCCGGTCAGCTGAGTTGCCAGGGGCTTCGCCTCGCCGCCGGTACGGGGCGGCTGCTCTCGGACGCGGCGTCGGCCGCCGCCCCTACCCCCGCCGCCGGCGCATCTCGATCCGCGACCGCGTGAACCCGGCCGCCCCGAGTGCGGCCAGCACCGGCAGTGCCACGACCACGGCGCCGAGGTACAGCCACGGGGGCGCGAACTGCGTCTGCTGGGCGTTCAGCAGGTTGGTGGGGTTCGCCGCGATCTGCTGGGCGCCGGCCTCGATGATGCCGATCGCCGGCAGCAGGCCGAAGGCCACGCCCAGTACCGCGCCGAGGCCGGCCGTGACTGCGGCCTGGGAGCCGGCCAGTAGGCGGCGTACTCGGGGGCGTGCGCCGATCGCGGCGAGGGTTTCCAGGTCGGCTTGGGCGTCGGTGATGGCCAGGCCCGTGGCCACCGCCGCGGCGCCCAGCATCACCGCGCCGGCCACTGCCGCCAGGGCGAGCAGGCCCACCCAGGTCTGGCTCTGGTAGCCGCGCTCGACGTAGAAGCGTTGCTGGATTCCCGCCGCCCCGACCAGGTTGTCGGCGTGCTGCTCCTCCTGGGACGTCGGCATGCGGGTGGTGTCGAACAGCAGGTCCATCGGGGTGTAGTTCACGCCGAACTTGCTCAGCGTGCCCGGCGACACCACGGCCTCCACGTCCCAGCGCGGGCTGTTCACGAAGGCCGCGGGCAGTGTCGTGTTCGTGGTGGGGCCGGTGCATCCCTGCTGCTGCTCGTCGCAGCTTGCTTCGACGCCGATCTCGACCGTCGGCTTGGGCCCGTCGGCGGCCAGGTTGTACTTGTCGAAGACGACCGCGCCGCCGGCCGCCAGGGTGGCCTCGGCGGCGGGATCCGTCCGGCCCAGCAGGACCCGCAGCAGCTCGGGGCCGCCCGCGACCACCCGCGTGGCGCCCGTTTCGAACTGCTCGGCTCCGCCGTGCGCGTCGCAGCGCGGGTCCTTCGCCATGGCCGCGCCGTTCAGATTGGCCGGGCACATGTTCTGCGGTGTCCGGACCACGCTCGGCGTCGCGGGCTGCGTCTGGCCGTCCCCGAAGCCGACGCCCTGCAACACCGCGCCCTGCTTGGTCGGCAGTACCGCGGAGACCTGCGTGAGCAGCCGGTTGGCCGAGTCCGTCGAGACGCGGGAGGCGCCGTAGTCGAACGACGCCACCGCCTGCCCCGTGCGCAGCTGGCTGGTGTAGTAGCGCCGCTGCTGTGCGTCGTCGGAGTTGATGACCATGGCCACCGTCGTGGCCCCGGCCACCGCGGCCATGATCGCGGCCACCGCCGGGGCGGTGCGGCCCCGGTTGCGGGCGCCGTCGCGCAGCGCCAGCCGGCCGGTCAGCGGCAGGCCCCGGGCCAGCTTGCCCGACCACGCCACCAGGACCGGCGTGCAGGCCACCAGACCGAGCTCGGCCAGGAAGACGCCGCTCACGACCACGACCGCGTTGCCGCCGTGCCAGGCGCCGAACAGGATCAGGCCGGTCCCGACGATCACGCCGCCCAGCCCGATCAGCGGCAGCTTCCACGGCGTCGCCGACTGTCCGCGCCGCCCGGTCAGCGCGACCATGACGTCCTGCCGCGAGGTCGCGATCGCCGGGGCCACCGCGGCCGCCAGGCCGGTGAGGACGCCGACCGCCGCCGCGGCCAGCAGTTCCAGCGGCTTGAGCCGGAACCCGCCCAGCGCCTGCTGCGAGTAGTGCCCGAACCACGGCAGGACCGCCGCCGCGCCCGCGATGCCGGCCACCGCGCCGATCACACCGCCGGCGGCCCCGAGCACCACGCCGTCGGCCAGCACGATCCGGCGCAGCCGCCGGCTGTCCGCGCCGGCCGCGCCGAGCAGGCCGAAGTCTCGCCGTCGGCGGCGGGCGCTCACGGCGAACGCCGGACCGGCCAGCAGCACCACCTCCAGCAGCACGATGGACAGCGCGATCGCCGCCACGGCCAGCGTCGAGGCGCGGCTGCTGGTGCCCAGCCCGCCGTTGCCGTAGGCCGTGTAGTACGGGACCTGCGACCGGGGCGGCGGATCGGCCAGCAGCAGCTTGGATTCCACGAGGAAGCCCTGAGCGTTCAGACGCTTCGTCAGATCCCAGCCGACGCCGCCGGGCACCGTGATGGGGAACGCCGTCTGGCCGGAGGACTGCTGCGCGGCCAGGACCCCCGGCTGGGCGAAGACGATGTCGTCGTAGGGATTCTGCTTGCTGTCGTAGATCCCGGTCACGCGCATGGTCTTCGGCTGCGGCATCGTGCCGGCGTTGTCCTCGGAGGGACGGATGGGGAGGGTGTCGCCGACCCCCTTGTGCAGCTTCCCGGACAGCGAACTGCTCAGCGCGATCTCGTCGGCGGAGGCCGGCGCGGCGCCGGCGACCCGGTCGACGGTGCCGGCCAGCTTCGGATCGGCGAGGTCGGCGTCATTGAGCTGCCCCCACGCCCGGCCCTGGTCGTTGACGATCTGCACCTGCCCCCCGTACAGCGACTCCCGCTGGCCGACCTGCGACCCGGCGGGCAGCAGCGCGGCCAGACCGGCCACGCTCGCCGGCCCCGTGCGCAGCGGCGGCGGGGTGTTCCCGGACGCGTCCTCCACCGGTGCGGAGTTGTTCCCATCAGGGCTCTGGTACGTCGCGATGCCGACGTCGG
The DNA here is from genome assembly GCF_041262705.1 of Catenulispora sp. MAP12-49. NCBI lineage: Bacteria > Bacillati > Actinomycetota > Actinomycetes > Catenulisporales > Catenulisporaceae > Catenulispora > Catenulispora sp. MAP12-49. The sequence continues at coordinate 11,384 of NZ_JBGCCP010000075.1, read as the reverse complement.
TGACGAGCGCGTCGTAGCTGCCCATCTGCCAGACGGCCTTCTGCTCGGCCGTGATCTGCGAGCTGCGCCACAGTGTGTCGGCCGCCGAGGCACCGGCGACCGGCAGCGCGAGCATCGCCACCACCAGCGCCGAGCGCTTCTTGTTCCGCCACGCCTCCCGGCGCGCCACCCGCAGCGCGAGTCCCCAGCTGCTCATGCCTGCGCCTCGCCACCGACCAGCAGGTCCTCGGCGCGCTGCGAGGGCGCGGACTCGTCGACGATCAGCCCGTCGCGGATGAAGACGATGCGGTCGGCCCAGGCGGCATGCCGGGCCTCATGCGTGACCAGCACCCCGGCGGCGCCCTCGTCGCAGCGCTTGCGCAGCAGACGCAGCACCGCCTCACCGGTCTCGGTGTCCAACGCGCCGGTCGGCTCGTCGGTGAGGATCAGCCGGCGCTCCCCGATCAGGGCCCTGGCGATCGCCACCCGCTGCTGCTGACCGCCGGACATCTCATCCGGGAACCGGTCGGCCTCGGCGAGCAGTCCCACTTCCTCCAGCGCCGCGATGGCCTCCTGCCGTGCCTTGCGGGCCGAGACCCCGTCCAGTTCCCGAGGCAGGGCAACGTTTTCGGCCGCGGTCAACGCCGGAATCAGGTTGTAGTCCTGGAACACGTAGCCGACCGAGCGCCGCCGGATCGCAGCGAGCTGCGCCTTCGACTGGCTGGCCAGCGAGGTCTCCTCGACCAGCACATCGCCGCCGGAGGGCGAGTCCAGGCCCCCGGCCAGCGACAGCAGCGTGGACTTGCCCGAGCCCGACGGGCCCATCACCGCCACCAGCTCCCCGGCCCGCACGGCCAGGTCCACGCCCCGCAGCGCGTGCACCTGCGCCGCACCCTTGCCGTGGGTCCGCGTGACCCCGCGCAATTCGAGAATCGTCTTGCCCGTCATATGGATTTCCCCTCCTTGGTGGCAACGGCCGGCGCGCTGTCCTCGCGCCCGGCCCCGGTGCCGGTCCGATCCGCGGGCCCGACGGCCCGGCCCTCCCGCGCGTGCCGCAGCACCCGCGCCTCCACGTGGTCCAGCCACCGGATCTCGGCCTCGCACTGGAAGATCATCGATTCCAGCACCAGCGCGGCAGCCAGTTCCCCGGCGTCCAACCGCGCCTTGACCCGCGTGTAGTCCTGCAACGCCCCCAGCGCGTGCTTGCGCTGCGCGTGCACGATCGCGCCCACATCGACCCCGGCCACCGTGACCGCCAGCGCCAGCTTCACCGCCAGCTCGTCGCGCGGCCGCTCGGCCCGCGTCACCGGCCGCGCGAACCAGGCGAACAGCTCCTCCCGGCCGGCGTCGGTGATGCGGTAGAAGACATGGTTCGCGGCGTCCTGCCCGGCGGGCTCGACCAGGCCGTCGCGCTCCAGCCGGTTCAGGGTCGTGTACACCTGCCCGATGTTGAGCGGCCACGTGGCCCCGGTGCGCTCCTCGAACTCGGCACGGAGCTGGTAGCCGTAGCGGTCGCCATCAGCGAGGACGGCCAGCAGGGAGTGTTTGACGGACATGGCATCACGTCCGTACATACTCGGTATGGTTGCGGGTCACGGCTATATAGATACCCGGTATGCATGGGGAGGGCAAGTGGGGTGATGAGGGTAGGCGGATCAGGATTCCGACTCGACCCGCGCCAGTCTCCTGCTCGATCCGCGCCACTCTCCGCGGCGCGCGCCGCGCTAATCGCGCGATCCCTGCCGCCCCTTGGCCTTCAGCATCAGCAGATCCGCCTCCCGGAACGCCTCCGCCAACCCCTGCCCCGCCAACGCCGTCAGCCCCATCGTCAGCGACACCGGGGTCCCGGGCGCCAGATCGGCCCAGTCGTGCGCGGCCACCGCCGTGGTCAGCCGGGCCACCACCTCGGCCGACTCGGCCAGCACCGTGCCCGGCAGCACGATCACGAACTCGTCGCCGCCGTAGCGCGCCAGGAAGTCCCCGGCGCGCAGCGTGCGCGACAGCACCGCCGCCACCTGCTGCAACACCTCGTCGCCGACCAGATGGCCGTGGACCGTGTTCACCTCTTTGAACCCGTCCAGGTCGGCGACACCCAGCACCCCGGACCCGCCGCGGGTGGTCAGCTCCGAGACGTACCGCTCCAGGTGCCGCCGGTTCGGCAGGCTGGTCAGCGGATCGGTCTGCGCCTCGTCGGCGTACCGGCTGACGTTGCGGCGCAGCTCGTCGAAGTCCAGGCGGGCCGTGATGCCGTCGACGAACAGGTCGTAGACCTGGTCGCTGGCGCGCGCCAGCAGGTAGGTCACCTCCCGGTCGGCGGCGTGGGCCGCCGCGTGGTCGCCGCAGGCTATGTACGCCAGGGCCTTCAGGCGCGGCACCTCCGCACGGCCCAGGCGGGTCTGCGCCGTCCGGGCGTCGCCGAGCAGTTCCAGCGCCTGCCGCGGCCGGCCCTCCACGATGTGCAGTGCGGCATCGCCCAGCCGGGACAGCTCGATGCTCTCCGGGAACTCGTGGTGGCGCAGGCGCAGCAACCGTCGCGGGTCTCCTTCGTAGCTCCCGCCGAGGACCGCGTACCGGGCCATCGCGTATCCCAGGTAGGGAACCTCGATCGCGATCAGGTCCGAGGCGTTCAGCCGGTCGACCAGGTCGCCCAGGACCGCTTTGGCGGCACCGGTCTCGCCGCGCTGGTCCAGGAAGACCGCCTGGCGGACGCGGATCTCCGGGTGCGCCGTGAGCCGGCGGTCCTCGTCGGTGCCGAAGCGGGCGATGTCCTCGGCGTGCCGCTGGGCCGCGACGGCGTGCCGGTGGAAGCCGACCAGCGAATAGGTGACCGCCATCGAGATCCAGGGCCGGACCGCGCGCCGGTCGGCGGTCGTGGCCTCCAGGGCCTGCGCGCCGCGCACCAGATCGGTGATGCACCGCTCCAAGGAGCCCCGGCGGTAGGAGAAGAACGCCGCGACGGCGTGGAACTCCCCGACGTCGGCCGGCCGGGCCCCGTGTTCCTGGATGAGCGCCCAGGCCGCGTCGATGATCGGCGGGCAGTCCCGCAGCCGGTCCATGTTCAGCAGCGCCGACAGCTTGGCCAGCAGGACGCCCAGCACGTCCTGCGGAGCGGTGAGCCCGGCGAGCAGCCGGTCGGCCGTCTCCACGGCCTCGATCTGCCGGTTGGCCCAATTCAGCCGGGCCACGGTCAGCCGGGGCTCGTCCTCCTCGGCCGAAAGGTCGTCCGCGGAGGTGCCGTGCGTGTCCGGCCCGACGGATGCCAGGCCGTCCGGGGGCAGGTCGTCAGGCCTCATCGCCCCCGCCCCCCGAGGATGATCAGGACCTGCACCTTCCCATCATCAAATAGGGTCGGTCGCCGCGCACGGCCTGAACCCCGGTCCGACTCGCCTTTCGGCCGCCATCTGAGGGACCCTTGAGGGGTGAACGCCCGGAGCGTGGAGCCGAACCAGCCGCCCCGGCGCCATCCTGTCGTGGGCGTCGCCACAGCCCTGCTGGAGGCCGACGGCCGCATCGTCCACTGGAGCGCCGCCGCCGAGGAGATGCTCGGCTACTCGGCCGCGGACGCCGAGGGGCGCTTCGCCCTGGACCTGCTGGCATCGCCGGAGTACCGGGCCGACATCCTGACGATCTACGAAGGCATCCTGCGGGGCGATGAGTGGACCGGCGTCTTCCCGGTCCGCCACAAGAACGGCAGTATCGCGGAACTGGAGATCCACACCTACCGCGTCGACGCCGGCAGCCCGCCGCCGATGGTGCTGGCCACCGCCGTGGACGTGCGCGCGGTGCGTGCCGTCGAGGCCGACCTGGCCGTGCTCGACAGCTTCTTCAGCCAGTCCCCGGTCGGCATGGCCGTCTACGACACGCGCATGCGTTTCGTCCAGCTCAATGCCGCCCTGGCGGCCACGCACGGCATCTCCGTCGCCGAACACCTGGGCCGCCGGGTCCGCGACGTGCTGCCCGGCGAGGAGGGCGCCCGGATCGAGGCGCAGATCCGGCAGGTGCTGGCCACCGGCGTGCCGATCGCCGACTCCCGCTGGGCCGGCCCGGCCGACGGCGACGCCGAGCACGGCCAGGACGTGCACGACCACACCTGGTCGGCCTGGTACTCCCGGCTCCAGGACGCCTCCGGGCGCGTGTTCGGCGTCAGCTCGACCGTCATCGACGTCACGGAGCGTCACGCGGCCGAGGAGCAGGCCGCCCGGGCCCGCCGGCGCCTGGCCCTGCTGGCCGAGGCCAGCGCGGCCATCGGCGCCACGCTGGACGTCCGGCAGGCGGCCCGGGAACTGGTCAAGGCCATGGTCCCGGAGATCGCCGACGTGTGCGGCGTCCACGTCCTGGAACAGCAGTCCCGGCACGTGCCCGCGGCGGTGCGGCCCGACCCGGAGGCCTTCGTGGTCCGCCGGGTGGCCTTCGACGCCGACGACGACGAATTCCCCTACGACGACGTGCCGATCGGGCAGCTGACCCGGCTGGAGCCGGACTCCCCGTACTCCGAGGCTCTGCGGCAGCGCCAGACCGTCGTGGTCGCCCCGTCGCAGATGCCCTCGATCATCGCGAACCCGTCCGGCCGGATGAGCACCTTCTACGCCCGCCAGGCGCAGACCGTGCGCGTGGCCCCGCTGGTGGCGCGCGGCGCCGTGCTGGGCTTCGTGGTCTACGCCCGCAGAGCCGAACGCGAGCCCTTCGACGACCAGGACATCACCCTGGGCGAGGAGCTGATCGCCCGGGCCGCCACCGCGTTCGACAACGCCCTGCTCTTCCAGAGCGAGCGCGAGACGGCCCTGGCCCGGCAGGAGACGCTGCGCCAGGCCAACGCCGCGCAGGGCCGCCTGGCGCTGCTCAACGACGCCAGCGTGCGCATCGGGACCACGCTGGACCTGCAGCGCACCGCCGAGGAGCTCATCGAGGTGGTGCTGCCCCGCTTCGCCGACTTCGCGACCGTGGACCTGCTCGGCTCGGTGATGCGCGGCGACGAGCCGGGCCTGCCGCCGCCGGGCGAGCCGGTGGTCGTCCAGGCCGTCGCCGTCGCCGAGTCCTTCCCCTCGGGACTGACAGAGGTCGCCGACGCCGTCGGGAAGACCTCCACTCGCGACGCCTCCAAGGGCTACGCGCGCAGCCTGCGCACCGGACGCCCCATGGTGATCCCCATCGTCGACGAGGAGTCGCTGGCCGCGCTGGCCTCCTCCCCGGAGCGCGTGGCCGGGGGGCTGGCCGCCGGCATCCACTCCTACCTGATGGTGCCGCTGCTGGCCCGCGGCGTCGTCCTGGGCGGCGCGGAGTTCATCCGCATGCAGGACCGCGAACCCTTCGGCCGTGCCGACGTGGCGCTGGCCGAGGAACTGGCGGCGCGCGCGGCGCTGTGCATGGACAACGCGCGCCTGTATCGCAGGGAACGAAGAACCGCTCTTACCCTGCAGCGCAGCCTGCTGCCGCAGAACGTGCACCACACGATCGGCATGGAGATCGCCCACCGCTACCTGCCCAGCAGCCGGGTCAGCGAGGTCGGCGGCGACTGGTTCGACGTGGTCCCGCTGTCCTGCGGCCGGGTGGCGCTGCTGGTCGGCGACGTGATGGGCCACGGAATCCGGGCCGCGGCCACGATGGGGCAGCTGCGCACGGTGGCCCGGACCCTGGCGACCCTGGACATGGAGCCCGAACAGGTGCTGACCCGCCTGGACGCCACCGCCGCCAGCAGCGGCGAGGACCAGTTCGCGACCTGCGTGTGCGCGGTCTACGACCCGGTGGAGCGCTCCGGCGCGATCGCCTCGGCCGGGCACCTCCCGCCGGTCATCGTGGCCCCCGACGGCACCACCACGGTGCTCGACGTCCCGCCGGGCCCGCCGCTGGGCGTCGGCGGCGTCCCGTTCCAGAGCGTGGAGTTCGTGCTGCCCGAGCACAGCGTGATGGCGCTGTACACCGACGGCCTGGTCGAGCGCCGCGGCCGCGACCTCGACGAGGGAATCAGCCTCCTGCGCCAGGCCCTGGCCGAGCGGGGCCGGCCGCTGGAGGAGGCCTGCGACGCGGTGCTGGCCGCCCTGGTTCCCGGCGGGGCCGAGGACGACGTCGCGCTGATCATGGCCAAGACCGTCTCCCTGGCCGGCGAGCGCGTCGCCACCCTGGCCCTTTCCGGCGACCGCCGCATGGCCGGCCAGGCCCGCACCTTCGCCCGCGCCAAGCTCCGCGAGTGGGGCCTGGCAGGCCTCATCGACCTGGCCGAACTCCTGGTCAGCGAACTGGTGACGAACGCCCTCACGCACACCGGCCGGCCCCGCCAGCTGCGGCTGTTCTGCGATCGCACGCTCACCGTCGAGGTCGCCGACGCCGACCCCCGTGCCCCGACGGTGCGCGGGTTCACGGAGTACGAGGAGAGCGGACGCGGGATACAGCTGGTCGACGAGCTCGCGCACCGGTGGGGGAGCAGGATCACCCGGCACGGGAAGGTGGTGTGGTTCGAGCTGGAGCTGCCGAGCGGGCCGCCGGGGGAGAAGTGAGGGAGGTTGAAACCCCCTACCGCCAGCCGCCGTTGGCCCGCATGTTCCGCTCCATGGCCTCCACCGCGTCCTTGGCCTCCTTCAGGCCCTGGCCGGTGACCTCGCGGTAGGCCTTGATCGCCTGGATCTTCTTGCCCGCTTGAATCAAGGCTCTGATGTGGGCCTCGGCGTTCGGCGCGGCGGGAACGGCGGGCGCGGGCCCGCCGTCGCCGCCGCCGTCCAAACCGAGGTGCGCCAGCAGGCGGTCGAGCTTCTCCTCGACCGCCGCGAGCCGCATCTCCACGGTGATCTGGTCCCCGGAATCCATGCCCAGACGCTAGCGCCTGCCGGCCGGTCGCGGGTAGCCCGTCAGAACCCCCGCTCGCGCTCCGCCCCGATCGTCGTGTCCGAACCGTGCCCGGTGTGCACGACCGTCTCGTCGGGCAGCGCGAACAACTTGGCCTGGATCGAGCCCTCAAGAATCGCCCGGTCGCTGTACGAACGCCCCGTGGCCCCGGGCCCGCCCTGGAACAGCGTGTCGCCGGTGAACACGCACCCGAGCTCGGGCGCGTACAAGCACACCGCGCCCGGCGCGTGTCCGGGCGTGTGCAGCACCCGCAACGCGATGTCGCCGATCGTCAGCTGCTGCCCGTCCGCCAGATCGGCGTCCCACAGGGTGGCCTCCGGGTCGTCGGGGCCGCCGTGCGTGAGCTCCCACAGCGGGCGGTCGTCCGGGTGCAGCAGGATCGGGGCGCCGGTGCGCTCGCGCAATTCCGGGGCGACGCGGACGTGGTCGTCGTGGGCATGCGTGCACACGATGCCCAAGACCCGCCGTCCGTCGACCACCTTGAGGATCCCCTCCACCGAGTGCGGGGCGTCGATGACCACGCATTCGGTGTCGTCGCCCACCACCCAGACGTTGTTGTCGACCTCGAAGGTCTGCCCGTCCAGCGAGAACGTGCCGGAGGTGACGCCGTGATCGACGCGCGCCGCCGTCACAGGATCACCACCGAGCGCAGGACCTCGCCGCGGTGCATGCGGTCGAAGGCCGCCTCGACATCGCCCAGGCCGATCTCCTCGCTGACGAAGGCGTCGAGGTCGAGCTTGCCGCGCAGGTACAGGTCGACCAGCATCGGGAAGTCGCGGCTGGGCAGGCAGTCGCCGTACCAGCTGGACTTCAGCGCGCCGCCGCGGCCGAACACGTCGATCAGCGGCAGGTCCGGCAGCTTCATCTGCGGCGTCGGCACACCCACCAGCACCACGGTGCCGGCCAGGTCGCGGGCGTAGAACGCCTGCTTCCAGGTCTCCGGGCGGCCGACCGCCTCGATCACCACGTCCGCGCCGAACCCGCCGGTCAGCTCCTGGATCGCGGCGACCGGGTCGGTGCTCGAGGAGTCGACGGTGTGCGTGGCGCCGAGCCGGGTGGCGGCTTCGAGCTTCTTGGCGTCGATGTCCACTGCGATGATCGGATCGGCGCCGGCCAGCGCCGATCCCGCGACGGCGGCCACGCCGACCCCGCCGCAGCCGATCACCGCCACGGACTTGCCGCGCGTGACGCCTCCGGTGTTGACCGCAGCGCCGATACCGGCCATCACCCCGCAGCCGAGCAGCCCGACCGCCGCCGGGCGCGCGCTGGGGTCCACCTTTGTGCACTGGCCGGCCGCCACCAGCGTCTTCTCGGCGAACGCGCCGATGCCCAGGGCCGGAGTCAGCTCCGTGCCGTCCTCGAGCGTCATCTTCTGCTTGGCGTTGTGCGTGGCGAAGCAGTACCAGGGCTCGCCGCGGCGGCAGGCACGGCACTGCCCGCACACCGCGCGCCAGTTCAGGACCACGAAGTCGCCGGGCTCCACCTCGGTCACGCCGGGCCCGACGGCCTCGACGACGCCGGAGGCCTCGTGCCCGAGCAGGAAGGGGAACTCGTCGTTGATCCCGCCCTCCCGGTAGTGCAGGTCGGTGTGGCACACCCCGCAGGTCTGGACCCGCACCACGGCCTCGCCGGGACCGGGGTCCGGGACGTTGATCGTCACGATCTCGACCGGCGCGCCCTCGGCACGTGCGATTACTGCCTTCACCTGTTGCATTGCACTCCTTCGTGGAACCCCGGTTGTGGAAACCGGTCGAGATGGCGGTGATGGATAGCGATGATATGGACACGTTGACGGCGCGTGAACCGCGCCACACCGTGTCGCCGCCCTCTGGCATCATCCGCTCATGACGTTCGACCTCCCCGCTCTCGCCGGCCTCGACGATGTCGCCTGGGACTCGCTGGAACACGCCTACGGCCCGGCCGACGACGTCCCCGACCTGCTGCGCGCCCTGGCCGCCGGCGACGCCGAGCAGGCCGAGGAAGCGGTGTACGAGCTGTACAGCAACATCTGGCACCAGGGCTCGGTCTACCCGGCGACGATCCCGGCCGTCCCGTTCCTGGTCGCGATCGCCGCCTCTGGAGCGTCGGGCACGCAGACACCGCAGGTGCTGCGCCTGCTCGGGGACATCGCGGCCAGTACGGACCCGCGCGAGGTCGAGGACCCCGCCGCCGTGCGCTCGGCGGTCGCCGCGCACACCGAGGCGATCGCCGGGTTGCTGGACGACCGGGAGGCCCAGGTACGCGCCGGAGCGCAGTTCGTGCTTGTGCACGCTGGAGAGCGGCAGCATGCCAGAGAACTGATTCTTGAGCACTGGCACGCCGATGCCGAGGCGCTGCACGCGATGATGCGCCTGGATGCCGCGAAGGCCGCGGACTTGGCCGACGAGGTGTCCTCGGACGATCCGTTGCTGCGCGTCAGCTGCGCGCTGGCGTGGATACGCGCCGGACGGCAGGTGGACGAGCGGGTGCGTGAGGCTGCGCTGACGCCGATCCCCGAGGATGCGGAGCTTTGGTTCTGGAGCGACGAGGGGGAGTTGTTCGATCAGGTCATCCGTGCGTTGGCCGAGCGGCAGGGAGCAGCAGTTGCGGTCGAGGTGCTGACGGAGGCTTTGGGCCGGCTCCCCGAGTCGCCCGCCGAGTCAGAGGATGATGCGCCTGCTGAATCTGCTGAATCTGCCGAACCTGCTGAACAAGCCGACCGCTACCTGTCCGCCGCGCGGTGGCTGATCGTCTCCTACCGCAGCGCACCGGCCCTGCTGGCCGAGGCCCTCGCACGCCTGCTGGACCGCCCGGAGCTGGCCCACCGCGTCATCAGCCTGCTCGAACTGATCGGCCCGGACGTGCTCGCCCCCGCAGCCCGCGACCGCCTCGTCACCCTGGCCGGCACCGAAGACGACCCGACGCTGGCCGACGAAGCCCTCGCGTGCCTGGCGCGCTGGAACGATCCGGCCGTCCCCGCCCTGCTCGGCCAGGCAATCATCGAACACAACCGGCCGCGGACCCTCGACGCCACCTCCGTCTCCGGCGTCGCAATACCCTTCGACCCCGACCTTCTCGCCGCGATTCGCCACCGCCTGGCCCGGATATGCGACGCCGAGGACGAACCGCCGGCTGAGCCCGACAACCCCTTCGCCGCCGTCCGGGACCGCAGTGAACCCCGCCGCCTCGCCGCGATCCTCACCGCGTGGGGCGACGACGCGGCCCCCGCCGTCCCCGAACTGATCCGCCTGCTCGCCCTCCAGCCCGCCGTCGCAGCACCGGTTCTGGCCGTGATCCACCCGATGTCCCTGGAAGCCATGGCGATGCTGCGGCGGGTCGCCGCCACTGCCGAGGAAGGCGACGCGGTCCGTACCCGCCTCGTGGCGGCCGAGGCTGTACGAGCCCTGACACAGGACTCCGCCCCGCTGCTGGCCGCCGTCCGTTTCGGCCTCACCACCGCGACCAAGAACCCTGATGACCGTGCCGACGTCGCCGAAGCCGCGACCCGGTTCCCGGACCACGCAGACCTCCTCGTCCCGCTGCTGCGCCAGGCACTGCAGGCCATTCCGGTCCCGACCCCGAGCCTGCCGGCACACCAGGCACGCATGAAACTCGGCCGCACACTCTGGCAGCTGACCGGCGACCCCGGCGACGCGATCGACGTCCTGCGCGGCACCCTCGCCCTGTCCGGCGAACTGTTCACCGCCTGGACCGTCGCCACCGCCGCCGACCTCGCCGCCGAACTCGGCCCCGCCGCCCGCGAACTGGTCCCCGCCCTCGAAGTGGCCCTGACCGAACCGGTCTCCTGCCCGGCGGCAGCCCAAGCACTGCTCGCCATCGATCCGGACGGCCCCTGGCCCGGCGCGCGCCGCACAGAACTCGCCGACCAACTCCTCGCCATCCTCGCCGGCGCCAATTCGCCGATAGCGCGCAACCGTGCCTTCGACGCCCTTGCCGCCCTGGCTCCGCTCCCCACGAGCGCAGCCGAGACGCTGCGCGCCTTGGCCGATCAGGACGAACGCTTCCCGATCGGCGTCCACGACATCGCGCATCTGCGCGACGACGACGAGATTCGCTCGCGCATACGGGCCCTGCTTCACGAGTGAGCGCACCCAGCAGCTTCGTGCCCTGCGATGATTTTTGGCGCCCCTGACTCATGTGTGGGTCGGGGTGGGGTGGCGTGGGGGGTGTTGGTGCGGTTGGGCGGTGGATTTTAGAGGCTTTTACGGCTTCGCGCAGGGTTTGCGGGATCCGCTGGTGGCGCGGTTGTGGGCGGTGGTCGTGGCTGCGACGGCGGCTGATGGTCTGGGTAGGTGGTGGGGTCTAGAGCCACAGTCAAGGTCAAGAGCGACAGTCAACTGCGACAGTCAAGAGCTTGAAGAGCGCCTCCGGCGGCGCCTGCGCGGCGAGCGGCCTCGCTCCGGGGAGTGGGGGCCGCGTAGTCTGCCGGCGGACGCTGCTTGTGGTCGCCTTTGTCCCGGATTCCCCGTCGCTTCAGCGCCCGGAGGGAACCATCCCGGCCTGGGCGGTGTCAAGCCGGATCACACGCTGCTGTGGTTGCGCCTCGTCCGGCTGGACACCGCCCAGTC
>NZ_JBGCCP010000074.1:0-17234 GCF_041262705.1 Catenulispora sp. MAP12-49 | reverse complement strand
AACCGGTGTATCAGAGGTCTCGTTCACTATATAAAACAGCTGCTCACAGCCGCATTTGACGACACCGCCAAACCCTTAACTACGCGGCATTGCGGACCGGTCTGCTTCCGTTAGGCGACGATGCGACGGGGAATCCGGGACAAAGGCGACCACAAGCAGCGTCCGCCGCCTGACTACGCGGCCCCCCACTCCCCGGAGCGAGGCCGCTCGCCGCGCAGGCGCCGCCGGAGGCGCCTTTAGCCCTTAGCCCTTGACCTCGCCCTTGTCCACGCGAACCCCCGGCCGCCAGCGCCGTGTGTGGAACGACGCGGCGGGCGGCCGGGTGAGACCACAGTGACGTCCTCCCGCCGTGCCCGCTCGGTTGTGCCCGGGTCAGGACCCGCCAGGCCGCCGTGGAGGCTGCTCGTGCAGCACGGCCAGCCGCGCGGTGTACTCCTTCTCGTCGATCTCGCCGGCGGCGAAGCGCCGGGACAAGACCTGCTCGGCGTCCTGGTCTGGCGGGGGTGCGGTGGGCAGGTGCGCGTGGGCGGAGCTCAGGCGGTAGAGCGTCACCCCGACGGCGATCAGGAGCGCCCAGAAGGCCAGCATGCCGAGGATCATCAGGAAGCCCCAGGCTCCGATGCCGTGGTGTCCGTACTGGTGCATCATCGAGATCGTCTCCTTCAGGTCGGTCTCCACGAGATCAGCGTGGCGACCGCCCGGGCTGGGCCGTAGGGCCTCGGGGCCCGCGCACGGCGGGTCCAAGGGCACTGTTCGGGCCGGCCGGACGCCACGAGGCTGGCCCCGACCCACCACAGACCAGCCCCTCGAGGAGGAGATCGCCGTGAGCCGGCCCGTCATCGTCGGATTCGACGACACCGAGCACAGCACGTATGCCGTGACCTGCGCCGTCCGGGAAGCCGTCGCCAGAAGCGCGACGCTGCGCCTGGTCCACGCCTACCAGTGGATCCCGCCGGGGACCTTCGGCCTGCCGCCGGGGATCGCGGCGGAGGCGGCCGTCGCCGCGGCGTCCCAGGCCATGCTGGACAAGGCCGCCGAACGACTGCGTACCGAGAACCCCGGACTGACCGTGCAGGCCGTGTCGGCCGGCGGCGACCCGGCCGGGGCGCTCGCCGATCAGGGACGCGACGCCTCGCTCGTGGTGGTCGGCGGACGCGGCCGCGGCGGGTTCGCCGGGCAGCTGCTGGGCTCGGTGGCGCTGCGTGTGCTGGACCTCGCGACCTGCCCGGTCATGGTCGCCCGCGGTGCCGAATCCCCGGCCGCCGGCCGGATCATGGCCGGCGTCGACGTCGACCGCCCCGGTGGCGACGCCGGGGTCCTGGAGTTCGCGTTCGCTGAGGCGGCTCTCCGGAACGCGGAAGTCTTCGCGCTCCATGTCTGGGACGACCCGTCGCCGTTGTACCTTGCCGACACCCGTTTCGCCACCGAGGTCACCGACGCCGTCCAGGCCAACCGCGTGAACCTGCTCGCGGCGGCAGTCGAGCCGTGGCGGGAGAAGTATCCGAACGTCCACGTCTCGTGCCAGGCGCTCCCCGGCACGCCCGGCCGGGTGCTCGTCGACTCCACACGGCTCGTCGACACGCTCGTCATCGGCGGCCTCGCGCGCACCGGGGAACACCGGGGTATGCGGGTCGGCGCGCTGGCGCACACCGTGCTGCACCACGCGCACTGCCCGGTGATCATCGTCCCCGAGGGCTCAGGGCCGAAGGTCCCGCTCCCCGCCCCTCCGTTCGCCTCTGTCAGGGGCCTGTCGCGCGGACGACGCTGAAAGTGAGGTTTCGCGGGCCGATCGAACCCGACGCAGCGAGGAGCTGGTGATGGACAAATACGTGTACAGATTCGCCGAAGGCGGCCGGGGCATGGCCGAGCTGCTCGGCGGCAAGGGCGCCGGGCTGGCGGAGATGACGCGGATGGGGCTGGACGTCCCGCCGGGGTTCACCGTCACCACCGAGGCGTGCCGCGTCTTCCTGGAGACCGGAGCCGAACCGGCGAGCCTGCAGGACCAGGTGTCCCGCGCCTGGAAGCAGTTCGAGGACGAAGTCCGCGAGCGCTTCGACGCCCACCGCCCGGTGCTCGTCGCGGTCCGCTCCGGAGCGAAGCGTTCGATGCCGGGCATGATGGACACCGTCTTGAACGTCGGGCTCAACGATCAGAGCGTCGAGCGGCTCGCCGTCTGGTCGGGCGACGAGCGCTTCGCCTGGGAGAGCTACGCCAGGTTCGTCCGCTCGTTCGCCCTGACCGTCCTGGGCATGGACGAGGAGCCGTTCGAGGCGGTCTTCCAGGAGTACCGGGACGCGGCCGGCGACTGGCGTGACAGTCTGACGACCGAGCATCTTCGTTCTCTGAGCCGGGTCTACCGGAACATCGTCGAGGAGGAGAGCGGACGTCCGTTCCCGCAGGATCCGCGGCAGCAGCTGGACCTGGCCATCCGTGCGGTGTTCGGATCCTGGGACGGGGAGCGCGCCCGGGTCTACCGCAAGCGCGAACACATCCCCGACGACCTCGGCACCGCGGTCAACGTCTGCCTGATGGTCTTCGGCAACCTCGGCACGGACTCCGGGACCGGCGTGGCGTTCACGCGCGATCCCGCCACCGGTGCCCCCGGCGTGTACGGCGACTACCTGCGGCACGCGGTCGGCGAGGACATCGTCGCCGGCGTCCGCAACGCGGTGCCGCTGCAGGAGCTGGAGCGGCTGGACCCGAAGTCCTTCGCCGAGCTGTGCGAAAACCTCCACGGGCTGGAGAACCACTACAGCGACATGTGCGACATCGAGTTCACCATCGAGCGCGGAAAGCTGTGGATGCTGCAGACTCGCGTCGGGCAGCGCAGCGCGGCGGCGGCGTTCCGGATCGCCGCCGACCTCGTCGACGAAGGACACGTCACGCGTGAGGAGGCGGTGCTGCGCGTCACCGGCGACCGTCTGGCGCAGCTGCTGTTCCCCCGGTTCGACGACCAGGCCCTGCCGGCACGGCTGGCGACCGGTGTGGCCGCGTCCCCCGGCGCCGCCGTCGGCCGCGTGGTGTTCGACGCCCACACGGCCGCGAGCCGCGACGCCCGCGGCGAGACGGTGATCCTGGTGCGCCCGCAGACCCGGCCCGAGGACCTGCCGGGGATGCTGGCCGCGGCCGGCATCCTGACCAGCCAGGGCGGCAAGACCTCGCACGCGGCCGTCGTCGCGCGCGGCCTGGGCCGGCCGTGTGTCTGCGGCGCGGAGCAGCTCGCCGTCGACGTCGACCACAAGCGGTTCACCACCGCCGACGGCACCGTCGTGCACGACGGCGAGTACATCTCGATCGACGGCACGAGCGGGCACGTCTACGCCGGCGAGGTCCCGCTGATCGCCTCGCCGCTGGTCCGGCACTTCCAGGGGACGCCGGACGACGGATCCGGCACCGAGGACGCCTCGGTGCCGGCCGTGGACAGGATCCTCGGGTGGGCCGACGACTGCCGCCGCCTGGGCGTCCTGGCCAACGCCGACACGGTCGCCGACGCCGAGCAGGCGAGGCGCTTCGGCGCGGCCGGCATCGGCCTGTGCCGCACCGAGCACATGTTCCTGGGCGAGCGGCGCCCGCTGGTCGAGGCCCTGATCCTGGCCGACACCCCGACCGGACGGCGGGAGGCGCTGGACGCGCTGCTGCCGTTGCAGCGCGCGGACTTCACCGGGATCCTTCGGGCGATGGACGGCCTGCCGGTGACGGTCCGGCTGATCGACCCTCCGCTGCACGAGTTCCTCCCGGACCTGACCGAACTGTCGGTGAAGGTCGCGCTCGCCGACGGCCACGATCCGAACTGGGTGCACGACGCCCACCTGCTCGAGGCGGTACGCCGGATGCACGAGCAGAACCCGATGCTCGGCCTGCGCGGCGTGCGTCTCGGCCTGACCGTTCCGGGCCTGTTCGCGATGCAGGTGCGGGCCCTGGCCGAGGCGGCGGCGGCGCTGCGCGCGGACGGGTTCGACCCGCGGCCGGAGATCATGGTCCCGCTCGTGGGCGACGTCCGCGAGCTGCGTATCGTCCGGCTGGAGGTCGAGCAGGTCCTGGCCGAGGTCGCCGCGGTCACCGGCGTCACCGTGCCCTGCCCGATCGGCACCATGATCGAGTTGCCGCGCGCGGCTCTCACCGCCGGACAGATCGCCGAGGCCGCCGACTTCTTCTCCTTCGGTACCAACGATCTGACCCAGACGACCTGGGGATTCTCCCGCGACGACGTCGAGGCCTCGTTCTTCCCCGCGTACCTGGACCGCGCGGTCTTCCAGACGTCCCCCTTCCAGACCATCGACCCGGTGGTCGGGCAGCTGGTCCGCACGGCGGCGGTGGCGGGCCGCGAGGCGAAGCCCGACCTGGGGCTCGGCGTGTGCGGCGAACACGGCGGCGACCCGGAGTCGATCCGGTACTTCGACGAGGCCGGGTTGGACTATGTCTCCTGCTCGCCCTACCGGGTCCTGGCCGCGCGGCTGGAGGCCGGGCGCGCCACGCTGCTCGGCAAGACGCCGTGACCGAGCGCCCCGGCGCTGAAGGCAGGAGCCCGCGGCGACATCGATAGCGGGCCACCGGCCCGGGCCGACCAGGCCCGGGCCGACAGCTGTTTCACATGGAGGAGGTGTCGACGTCTACCTGGTCCACCGCCTCGACAGCCAGACTCCGTTGGAGACTCCGCGGAGCTGGATCGGATCAAGGCCGGCATCCCCGGCTACGCCAACGTCTGATGCCAGTGGAAGCCCGGGTGCCGGCGGCCAGGCGCCGGAGCAGGCCAGTACAGTCTGAGCGAGGACGCCGCCGGAACCGCCCCGCGAGTCGCCCAACGGCGGCACCGCCACCGGAACAGGACCATCGGCCCTGTTCAACCACCCATCCGGGACATGTGCTGGATGCATGGACGCACAGCATCATGTCGCCGAAGTCATGACATACCCAGTCGTCGCCGTCCAGCCCGGGGTCGCCGCCGGGGAGGTCGCGCGGCAGCTGGCCTGGTACCGGATCGGCGCCGTGCCGGTCGTCGACTCCTCGCTGCACGTCCTGGGAGTCCTCGCCGAGTCGGATCTGCTGGCCGACAACCGGAGCGAGTGGGTCACGGCCGGGGACCTGATGTCCTCGCCGGCGTTCGCCGTGACCGAGCGCACGACTGTGGAGGAGGCGCGCGCTGTACTCGTCTCCCGCGGCATAGGCCGACTGCCGGTCGTCGATCAGGACAGGCGGCTGGTCGGCATCGTGAGCCGCCGCGACCTGCTGCTCTCCGGCCTGCCCAGCGACAACCGGATCAAGCGCCAGGTGATCGACCGTGCGATCGACACCGGTGCCGTGGTCGAGCACGTCCAGGTGCGAGACGGTGTGGTGCGCGTTCACGCGCGGGTGGCTCGCCGGAGCGAGGTGCATGTCCTGGAGCATCTGTTGCGGCGGGTTCCCGGCGTGGTGCGGCTGCGGGCACACATCGATTTCGACCTGGACGACGTGGCTGTGGCCGTGGCCGACGGCGCGGTCCGGGACGACGCGACATGACCGGCACCGGTCACCGCGTGGTCGTCGGAGTCGACGAGACCGACGACAGCCTCGTCGCTCTCGACGCGGCGGCGGTCGAAGCCGCGCTGCGCCGGTGCCCGCTGCACGTCGTCCATGCCGACCCCTTCGCCACGGCCGCGAGCACGGCCGCGAGCACGGCCGCCGGGCCGTCGCCCGATGAGCCGGGGCGATGGGTCGACCGGGCCGTGAAGCAGGCCTTGGCCGCACATCCAGAGCTGACCGTGACCGGCGAGGTGGCCAGAGGGTTCGCGCAGCCGGTGCTGGTTCAGGCCTCGGGCGACGCCGAACTCGTGGTCATCGGCGGCTGTGGCCTGCGCGCGCCGGCGCGGGCGCTGGTCGAGACGGTCGCCGGCGGCCTGGCACTGCGTGCTTCGTGCCCGGTTCTGGTGACGGTCGGCCGCGGCACTGCGAACGGCTCGATCGCCGTCGGTGTCGACGGCTCGCCGCCTTCCCGGGCCGCGATCGGCTTCGCCTTCGCCGAGGCGGACCTGCGCGGTCGTCGTCTCGCTGTCGTTCACGCGTGGTCCAGGCCCGGGCCGCGCAACCCGGGTGGGGTGCTTCCGATCGACTTCGGCGCCATGTCGGTGCGGGCGGGGGCGGAGCGCATGGTGGCCGAGTCGTTGGCCGGCTGGTGTGAGAAGCACCCCGACGTGCGGGTGCGGACCCTGGTGGTCCACGGACACCCGCGCGAGGCGCTGACAGAACTCGGGAAAGCCGAGTCGCTCCTCGTCGTCGGCACCCGCGGCCGCACGGTGCCGCCGGTCCGCGAGTTGGGCTCGGTGAGCCGGCATCTGCTGTACCGGGCGCCGTGCCCGGTCGTCGTCGTGCCTCGGCACTGGACCGAACCGTAGTCGAACACAGATCTGGAGAGACAATGAAAGCCGTGGTCGGAGACCGGATAGCCATCATGTCCCGGCACCTGGACGAAGCTGTCCGAGAGGGCGAGATCATCGAGGTGCACGGCGCCGCGGGAGGCCCTCCGTACGTGGTCCGTTGGCTGGACTCCGGGCACACCGGAGTGCTGTTCCCAGGGCCTGATGCCCAGGTCCGGCATCTGGGCGGGACGACGACCACCGCCGGCGGAGCCGCCGGTCACGGCTCCGAACCGATCCGCGCCGAGAACTGGCAGGTCACCGTCGCCGTGGTGGAGTACGAAGGCGGCAAGACCAAGTGCCACGTGATCGCCCACACCGGTCTTCGCGCGGTTCAGGCGCACGGTGAGGCACAGCGCCTCGCCGGGGATGTGGAGGTTCCGCAGATCGGAGACGAGGTGGCCGTGGGGCGCGCGTTCATCACGCTGGGAGAGGAACTGCTCGGCGAGGCTGTGCGGGACATCGAGGACATCGAGGGGCGACGTCACGCGGTCGTTCCGCGGTCGCCTGCCGACCCCGCGGAGTGACCGGGGTTTGCCGTCAACGGTCGTGGGCCCCGTTCACCGACGCCGTCTGTGATGCTCTTGGCGGTTGGGGCACGACTGCCTGCCGCCAAGGTTTCCTGGTCCGCAGGGGGTGGAGGACCTCTGCGTGTTCGATGGCGGAGCACAGTCGCGTGGCGAAACGCGCCGCCTCCGCCTCGCCCACCAAGCCGTGGTCGAAGACCAGGGTCAGGTTGAGGATGTCGTGCTGTTCGATGACGTTGCCCGCCTGGTGCGGGCAGCCGCTGACGCTGCCGATCACCACGTGCAGGGGCATCAGCGTGGACGCCGGGACGCCGAACGCCTCGCCGACGTCGTGCATACCCGTGGTGGTGACCATCACCGTGCCCATCCGCTGTCGCAGCCGCACCGAGCGGTCCAAGACCGTGTACACCGTGCGGACCAGACCCGGGGTCCTGGCGAGCAGGGGGAAGCGTTCGAAGACCCCCGCGGTGGACGCGGATTCGGCGGCGAGCAGTTCCGTGGATGTCCGCGTGACGTCGCGCTGGTCGGCGTCGCGGACGACGTGGGGTACGGTACGGGACTCCCGTTCGGCCTGGACCGGGACCATGACGTCGACGTGGCGGTGCACGATCAGCCGTCCGCGCCAGTCCCGGTAGGCGTGCACCGTGGGATGCTCGGCCGCGACCCGCGCCACGGACGCCGTGACGAAGCCGGTCAGCGACAACGTCTCCGGCGACATCGCCATCAGCCTGCGTGCGGCCGTCACGTCAGCCCTCATCAGGTAGTGCATGGTGGACCGGTGACGGCCCGCCCGGTCGGCGCCGATCGCCAGCCGACGGGCGGTGGGCAGCGGGCGGACCTCGATGCCACGGGCCCGCGCCGACCTGTTGTCTTCTTCGGATCGCATGATGTGCTCCTCGCGTCGGGGATGCCGGCGCTTCCATCGTTGGCCCGGCCGCACACGCCGACAACGGGCCGAAAGGCCTCATATCGGCGGCCGTATGGCATGCCGGACGTGCTGGTCGGTAGGGGGCGCAATCCAGTGCTCAGGAGGGATCTTCTCCCCGGGCGGCCTGCTTCTGCCCGGCCGCCAGATGCTCGGCCCGCGTCTTGATCCCGAGCAGCATCTTCCGTTCCATGACCAGGCTTCCGGGTTCCATCACGTAGAGAGACAGGGCGCTGTTCAGCAGGCCCGTCCTCGGATCCTGGATCCGGTTGCGGCTGACCAGCCTGGTCAGATCGCCGCCGGGTGCCGAAGGGGCCTCCGGGTAGAGGCCGAACTCCCACACCCACGCGCCGTCTGCGGACCGCAGCACCATCGCGTGATCCTGTTCCAGGATCTCCACGCGCATCCGCGTCTTCTCGCCGAGCGGGATCTGGTCGCCTGCGTCGAGGTCCTGCAGTTCGGGGATGATCTCGTCGGCGCTGTGCATGTTCAGGCCGAAGAGGTTCTCGATCCAGTCGTAGGTGTAGGCGCCGCCCCGTCCGGGTCCCATCTGCACCAGCCACGGCCAGATCGCCGAGGCCGGGGCGTGGATGCCGATCGCGCGGGTCGATACGACCGGGGCCTCGGGCAGCAGGTCGTCGCCGGGCATCTTCCTGGTGATCTCGTCGGCTCGGGCGCCCCAGTTCAGGCAGCGGTCCCGCCACAGGGCCGGGTATGCGGCCGCTGCGAAACCGAGCAGCCCGCCGGCCACGGCCGCTGTCGAGAATCCCCGGTTCATGATGTACCGCCTTGTCCGTTGGGCGATCAGCTCCGGCTCAGGACGACCTTCAGCGCCCCGGTGTCCGCGGCGTCGCCGAAGACGCGGTAGGCCTCCTCGAAGTCGTCGAGGGCGAAGCGGTGGGTGACCATCGGGCTCACGTCGAGCTGTCCGGCCTCGAGCATCCGCAGCAGCGTCGAGGTGGAGGAGGTGTCGACCAGCCCGGTGGTGATGGTGACGTCCTTGATCCACAGGTCTTCCAGGTGCAGCGTCGCGGGCTTGCCGTGGACGCCGATGTTCGCGACGTGGCCGCCGGGGCGGACCAGCGTGGTGCACAGCTCGAAGGTCTCCGGGACACCCACCGCCTCGATGACGACGTCCGCTCCGAGCCCGCCGGTCAGGGTGCGTACGACTTCTGCCGGGTCCTCATCGGGGCGCGCGGTGGCGTGGGCGCCGAAGTGTTTGGCGGCCTGCAGGCGGGAGGCGGCCTTGTCGATGGCGATGATGTGGGAGGGGGAGAACAGCCGCGCGGTGAGGATGGCGGCCAGCCCGATGGGTCCGGCGCCGACCACCGCGACGGTGTCGCCGGGCTGGACCCGGCCGTTGAGGACGCCGACCTCGTAGGAGGTCGGCAGGATGTCCGCCAGCAGTACGGCGGCCTCATCGCTGATGGTCTGGGGCAGCTTGTACGTGGACAGGTCGGCGAAGGGCAGCCGGGCGTATTCGGCCTGCACGCCGTCGGTGGTGTGGCCGAGGATCCAGCCGCCGCCGGCCAGGCACTGGCCGTAGGCGCCGACCCGGCAGAAGCGGCAGGTGCCGCACGCGGAGATGCACGAGGCCAGGACCCGGTCGCCCGGGGTCAGGGTGGTGACTCCGGATCCGACCTCGACGACGGTGCCGACGGCCTCGTGGCCCAGCACGGTGCCCGGCTGTACCTCGGGCACGTCGCCCTTGAGGATGTGCAGGTCCGTGCCGCAGATGGTGACCGCGTCGACGCGGATGATCGCGTCCCTGGGGTCTGCGATGGCCGGATCGGCCTTGTCAGTCCATGCTTTCTCGCCGGGGCCGCCGTAGACGAGCGCCTTCATGACTGGAACCTCCATGGGTGGGATGAGGACTTCCTGGCTGACTTCCTCCGACACCCAGACTCCTGCGGCGCCGACCCGTGCCGTAGTGCCGGGGGGCCCGGGGGCGCCGGGCCGAAAGGCCCTGCGCGCCCCGTGGACGGCTAAAGCGCGCTGATGGTCTCGGTCAGCATGGCGGCGAGCCGTCTGCGCTCGTCCTCCAGGTGCGCCTGTTCGGCCAGCCAGGCGTCCCGCTCGGCACGATCGCCGCGGCGCGGTCTGCGTCGGTCCAGGTCGTCGACCGCCATGTGCCAGCACAGGTCCTCCACGGCCAGGCGCAGCAGCATCGGGTCGTTCTCGGCCATGGTCAGCGGCACCGCGGTGCCGGCCGAGGCCAGGTTCAGGCTCCGGGCCCGCAGGACTGCCCGCTCCCGGCCGCGTCGGGTCGGGAGCCGCCACTGCCTGCGGCGCGGTGCTTGGACGTGGGTGCCCAGCGAAGGAACGGTCATGACACTCGCCTCCTGGAATCCTGTGTCGGCCGGGCATCAGAGCCCTTTTTCGAAGCATCGCCGGGCCGGGACCGCGGCCGGCAGGGCCCGAGGTCACCTCACCGCGTGACCGACGGCCCGCTCCCGGACGGGACGTTCAGCCCCGCCCGGATATTCACTGGGGCACCACGGCGACGGGGCATTCGGCGTGTTGCAGCAGTGTTTGTGTGACGGGGCCGATGAGCATTCCGTGGCGTCCTTCGCCGTGCCGGCGCGCGCCGGTGACCAGGAGGTCTGCTCGGTGGGATGCCTCGACCAGCAGTCCGGAGGCTGAGCCGATGGCGAGTTGGTGGAAGGCGTGGACGTCGGGTTGTTTGGCTTGGGCGGTTTGGACGAGGGCGGTGAGGCGGTCGTCGCGTTCGCGTTCGATGCGGGCGACGTCGTCGGCGATGCCGGGGTCTTGTTGGCCGTAGGCGACGATCCAGGGTTCGTCCCATACGTGGGTGACGGTCAGTCCTGCTGCTCGGCGTGAGGCTTCTTCGAAGGCGAAGGCGAGGATGGTGTCGCAGTCGGTGTCGATGTCGACGGCGGCGATGATCCGGTTGTGGGTGTCGTCGGTGTCGCCTCGGGCGACGATGACGGGGCAGCAGGCCTCAGCCAGGGTACGCATGGAGGTGGAGCCGAGCATGAGGCCGTGGAAGCCGCCGGTGCCGCGGTTGCCGACCACCAGCAGGTCCGCCTCGTGGCTGGCGGCGGCCAGCACCTTGCCCGCGTAGCCGGCGACCGCGCGGGCCTCGACGGGCAGGTCGGGGTGGCGTTCGCGGACGCGGCCGGCGCCGTATTGGGCGATTTCCTCGGCGGCTTTGCGGGCGGTCGCCTCGGTATCGGCGGGCGTCATGCTGTGCGGCTCGGGGGGCGTGAGCCAGTGGTAGGCGGAGATGACGAGCAGGGACCCGCTGCGGCGGGCGGCTTCGCGGGCGGCGACGCCGAGCGCGTGCTCGCCCGGGCGGGTGCGGTCGTACCCGACGGCGACGGTGGTGTTCATGAGGACCTCCACGGTGAGCGTGGCTCTTGGCTTATTCTTCACGCTTGTCGCGGTCGGTGGTCCGGGCCAGGGCTTGAGGACCCGGTGGTTTCCGGGCCGTTGGACCCGGTGGTGCGCCTTCAGAAGCCGGCTTCGAGCCGGTCCTGCTCGTCGCCCGCCAGCCCCGCCGTGTCGTCGACGACCTGGTGGACCAGGGACCGGGCGGCGTCGGGGGTTCCCGTGCCGAGGCGGCCGGCCAGTGCCTCCGTCTGTGCGAGGTGCTCTTCGAGGCGTTTCCGGAGGCGGAGCAGCCGGGTCTGCTCGGCGTGTATCGCCTGACGGGCCTCGAGGAGTCCGGTGAGGAAGGCGTGGGCCTGCATCCGTTCCTCGCGGAGTTCGCGGGCGACGTCGGCGCAGCCGTCGGCGTCAGCGGCCACGGCGTCGTTCTCCAGTTCGGCGAGGGTGGCGTGGCTCCGGGCGATCTCGGCGTCGGTGTAGGCGCGTTCGTCGGCGAGTTCGCTCAGGTCGCGCAGCGCGTCCGCGAGCATCGCCCGCTGCCGCCAGCGGGCGGCGGTGAGCTGGGCGGCCGGGTCGCGACGACCTTCCCGGCCGTACCGCAGGGTGTCGGCGATCCGACGAATGAGGCCCATCGCTCACACCTCCGGCACCATCACGACGGTCACGGCTTCGTCGAGGTCCCTGCGTCCGCGCAGCGCCTGGCGGACCATGCCGGCGGCCTCGGCCCTGGCGATGCTGTCGGACAGCCCCAGGACGTGGACGAACACCGCCGTCGACGCCGCGGCGTGGGTGACCACGACGTCGATGTCGCCGGGGTAGCCGTTGGCCCGCAACGCTTCGCGCGCCGCCCGCTCGGCGTCCCGGCGAAGCGCCGCCTCGACCGGCCGGGTCAGCTGCTCACAGGTGCCGACCAGCTCATCGGTGGTGCAGACCGCCGCGGCGTCGATCCAGGGGAAGCGTTCGGTGTCCGCCGGTCCCGTCACGATCAGCGGCAGATGGTTGCGCAGCGCACAGCAGGCACCGAACTCACGCGCGGTCGGGAGGGCCGGCGCGCCCGGGGAACGTGCGTCGATGACCGCGCCGATGTCGGCATCGGTACGCAGCGGGCAGTGCCCGATCCCTTGCAGCACGACGCATCCGTCTTCGTCCGCGCGGTGGTCGGGGTGGCAGAACGAGATGTCGTAGCCGGCTTCCCGGAGCCGCTGTTCGGCTTGGCCGGCCGCTCCGGGAGCGGATTCCGTCAACAGGACTCTCATGGCCCGCACCTCCTGGCTCCGGACGCTCTCGTACCTGGACCACTCCCCGTATCTCCAGTCGATCGTGACGGGAGCGTGTGTTCCAGGGGCCAACGACCCGGATGTCCAGGGGCCGATGGCGCCGATTCCCCTCAGCCGGCGGGACCTTCGCCCCGTGGCCGGCTCAAGGCAGGAAGGCGCGCCCACCGACTTTGCGGTCGTCCACGACGGGGATCCGGGCTCTGATAACGGCGTGCGTGCGCCCGGATCCGTCATCGCCCTCCGGTCCGAGCCGGCCGCGAGCCACGAACAGGACGTGGTCCCGGTTCGGGAGCTCCATGACGTCGGCGTGGAGAGCGTCGGCGTACGCGGCCAGGACCGCCGCGGGGTCGCGGTGGCCGCCGCCGTTCTCACGGTCAAGGGAGTGGATCTCCGCGTGCACTGTGTGCGAGGGACCGACGTACCAGTGCAGCAGTGGCAGGGGGTGGTCGGCGTCGGGGCCGTGTCCGGCCACGAACGCGGCCAGGTCGTGCAGGACGTCGCGTTCGCTTCGCCACAGCTCGTGGGCGATGACGGTGGTCATGGCGTCTCACAGAAGGATCGTCGGCCGGCTCGGTCGCCCGGCCTGCTTCTTCCACGATGTCCGTCGACCAGGGGCGCCGCCACGGCCGAAGGACCTGTCCTGCCAGAGGCGGACGGTCGCACCGCGATATCGCAGCAGCTTGCGAAGCTGGAATGGGGGACGGAGCCTCGGCGAGGCCGGACGGATCGTCTTGGCCGCTCCCGGCACGCTCGAAGCCATGGCCGCCGCAGGCCCGGATGCCGGCCGACGTGCGCGTTGCCGCCGGTGGTCCTCGCCGAGGCGATGGCGACTTCGCCGCCGTCGGCGACGACCGCGCGGCCTGCGGACGACGCGGCTGCGCCCGATCAGTGGGTGGGGGCGTGACGCGGCTCGCGTCGCCCCAGTGAGCCGTCGGCCGCACCGCGGCCCCGGCCGGAGGTGTTCACTGTGAGAAGGACGCCTCGGCGAAGGAGGAACAGGTGAGCCTGGCCGTGCTCGCGCTGGTGCTGGCCGTCGGTCTGGTCGGCCCGCTGTTGGCCGCCGCGCGCCACGGAGCCGTCCCGGTCGCCGTCGGCGAGATCCTGGCCGGGGTGGTCGTCGGCCGCACGGGGTTCGGGTGGGTGGATCCGACCGAGCCGGTGCTGGTGTTCCTGTCGCAGGCCGGGTTCGCCCTGATCATGCTGGTCGCGGGCAGTCACGTTCCGGTCCGGTCGGCTCGGCTGCGCCCGGCGCTGGGGCGCGGCGCGGTGCTGGCGGCCTTCACCGGGGCGCTGGCGGTCCCGGCGGGGCTGGGCGTTGCCGCCCTGGCCGGGACGGGGCACGGCTGGATGTACGCGGTGCTGCTCGCGTCGAGCTCGGCCGCGCTGGTGCTGCCGGTGGTGCAGGACGCCGGGCTGTCCTCGACACCGGCGCTGGTGATGATCGCCCAGGTCGCGATCGCGGACACCGCGGCGATCGTGCTGCTGCCGCTGGCCGAGCAGCCGTCCCGGGCCGGGCACGCCGCGCTCGGGGTGCTGGCGGTGGCCGGTGCGAGCCTGGTGGTGTTCCTGATCGTGCGCCAGGCCCGCAGGCGGGGCTGGCAGCGCCGGTTGCACCGGTTGAGCCGGCGCCGGAATCTCGGGCTGGAGCTGCGCGAGCAGCTGATCATCGTGTTCGGTCTGGCCGGGCTGGCCGAAGCGGTCGGCGTGTCGGTCATGCTCGCGGGGTTCGCGGCCGGTCTGATCCTGGCGGCTCAGGGCGAGCCGCGCCGCCTGGCCCGCCAGCTGTTCGCGGTCGCCGATGGGTTCCTCGGACCGGTGTTCTTCGTCTGGCTGGGTGCCTCGCTGCAGCTCGACGACCTCGTCCGGCACCCTCGCCTGATCGGTCTGGCCGGGGCCCTGGCGGCGGCCACGCTCGCGGTGCACGCCGCGGCCCGGCTGCTGGGCCAGCCGCTGCCGCTGGCGGTTCTGGCCGGAGCACAGCTGGGAGTGCCGGTGGCGGCGGTCACCATCGGTGAGCGCGCGGGGCTGCTGAAGCCCGGTGAGGGCGCGGCGATCCTGGCCGCGGCGGTGGTCGGTCTCGCGGTGACGGCCTGGGCCGCGGCGATCGCCGGGCGCGACGCGGCGCGGCGCAAGGCGTCCGCCCCCGCCGACTGAGGCGGCTCCCGGGGCAGGACTGCGGCATCGGCGATGGCCATCGGCCGGCTCCCGGACGCGGGCGCGGAGCGGGGTACCTCCTTGACGTGAGGACGGGGTCCCGCGGACGTCGATGGCAGCGTGCTTACTCAGGCACGATGACGACCGGACAGTGCGCGTGGTGCAGCACGGCGTGCGCCAGGCCGCCGAGCCGGACTCCGTCCCCGTCGGAGTTCCGTTGCGCGCCCAGCACCAGCAGGTCGGCCAGGCGGCTGGAGTCCACCAGCACCCGGCTGGGCACACCGGTGAGGACCTGCGTCGACACGGAGGTGTCCGGGTGCTTGGCCCGCCACGGGGCCACCAGGGATTCCAGGCGCCGGCGGTGCTCGCCGGCCAGCTCGGTCAGCTGCGGACGAGGAAAGCTGCCGAGGCCGACCGGGTACAGATAGCCGGGGTCCTGCCAGGCGTTGAGGCCGAGCACGCCGTAGCCGTGCAGCGCGGCCTCCTCGAACGCGAAGCCGAGCACGTTTCCGCCGGTGGTCGGGGCCAGGACGTCGACGCCGACCAGGACCCGCCGGGTCACGGCGGGGCCGGCGGCCGGCTCGCCGCGGACGACGAGCACCGGGCAGCGTGCGTGCACGACGGTGCTCAGCGCGGCCGAGCCCAGCAGCATCCCGGCGAAGCCGCCGCGGCCCCGGCTGCCGACCACCAGAAGCGCGGCATCCTTGGCCAGGTCGGCCAGGCACGGCCCGGGCTGCCCGCTCAGCGCGAAGGTGTGGACGTCCAGGTCCGGGTGCGCGGCGTGAACCGCGGTGAGGGCCCGGGCCAGCAGTTCGGTGGCGGCGTCGCGCACCGCGCCCTCGGGGCTGTCGTTGCCGGGCATGAGGCCGACGGTCGCCGGCGGCAGCCAGTGGTAGGCGTGGGCGAGCCAGAGCGGTGCGCCGCGCAACCGGGCTTCTTCTGCTGCCGCCGCGATGGCGCTGTCGCTGTGTTCGATGTCGTCGATGCCGACGACGACGGGGCGGGTCATGGGTGTCCTCCACTGCCTCGGTGGTTCGGTGCGGTGCGGTGCGGTGCCGGGACTTCAATGCCGGGTTCCGGCCTGCGGTGCATCGCCGGCTTCATGCCGGGGGCGGTCAGTCGTCCCCGGCTCCGTCGGCGCCGTGCGGAATGCGACGGCCGGTGACGCGCTCGGTCACGACCCTGATGAAGTGGTCCCGCTCTCCCCGTGCCCACGGATCGACGCCGAGCCCGTGCAGCCGGGCCTGCTCGGCCGGGTCGGTGACGAGCTTGACGCGGCCCAGGAAGGTCACCATCCAGCCGTCGTGGGATTCCTCGTCGATCCGGTCGGTCTCGAAGGCGACCACGGAGCCGGCGACCCCGGCTCCGAACATCGGGCCCTTGCGGGTCCGGAACACCACGTCGCGGCCGTCGAGCTTGAAGTTGACGACGAAGACCGCGGGCAGAGCGTAGCGGCTGTAGACGATCCGACCGACCGGGACCGTCGAGGCCAGGGTCAAAGCCTCGGCTTCGCTGAAGTGTTCCATACGCTGTTCCACGGTCATGACTCGATCGTCCTCAGGGCTGCGAGTCCTCTGAAAGAGTCTTTGGACCCTGTTCCACACCTGAGCTTCGCTGTTTCCCACCGGCTGTCGCCGCACTAGTCTGACCGTGACAAGCAAGCCGATGCGGGCTATCGGCTCGCGCACCGTCGGGAAGGACGGTCCGAGGATGGCCGATCGGGAGCCCACCGAGCCCAAGAGCTCTCTACTGCCGCAGCTGCGGATGGACGAGTTGCTGGACGAGCTGATCTCCCGGGTGACCCAGATCCGGGCTACCCGGGACCGGGTCCAGCAGCTCTTGCAGGGAGTGCTTGCCGTCTCCGGTGGGCTGGAGCTGGACCAGGTGCTGTCCACCATCATCGCCACCGCCACCGAGCTGGTGGACGCCCAGTACGGGGCTCTGGGGGTCATCGACAGCGGCGGGGAGCGCCTGGAGCGGTTCGTCACCGTCGGGTTGAGCCAGCAGGAGATCGACGCGATCGGGCCCTATCCCACCGGGATGGGGCTGCTCGGCCAGCTGATCCGGCATCCGCTGCCGCTGCGGCTGCCGGATATCGGCGGGCACGAGTCCTCGTTCGGGTTCCCCGACAACCATCCGCCGATGAGGACTTTCCTTGGCGTTCCGATCCGGGTCCGGGACAAGGTCTACGGCAACCTGTACCTGACCGAGAAGCGCGGCGGCTCCCAGTTCGACGCCGACGACGAGACGCTGTTGACCACCCTGGCGGCGGCTGCCGGTGTCGCCATCGACAACGCCCGCCTGTACGACGAGGCGCAGCGGCGGCAGCGGCGCATGGAGGTCACCGCCGAGCTGACCCGCGGCCTGCTCTCCGGCGTCGACAGCCGCGACGTGCTGGCAGTCCTTGTCGAGCGGGTCCGTGGCCTGGCTGGGGCCGACCTGATGCTGGTATCGCTTCCGGACTCCGCGGGCGAGCGGTTGACAGTCCAAGTGGCCGCTGGGATGGGAGAGGAACGGGCTCGTGGCTCCTCGGCTTCCATCGCCGACTCCGACATCGGCCGGGTGTTCACCGAAGCCTCCGGGCAGGCGGTCGCGGCGGGGGAGTGGGATG
>NZ_JBGCCP010000073.1:0-18969 GCF_041262705.1 Catenulispora sp. MAP12-49 | reverse complement strand
GTGGGCCTGGCTGAACAGCAGGACGTTGTCGGTGCAGTCGTACCGTGCTCCGCGGATCCACCGCTCGGCCCAGCAATTCGACCTGGGCTGGCGTGGCGGGGTTCGCACGACCTCGATGTTCTCCGAGGCGAACACCGCGTCGAACTGTTCGATGAAGTTGGCTCCGCGGTCGCGGATCAGGAATCGGAAGTCGTTGGTTCGGCCTTCCAGCGTGGCCATGAGTTGCCGGGCCTGCTGGGTGACCCACTGGCCGGTCGGATGCGCAGTGACGCCCAGGATGTGCACGTGGCGGGTCTTCACCTCCATCACGAACAGGACGTAGAGCCGCTTGAGCGTCACCGTGTCGATGTGGAACAGATCGGTGGCCAAGATCCCGTGCGCTTGTGCCTTGAGGAACGTCCGCCACGCCGTGTCCATACGCCTGGGCGCAGGTGGGATCCTGCGTTGCTTCAGGACCCTGCGGATCGTGCCTTCCCCGACGCGGTGGCCCAGGCGGCGAAGTTCGCCTTGGATCCTTCGGTGGCCCCAGCCGGGATTGTCGCGAGTCAACGTGACGATCAGATTGCGGATCTCCTCGGACACCGGCGGCCGACCGGGTGAGCGGGGCTGGGTCCATTTGCGTTTCACCAGGCGCCGGTGCCAAGCCAGCAGTGTCGCCGGCGTCACGATCCGATGCGCGCGCAGCTTACGCGGCAGAAGCCTGGCCAAAGCGGCCAGCACAACCCGATCGGTCCAGGACGGCTTCGGCTTCCCGACCTGACGACGCAGAATCTCGACCTCATGCCGCAGCGCCAGAATCTCGACGTGGTTCGCGGCATCGTCGCGGGCGAGCAGCGCCAGCCAGGCGAAGACCTTGGCGCTGAGCTGGTAGATCAGTTTCACGGCCACAGTCGTCGAGCCTGCGGGCCGATCAACCAATCACACAAACGGGCAGGTCAACGGCCATGCGTCTATTCTGGCGCGGTACAGGCGAAACCACGCCTTACTGGCGAGGTACCTACTAGTGCAAAGGGTGCCAACCAAACGCCCTCTTACAGACTCCTTACGCACAGGCGGACCTCCTTGAGCGGCGCTCGGCGGCACGTCTATAACGAATGTTATAGCGACCGTTATACGAGAGGCCTCCTCATGCCAGACCACGACATCACTCCACCCTCCGCACCCTCCGCACCCTCCGTGCCGCCAAGGAGGCGACTGCGCGCCGGTAAGGTCCCCTTGCTCGCCGGAGTCGCCCTCGCGCTGGCGCCGGTCGCGATCCCGACCGCCTGGTCGGCGTCTCGTTCTTGGGTGCCGAACACCGCCGCCGCGTCAGCCGCCGCCATCGCGCCGACCCGCGACTGCGCCACCCTCGCGGCGGTTGATCTCACCGGGTTGCCGGACGCGCCCAGCCGTGTCCTGTCCGCCGCTGCGGTCACGGCGAACGGAACCACGTATTGCGACGTCAAGGGCTACACCGCGCCGCAGACGCAGTTCGAGGTCAAGCTGCCGACCGCGACCTGGCAGGGACAGTACGTCCAGATCGGCTGCGGCGGCTTCTGCGGCGACGTCCCCACCTCCGGGGCGAGCCCGGCGCCGGCGCTGTCGACGGGCTGCCAGCCGGTGACCAGCGGTGCGCTCGTCCTCGCCTCCGACGACGAGGGGCATGTCGGAGCCAGCCGGCTCGACGGGCTCTGGGGCAAGGACGACCCGGAACTGCGCACGGTGTTCGGGTACTCGTCCGAGCACAGCCTCGCGATCGTCGCGAAGGCTCTCATCCACGGCTACTACGGCCAGGCCCCGACGTATTCGTACTTCGACGGCTGCTCGGACGGCGGCCGGGAAGCCCTGATGGAGGCGCAGCGGTATCCGGCAGACTTCAACGGCATCCTCGCCGGGGCGCCCGCGCTCGACGCCACGGACTTCGCCGGGATGCTCTCGGCCTGGGTCTACCGGTCCGACACCGACGCCGCCGGGCACCAGATCCTGGGCGTCGACAAACTTCCGGCCCTGCACGCGGCCGTGCTGAAGGCGTGTGCCGGTCCCGACGGGCTCATCGCGGACCCGCGGACCTGCTCCTTCGAGCCCGCGAGCGTCCAGTGCCCCGCCGGGACCGACGCCGCGTCGTGCCTGACGCCCTCCGAGGTCACCGTCGTCCGGAAGTTCTACACCGGTCCGCAGGACCAGGCCGGCCGCAACCTCTATCCCGGCGGGCTGCCGTACGGGTCCGAGCTTGGGTGGGCCGGATGGGACATCTCGCCGACCGGGAACGCCCTGGCGACCAACGCGGCGCAGTTCGCCGTCAACTACCTCAGCTATCTGACGGGCAACGACGGCTCGACCGCGGCTCCGGTCAACCTGAGCGACTTCCCGTTCACCGACGCCGAGTACGCGAAGCTCCAGCGGGACGCCCGCGTGAACAACGCCACCGACCCCGACCTCGCCGCGTTCCAGCGGCACGGCGGAAAGATCATCCTCTACCACGGCTGGGCCGACCAGGCGATTCCCCCGTTCGGCACCGCCGCGTACTACCGGGCGGTCGCCGATACGACGAAGAACTACGCGAGCTTCTCCAGGCTCTACATGATCCCTGCTCAGTACCACTGCCTCGGCGGCGGAGATCCTCAGGCAACCGGCGACCTGCTCACCCCGCTGATGACGTGGGTCCAGGGCGGTGCGGCGCCGTCGGCGGTCACGTTCCAGACCGTCAAGCCGGCGGTCGGCCAGCCTGCGTCGATCACGGTGTCGCCGTTCGATCCGTTCCAGGCCGGAAGCGGGACCGGCTACAACAGCGACTACCACTGGATCGGACGGTTCCACTGACCGATCGGAAGGCGTGGCCTAATGGCCTGACGCCCTAGACGCCAAGTCCGGTAAGGACAGCCTGCACTCCAGCGATGTACATCCGCTGCGCCGCGCCCCCGTCGGGGACCGTACCCCACGAGGGTGGCGGCGCTGCCAGCACGTCGGCGAACTCGAGGCCGATCAGGCCGTGCATGACAGCCCACAACGCATACGCCTTGCGGAGGTCGCCGCCCAGAACTCCGATCAGCGGCCCGAACGCCGTCTCCAAGGCGGCGGCACGCAACTCCGGCCCCGGCGTGAAGTCGGGGAGCGGACGGTCGAACATGAAGGAGTATCGGGCGGGGCTCTCCAGGGCGAAGTCCCGATAAGCCGTCGCCAGCCCCATCAGGTGCACACTCACGTCCTGATCCGGCACCACGGCCCCGAAGGCCTCGCCGAGCATGTCGAAGGCCCGCCGGTACAGCGCCTCCAGCACCCCGGCCCGCCCGCCGAACCCGCTGTAGACGCTCATCGTCGAGGTTCCGGCGGCTTCCGCGATGCGGCGGACCGTCAGCTCGGCGAGACCGTGCTCAGCCGCGACGCCCAGGGCGGCGACGATCAGCCGCTCCCGCTGTTCTTCGCGGCTCGCGGCGTCGGAAGCCGAACCTCGTGGCATCCCGCCAGCATAGGGCAGCCGCGTCGGCCGGACCTGTGGCGGCGGGCCGTCGCCGGCTCGGTCACTTCCACGCGTACGTACAGGTGGGGGACCACGAGCCGCAACGCGGGACGCCGTGCTCAGGCGCGGGCGGGACGCTCTCGTGATGGGTCGCGAACAGGACGCCTTCACGCCTCGGGTGGTTGAGCTGGAAGTCGGATCGATCGTGATGCTGTGCCGGTCGCGGGCGTCGACGAGCAGTAACCGATCGTCCGGACCCATACCGACGGCATCAGCGAACACAGGGATACCAAAGCGCAAGCGGGTATGTAGAACGACATGCAGCAGAACCCTGAATTCCTGGTCGAGGTACATCAGAACACGTACCTTTCCGCTGGGAGAAGCGAGGTGCAGGCGATCGTGGCCGTCACCTCCTCGGCCCCGGCCGGCGGCGACGCAGACCTCGCGGCACGCACGCCGGTGGATGCCGTCGAGGTCTTCATCATCGACTGCTCGGACTGCCGCGGTAACGCAGACGTGACGCTGCGGTTGTGGACCCCGACAGGCACGGTCGTGCGTCATGTCAAGCAGGTCAGCCCGATGCTCCGAGACCTGACCGAGCACCGGACGGCGACCGACAACATGCTCGTCGGCGACTACCCGACCGGTACTTGGGGCCATGAGAGGCGCGAATACCACATCTGCGTCGAAGTCACGCCACGGGGCGTCGGCCAGGAGATGCTGGCCGGCCGGGTGCAGCTGATGACCAAGCACGGCGGCGGTGAGACATTGCTGGGCACCGGCAGGATCCGGGCCATCTGGACGGATGAGGAAGACCGGTCCACCCGAATCGATCCGCTCGTGGCGCACCACACCGGCCGCGCCGCGCTGGCCGCAGCGATCAAGGAGGGCATGGATGCCCGGGCATCCGGCGACCTGGACGCCGCCTCAGCCTTGTTGAGACGCGCGACAGCCCTGGCCGCGGAATCCGGGCAGGAGGAAACCTTGGCGCAGCTGCGCCGGGTCACCAGGGCGGACACGGATACCGGCGAGGTGCGCGCGTTGGCGATAGTTGTTGACGCCGTCGGCGATTGGGGATGCGAGCTCGGACCGACAAAGACAGTGCGGGCCAAGAAGTACGCTCTGGGAACCGCTGAAGGGCAGCCGAACTCGAATGCAGATGGCGGGGAATGACCTCGGGGCTCGCCCCAAGGCCGGTAGTTCGAGGGTTCGTCGATAGTCAAACACTGCTCCTGCCGATACCTTGTCCGCGCAGGTTGTGGGATGAGCTGGCTTGCGCAGCGGGACCGCGCCGATGGGCTTCGCCAAGGCCGCGTGCTGATCCTGTGGGTGCCGAATATTTCATCCATGCAGGTCAGGCCGCGTGCTCGTACTCGTGCAGGATGCCGCCGAGTCGGTCGCGTCTTCGCACGTTCAGGTCGACGATGTCGGCGCTGCCAGTGATCGGTTCGGGCACAGGTTGCAACGGGGCGCCCTGTTCCAGCGACCGGTGTGGACGGTGCAGGTTGTAGTGGGTCTCGAATTCGCGTAGCGCGTGCAGCAGGTAGGCTTGGTTCCAGATCAGCATCCGGTCCAGCAGCTCACGCCGGCAGGTGCCGACCCAACGCTCCATCACAGCGTTCATCCTCGACATCCGAACCCCGGTGAGCACGACCTGAACGCCGGCATCGGCCAGCACCTCGTCGAATAAGGCACAGAACTTCCCGTCACGGTCACGGATCAGGAACCTGATCGAACATCTGGCGTCCTGCAGGTCCATGACCAGGTTGCGGGCGGCTTGGGCGACCCAGGAAGCGGTGGGGTGTGCCGTGGTGCCCAGGATGCGGATTCTGCGGGTGGCGTGTTCGATGACGGCCAGGATGTACTGCCGCTGCCCGGTCAGTGTCACCGTCTCGATGAAGTCGCAGGCCAGGATCGCCTCGGCTTGGCCGTGCAGGAACGCCGACCAACTGGTCGCGGCCCGATCCGGCGATGGATCGACGCCGGCGTCCTTGAGGATCTCCCACACGGTGGACGCGGCGACCGTGACGCCCAGCAACGCCATCTCGCCGTGGATACGCCGGTAGCCCCAATTGCTGTTCTCGCGCGCCAGGCGCAGCACCAGCCGTCGTATCGAGGCCACGGTCCGTGGACGCCCAGGACGCTTGGGCCTGCTGCGAGCGGCATGGCGCCGGTTGAGCAGATCGCGGTGCCAGCGCAGGACAGTGTCCGGACTCATGACCAACTGCAGCCGACGCAGCGTCCTGCGCGGCAGCGCACCAAGGAACGCCGCCAGCAACGCCCGATCCGCAGGTTCGAACCGGACTCGTTGACCGCCCAACTGCCGCTGCAAGATCCTGATCTGATGGCGCAGGGCCAAGATCTCGGCGTCCTTCTCCCGATCGCTCATCTGGAGTAGCCGCAACGCAGCGAACGTGTTCGCCACTGCCAGATACGCGAACCGGACCAGCACGACCAACCATCATCGCCAGCCCGGGCAGGAACCGCACCGAAAACCGTCTGATCACTCGCCGACTCGAAGAGACGGGTCAAACCCATCTCGACCAGCATGGACGACATTCTCGGCACCGACAACGCCAGCCTCGATGATGGTCGTTGCCGCCACCGAGGACGGTGTGCTGGTGATGGTGCGGCAGTACAGGCACAACCTGAAGCGCCATACCATCGAGCTGGCCGCCGGTGGAGTATCAGACGGTGAGCATCCCGAAGCCGCCGCTCTGCGCGAGCTCGAGGAGGAGACTGGCTACGCGCCGGCCGAAGGCGCACAGCTTCAGCACCTCGGCAGCTTCTACTCCCTGCCGTCCGAGACCAACAAGATCACTCACGTGTACCTCGCGGCGCCGGTGGTCAAGATCGCTGAACCGGTCCCCGACAACCTGATCGAGCAGTACTTCGACATGAGCGTCGTGGAGATCCCGGTCACCGAAGCCTTCGACCGCCTCGGCCGCGACATCGACGGCATGGAGACCGTCGGCGCACTGATGCTGGCCCGACCGTACATCACGTCAACTTGAACCGCTCGCATAGCTAGAGACCGTCGCGGAACCTACCGCCTGGAGGGCCAGGTCTGGATGCCACCGATCGCCCATAGCCGCAGCTCATCAACGGCTACCGCTCTGACTGCTTAGGTGTCGGGCGCTGAGGTGTTCTTGCAGGCGGGCGTGGCGGAATTGGTAGACCGTGCCCGCGTGGAGTAGGACTCCGCGGTCGTAGGCGTCCTCGAGGAAGGTGAGCGTTGCCCAGGGCAAGTGTCCGGTGAGCGGCAGCCAGATTCGGACTAGAAGGATCCACTGTCCCCAGGCGGTGGCTGCCAAGGCGTAGACCAGTGTGATGGTGAGTCCGCCGACGATGCCCTCGAACAGTCCGAAAATCGCAGGCCAGCCGACATGGAGGCGTGTATCGAAATGATTCAAAGGCTCTTGTAAGAGATAGGTGATGAAGCCGCCGGCGAGGAAGATGGCGAGAACGAGGGCCGGTATGAGCAGCAGGACCTGACGGAGCACGATGGCGCGGTTGGCGGCCAGCAGGCGTGCGGGGGTGGCGGCGAAGTCGGTGTCCAGGGGTATTTCCAGCCACGCTATGAGCCCGAAGGCCAGTCCAGCGGTGAGACCGAAGACGAGCCCATAAAAGATCATGTTGAAGGGTGTCAGCTCCAGCCCACCGCTCAGTGGGTACCCGTTCTGCAGTGCGAGCGCGATGGTGTCAGTGGCCCCGAACATGAGCCCGAAAACGGCGCCGCCCAGCACTCCGGACGACACTCCGCCCGCGATTCTGCGGAATCCCGGGCGCTCGGGCGTTTGGCGCCGGCCCGACAGCCGAAGTTGCATGCGTGAAGGTTCAAGCCCTAGTCGTCCGGAGACGATGAATAGCGTGTAGGCCACACCGACCGCCAGGCCGACCGGAGGACCGGTGACCAGCGCATCGAGCAGGTTCCCCAGAAGAATCACCGACGTACCGTTGGGGCTGGAGATGTCGAAGGGCACCGCGGCGAGCCAGTCCGCCAAGACGACGATCACCGCACTGGCTAGCGCAACGGCGAGGATGCGTGAGCGCGGGGGCAGCGAGTCGGCCAGCTGCCACCATGCCAGGTTCTGCCGGTCTTTCTGGCCGGGCCGGCTGAGGTGCCTGGCGAGGTAGCCCAGGTAATCCTCGGCGAGTTTGTCGTCCCAGCTCCGGCGCCGGGGCGCGGGGCCAGGGGCGGTCTCGGGCTGAGGGTCGCGCCGGTAGACGACGGGGACGAAGCGGGCCAGCAAGTGGCTTTCGATGGCGTCCTCGGTGGGGAAGCGGGTGGTGTCCTCGAGTAGTTCCTTCGGCGTCAGC
Organism: Catenulispora sp. MAP12-49; assembly: GCF_041262705.1. NCBI lineage: Bacteria > Bacillati > Actinomycetota > Actinomycetes > Catenulisporales > Catenulisporaceae > Catenulispora > Catenulispora sp. MAP12-49. The sequence goes on along the minus strand of NZ_JBGCCP010000073.1, from coordinate 11,213 downwards.
TTCGGGTCGGCGGTGTCGCTGTACATGGTTCGGGCAAGCATGACCATCAACGGAGTCGTCAACACTTTGATCAGAAGGGCACAGGCTGGATGGCCCGGCTGTCGGCGCAGCTGGTCGAAGACCGGGTCCCACACGGTTGCGGCACGGCCGCCTTGTGCCGGTGCCGTCGTCGGAGGTGCGGTGCGGTGCAGGTAGTCGGCGACATCGTCGAAGGTCAGGTCGACCAGCTCGACTCCCGCGGCGCCGACGAGCACGCGGGGGCCGACTGCGTCGATGAAGGCGGTCGTGCGGCTGGTCAGCACGAACGGCAGGCGGGCCGCGTTGTTGAGCTCCTCCAGCGCAGGGACGTGCAGCCTCGGGGCGATCTCATCGAACCCGTCAAGCACCGGGAGGATCCCGCCGTCGGCTACTAGCGCTGCGGCGAGCGTCAGGCCTCCGGGTGCCGGTGCGGCCAGGCTGGGATGGTCGCGCAGCAGTTGGCCGACCATCCAGTCGCGCAGTGCCGTGGCCGTAGGATCCCAGGACCCCATGTTGAACACGACCGGCACAGGACGCCCCGCAGCACGCTTGTCCAGGAAGTCCAGGACGAACCGTGATGCCAGGACGGTCTTTCCCGATCCGGCGCGCCCAAGCAGTACCAGCCGTCGAGACGGGATGCGCGAATACACCTCCACGATGCCGGCTACAGCGCCGGACAGTTCCAGGGGCTCGGCCGCCATCCCCGGGCGCGCTGCCTGAAGGTTGTCTTCGTGATCGAATCCCTTCGAGGCCTGCTGCCAACGTACCGGTAGAACATACGGGAACTGGACGCGGCGCTTCTCCTCCTCCCGCCTCCAACTGCGGGCGACATAATGTGCGAGCGTATCCGCAGCGTCAGCCAAGACGCCCGGCAGCCGCGGTGGATCCTGGTCCATGCCCTCGCCGCGGGCGTCTTCGGCGGGGGCTATCTCCTCGGTCGTGCCCAGCAGCTGCCGACGGACCTGGTCGGGCTCGCGGTTGCTGGCCTTTGCCAAGACATTGGCCAACTGCTGCACCGTCTTCATCCGGGGGTTGGCTCTCTCCCCAACTTCCAGCCCGCTGATGTTCCGTACCGATTGTTTGGCTGCCTCCGCTAACTCTTCCTGCGTCATCCCGGCGGTCTCTCGCAGATGTCTTAGTCGATCGCCAAACGAGCTGGAGGACACGTAAAGCTCTTTCGTTGTTGGGGCCCTGCGAAGGTGAGTCAGGACACTGTATCGACGTGACTGGACACATATGGCTAGTTCCAGTCATGGCGCTGTCACCAGCGCCGATACCAAGCTGGGCATCGCCGGTCATACGCCGGCCCGGCACTCGGGCTGCCTGTTGCGGACGTAAGACGGGGCCGAGACCACACCCCTGACGGGAAGGACTCCAAAGACATGTCGAACCCTGGCAAGCGCATCCAGCGCACCGCCGCCGCGGCGGTGCTCGCAATCTCCGGCCTGGCCGCCGCGCCCGGCGCCGCGCATGCTGCGAGCGCACATCACTACTACATCGAGATCGGCGGCACCGGCGCCCAGGCGGACGCGCCGGCCTGCACCTACAGCTACACCTACGCCAACCAGCACCTGGGCGGCGGCATCCCGGTCCCGGTGTGCTACCCGGCCAGCGGCGGCCCGTTCGTCGGCAGCCACAACGAGGTGCCCGACCTGTTCGCCCCCAGCTTCGGCGACAGCGTGAGCCAGGGCTACCAGAACGCCCTGGCCGCGATCGAGGACGTCTACCACGCCGACCCGACCGCCAAGTTCACCGTCACCGGCTACTCCCAGGGCGCCTGGGTCGGGGACCTGCTGCTGCAGACCATCGCCGACGGCGGCACCGACATCCCCGCCTCTCAGGTCGACGGCATGCTCTACGCCGACCCCATGCAGCCGGTCACCGGCCTTTGGCACCTGGTCCCGGCCGGCATCCCGCTGCCGCTGATCGCAATCTCCCCGGGTACCGGGCCGGACGAGTTCTCCGGCGTGCCGGTCATGCGGTTCTGCATCCACACCGACGGCGTCTGCGACGCCACATCCCTGGACTCTGTACCCGGCGTCTTCGCCCAGCACCCGCACTACTGGCAGGACGGCAACATCATGACCCAGACCCTCAGCCATGACGGTGGCGACGGGATCACCTGGTACCCCGCCACCTGACCGCCGGGGTACCGGCCATACACCCTCTTCTCACCCCGGGCTGCCGCAACAACCAGTGTCATCGATCGATCCGGACCATGACGGTACGGGGCCCACAGCACCCCGGGGCGAGAAGGGAACCGGCTCCTGGCTCCACTCCGACGCACCATCCGGATCGTCTTGATCACGATTTGGCTCTCAAGGTGGTGACGAGCTTTTATGCAGACTACTGACACCTCTTCCGGCGCCACTCCGACTCCACGCCACCCCGACCAGGCACGAGTCGGCGGCCGACTCTCGCGGTGGCGGCGAGACCTCCGCGCGATTCGCGCGGCGATGCCCCGCGGCGCAGGTCTGGCCCTGGGCATGGCGGCAATCGCGCTGTTGGGCGCCGCCGCCGCCGGTCTTCCCGATTACTGGCGCAACCTGGCGCAGAACACCGCAGCAGACCTGATCGGGGCGATCGTCACGATGTACCTGATCATCCCGATGGCGCAGCGGCCCCGCATTGACGCCTTGCCGCCTCAGGAGGCCAGCGACCTGCCGTCCAAAACAGTCCCCGTCGAGCTGGCCAACGATCAGACATCAAGCCAAGAGGTGAGATTGGAGCACGAGGTTTGACAGCATCCGATACGGCACCTGGACGTAGGACTCGCCGTCGGGGTCCGGCGCCTAAAGGCTGTTGCGTAACTGTGGGTGACGGCGGGCTGGAGCGTCGTCGCGACCGTGGCTGGTTATGCCGCGAGGGCGAGGTTATGCATGGTGGCGACGGCCTGGACGGCGGTGTGAAGTCCGTCGCCGCGGACTCGGCAGTCTCGCAGGATCTTGTAGTTCTTCATCCAGGTGAACACGTGCTCGACGCGGGCCCGGACTCGTCGGTGTTCGGTGTTGTCCGCCTCCTGGATGGCCAGCAGCGGACGGCCGGTGCGTTTGCGGTGCGGCACGATGCAGCCAGTGCCCCAGTACGCGCCGTCGGCCAGCACCACCTGCCCGTCGCAGATCTCGGCGATCCCGGAGCGGCGAAACGCTGGAGCGTCGTTGACGTTGCCCGGCAGGGGCCGACCGGTGGCGATCACCAGGCGGGCGTCTGCGTCGACGACGACCTGCACGTTCGCCGAGAATCGGTAGTTGCGGCTGGAGGCGGCCATGTCCCGATCCCGCACCGGGATCATCGTGCCATCCACAATCCACAGCCGCTCGGCCGCGTCCGGCCGGCGCCGCGCCGGCGCCAGCGCCAGATGCGGACCGACCTGCTTGACCGTGCGGCACACGGTCCCGGCCGAGACGCCCATCAGGGCTCCGAGTTGCCGCATCGTCAGGTTCGTCCGGTAGTACACGGCCACCAGCAGCACCCGCTCGTCCAGGGTCAGCGCCCAGGGTCGACCAGCACCGGATGATCGCCACCGCGCTCTCGCACGACCTTGACCAGACCCCGGTACTGCCGCATCCGCAGCCCTGTGAACAGCTCGACCCACACCGGCTCAGCACGCAGAAACCCGCCCATACCAGAACGATGCCCGCCGTCACCCACAGTTACGCAACAGCCTTTAGGCGCCAGCACGAAGGCGAACCGACACAGCCACACTCCTCGAGATTGCACGAACGAATCGCTCACCACGAGGCTGACGCACCCCCCCATGATCGACCGTCGGCAATCATCAAGATTCCCGACAGAGCCCTTCATTGAGGCTGGTCCCGCTGGACGCCCATGGCCTGCTGCCTAGGGGGCGGTGGTGTCGGGGCGACCCGGTTCGGCGTGAACCTGGCATTCGACGACGAGTTCGTGACCGGGCGGGGGCAGCCAGCTACCCTCTGGTCACCGAAGGCGACTAATCAGTACCCTGACTGCAATCGTCCGTGAGGTCGAACAGGGGTGGGAGACTGATGTCGCAGCGGGTGATCGGGGGTCGGTTCCGGCTGACGGCCGAGCTCGGCTCGGGCGCGTTCGGCCGCGTCTGGAGCGCCTTCGACGAGAAACTGTGCGTCGAGGTGGCCATCAAACAAGTCCGGATCGACTCGGCGGCTTCCAGCACTGAGCGCGCCGCGGCGGTGACGCAGGCAGAGAACGAGGCGCGTAGCGCCGCGAGGCTGCGCGAGCATCCCAACATAGTGACGGTCTACGACGTCATGACCGAGGCCGGTTCGCCGTGGCTGGTGATGCGGCTGGTTAGGGGCAAGACGCTGGTGCAGGTGATCGCCCAAGGCCGGCTGGACCCGCGCGAAGCCGGGAAGGTCGCCGCAGGCGTGCTCGCGGCCTTGAGCGCGGCGCACGGGGCCGGGATCGTGCACCGCGACGTCAAGCCTGCGAACATCATGCTCGCTGGTGACGGTACCGTGCTGCTGACCGACTTCGGCATCGCTAAGCAGCACACGAACACCACGCAGGCGGTCTTGATGGGCACGCTGCCGTACATGTCTCCCGAGCGCCTGAACGGCAAGGACCTCCCGGCCGGAGACCTGTTCGCCCTGGGCGCGACGATCTACGAGATGACCGAGGGCACTTCGCCCTTCGCCCGGGCGACGCCCACGGCGATCATGTCGGCCGTGGCGACGGAGCAGCCCGCCCCGCCCAGCCACGCCGGTCCGGTGGCACCGCTGATCCTCGCGCTGCTTGAGAAGGACCCTGCGAAGCGGCCGAGCGCGACGGCGGCACAGGCCTTAGTACCAGGCCAGAGTCCAGGCTCGACGGTCCAGGCGACGATTCCGGTGCCGGCCTCGCCCGGTTCGGATACCTTGCCAACTGCCGAGCAGTGGCCTCACGATCCGCGGCGCGTCGGTCGGCGCGGAGTCATCGCGGCCGGGGTCGCGGTCGCCGCAGTCGCGGCGGTACCTGCGGCCGTTGCGTTGTGGCCGTCCGGGAAGGCCACCTCGAATGCCGGAGGCGGACATCCAACCGCGGCGCCGACCAGGCCCCAGCCTCTCGTGAACTGGCAGGGGCCCGTGACTATGTCCGACCGAGGCAGCGGAACGCCCAAAGCTGTAGCCTTCAGCCCCTCCGGTACTCTGGCGGCCGGTGCCGACAGCGACGGCACGGTCTGGCTCTGGGACACAACGACTTGGTCGACGACCAAGAGCTTCGTCCACCATGCCGTCGATCCGTTCTCGAATTTGACCCTGGACCTGGTTGTGAAGTTCGACTCCGCCTTCGGCGCGGCGCTGTGCCCGGCGTTCAGCCCGGACGGCTCCGTTGTCGCGGTAGGCAACGGCGACGGGACGACGAGCCTGTGGAACATCGCGAACGGAGCCGAGACCGTCCTGCCATACGTCGACCCTGTCGAATGGAACTACTCAAACAGCTGGGTGGCCTTCGCCCCCAACGGCCGGATACTCGCGACCACCTACGACGCACCGGCCGTCAGGCTTTGGAACCTGACGACCCGTACCAGCCTTGCCACCCTGAACACCGGTGACACCAGCTGGATCGGCCAGATGGCGTTCAGCCCCACCGGCGGAATCTTGGCCACCGCCAGCGGTAACGGCAACCCGGGCAACACCGTCACCGACGGACGGCTGCAAATCTGGGACACGTCGTCATACACCCTGATCGCCACCCTTTCCGACACCAACTCCCTCGGCCCACAACCTTTGGCCTTCAGCCCAGACGGCAAGACACTGGCGAACCTGCGCAGCGACGGCAAAGTCACGCTCTGGGACGTCGCATCACGGACGCCGACGTCGACGCTTGCGGGGTCGGGCTCCGGCGTGACATCGATCGCGTACAGCTCCCGCGGAGTCCTGGCCGGCGGCATCGCCGACGGCACCGTCACCCTGTGGGACGCTGCATCAGGCAAGAGCCTCAGCGTCCTCGCCACCGGAACCAATGACACCGTCAGCTACGTCGCCTTCAGCCCGAACGGCAATATCATCATGGTCGGCACCACCAACGCGATCGCCGTTTGGAAGTCGACGGCCTGATCAGATGAAGCGCCCCGGGTCGGCGCCACGGTCATGCCTTTGACAGCCAGGTCAGGGCCTGTGGTGGTAAGAAACCCGGCCATCTGATGTGACCTGGGATGTTATGCGGCTTTTTTCCTGTATTCGTTGATAAGCCCGCCGAGGACACGTTTGCGGCGGATCCGGTCGGCCAGCGCGGGGAACGGGATCACGTTCGGGTCGTCGTCCGGGGCGCGCAGGCCCATTCCGTGGCCTTGGTGGCTGCGGCCGGCGTTGTAGTGCGCGACGTACTGGTCCAAGACGACGCGCAGATGGCGTTCGTTGGCGATGAGGATGCGGTCGGTGCACTCACGGCGAACGGTGCCGACGAACCGTTCGGCGATGGCGTTCATCTTCGGCGCTTGCGGCGCGGTCATGATCGCGGTGATTCCGATGGCGCTAAACACCGCGTCGAAGGCGTCGCTGAACTTCGCGTCGCGATCTCGGATGAGATGGGTGAATCGGTGTCCGGCGGCTTCGAGATCGGCGGTGAAGTCCCGGGCCAGCTGGGTGGCCCAGGCGGCGGTTGGGTACCGGGTGATGCCGAGCAGGTGGATCCGGCGCGTGGAGTGCTCGATGACGAACGCGACGTAGAGCCTGGTGAGGGTGAGCGCGCAGTCGACGTGGAACAAGTCTGTGGCCAGGAGGGTGTCGGCCTGAGCGCGCAGGAACGTGTGCCAGGAGTCGTCGCGGTGTTTTGGTGGCGGGATCCGGTGGGCGCGCAGGATCTTGCGGATCGTGGCCGCGGCCACGCGGTGTCCGAGTCGGCGCAACTCGCCTTGAATACGTACCACGCCCCAGCTGCGGTTCTCCCGAGCCAGGGTGAGGATCAGCTGGACGAGTGCGTCGTTGATCGGTGGCCGGCCCGGCGCCTTCGGTTGGCGCCACTTGTTCGCTACCAACCGCCGATGCCAGCGCAGCAGCGTGCCCGGGGTGACGATCCGGTGGCCGCGAAGCGTCTTGGGCAGTAGCTAGGACAGCGCCGCGAGCACGGCTCGGTCGGTCCAGGCGAGCCTCGGCTTCGGGTTCGTCCGGCGCAGCACCGCCACCTCTTGGCGTAGCACCAGTATCTCGGCGTTCTTCGATGCCTGCGATCGGGCCAGCAGCACCAGCCAGGATAGGAAGTTCACGAGGATCCGGTAGAGCAGACCGATGGCCACAGACCTCGATCATGCCACGGGATCACCCGAGGTCAGGCCGGTTAGCCGAGTTTCTGACCAGGGCAGGCCCGGCAGAAGGGCAAGACCCTCGAGGCGATCAGCGCCACCACGGGGCACGCACCGGGGTCACGGTCGCTGGCCGAGTACATCCGACGCGTGGACCGCTGGTCCGAACAGGACAACGCTTTGGTGGGCATCGGTTTGTGAGACAGCAGAATGTCCGCTGCGGGGCCCGATACGGGCGTCGCGGCAGACTTCGTCGTCTCTGCCCCGTAAGCACTGGGGACGTCGTTTCGGCACACGGTCAGCTGGTGACCCGTCCGCTGACTATTTCGTGCTGGCAGGGCATGAAGACTGCCGTCGTCCATTTGGTTGTTGCTGGTGCACGTGCTGGGAACTGGCTCTGTTCTACGTGGGTGAGAAGCACGTTTTCCGGCGTCTTGCTGCACGTCGGGCACGCCGGGAGCGGTCCATTGGGGCTGGCCATCAGGTCGCCGATGAGCCGTTCAAAATCCCCATGGGCTAGGTCTGGCGTGTCTTCGCTCATAGACCGACGTTAAGAAGATGGGGCCAGCTGCGACAGGGATGCAGGGCCGTTCGTGTCATCTGCCGGTAGCCCGGGTGGAGTACGCGAAGGGCCCGGACACTCGCGCGGGAGGTCTGGGCCTTCGGTCCGTCTCTGGGTGTCGCCAGCTACCCGAGCACCTTCTTGTATGCCGCCGCCTGGTCCGGCGTCAGCACCTGCGACAGCCGTAGCAGCACCCCGCCGGATACATAGTCGTACTCGGTCCCGAGCATGGGCATCGACTTCTCCGACTTGGTGATGTAGTCGGCGCGCGCGGTGGCGCTGGCGTTGTCGGCGTACACCTCGACGGATCCACCGAGGTCGACGGATCCGGCGGAAGAGTCCCGAGCCTGGTCGGGCTTGACGGTGGTGTCGGCGAACGACGCCTTCGACGTGTACCCGCCAGGTCTGCCAAGCAGATGGTTCGGGTCGTTGGCGGCGGTGTAGACGGTGACGGTGCCGATGGGGAGTCCGGCGGCCTTCAGGCGGGCGATGACGGCGGCGGCGTCAGCCGCTGTGGGCGGCACGGTGGTGTGTGCTGCAGGCACCGCCGTGGCGGTGGTGACACTTGCCGCAGACGGCGCGGTCGTGGTGTTGGCCGGCGCCGACGTCTTCGACGACCTGCCGCAGCCGGCGGCAAGCAGCACTGTAGAAGCAGCCAAGATGGCAGCGCGACGCACTATGAGTTCCCCTCGAATAGCCCGACCCCCGTGCAACGTTGCAAGAATACGGTGCCACTCATCTGCTACCGCTCGGTCAAGTCAGATCGTTATCGGGCTCGGCGCAAAGCTAGTAGTTTACGGCACGGCGGCTAGGGCAGCACCCGCCCCATCAATTCGTTCCCACGACCTGCAGCTACCATCGAATTGAAGTAGTCGCTCATCAGCTGGGTCAGATTCTGCGCGCGCCGTTCCAACTCCGCCGCCTCTGCCCGTCCGTCATGCCCGAAGTACGCGGCGAACGATGCGATCACCACGTCGATAGCGCGGATCGCTGCCCGGGTCGCGCTTGCAAGGTCTCCGATGTCCACTTGTCCTTCGAGTAGTTCGCCGTCAGATCTTGATATGGGGTTGGCGAGGACCCACGGTGAGCTGTGGACAGCGCCGGATCGGTGACTGTACATGCCTGGCATGTCAGGGAAGGTGGCGGCCACCAGACTCCCCAGCTTCGGCCGAAAGGGTTCCTTGTGCTGGCCGAGGCGGATTGCTCCGGATAGGAGCGTCATCCCGGCCTTGTCGATGGTCTTGCGCAGATCGCGTTGCGCGTCGGTGTGCCCGGTCCCGATCCGCTGCTGCATGTAGGCGGGCTTCGCGTTGTACTGCTCGACGAGGTTTTCGACGCTGTCCCATACGAGGGCCGCGCCGCGGGTGATCCGTTCCTCGAGGCCGATTGCCGGGTCGAGCAGGTAGGAGACCAGGGCTGCCGATTCGCAGGTGACGCGGGACAGCGTTCCGTGCGCGTAGATCGGGACCGAATCACCGCCGAGACACTTCTGGAGTGTGCCGGCGTGGTCGTGGACGTTCAGCGTGACCTGGCGTGCGTGCTTCAGCGTGAGGGTCAGCAGCTGGCGGCGGTGTGCCCGTGTGTTGTGAGGCGCAGCTTTGAGAGCCTGCTCGTCCAGCCGGTAGGGGCTGCCTGGCTGCGCGCTTCCCGAGAAGCGTCCGGGGGCTTCGGCCAGCAGCTCCAACGGCCTTGTGAGAGCGATGCGCGCGAACTTGAGCAGATGCGGTGGTCGCGCACTCGCATCCGACAGATAGGCCACCATGAGCTGACGGTAGGCGCAGGTGGCATCCGGATTCCAGCTCTTATTGCCGGAGCTCCGACGTCGCGCCGGTACGGGCGAACTTCGCCTACGATCCCGAATCCATCCAGCCGCGCACCTCCGCCGGCACCGGATCGCCCCATGAGGCCTGAATCCTGAAGTACAGCACCACCCGGCGGGCCTGTTCGAACTCCGGAGCCTCGTCGGGCTCGTTGAGGTCGAGCACCTGATTCCAATTCAGCGCCTGGATCTGCCACCCGGATCGGACTCCGTGGGTTGCCCGCTTCAGCAGCTCAGCCCGTATGCCCTCGTCGAAGCGGGTGAAGAAGTCCTGGACCTCGTCCTCGGTGGCGATGCTCATGCGTCCATCCTGGCACCTACGGTCGCGCTGCCGCGGCAAGCGGCGGTGAACGGAACCCGCAGTGACAGAGGACACGCCGACGCCCGGCAGCATCGCAACCGTGCGCGAACGATCGGTACTGCCTACCGCTCCCGGCTTTGGTGCCATCTCCGCACCAGCCCGGCGTACTCCACCAGCCACCCGGGGGCGCCCTCGACGTTTCGTCGCGTCCAGGTTTGGTCCAGCAGCGACGCGAACAGGTCGACGTGCTCTGGGTCCGCGGCCTTCCACAGCGGGAACCCCGCCAGCCACGCCTCGGCAGCCTCCGGGACGTGCCTGGAACGGATCAGCCACGGCACCATGAAGCCGAAGTCCAGCCACGACGTGCCCTGCGACACGAACGCCCAATCGACGATCCGAACCGCTCCGTCCGGGGTGATCAGCACGTTCTCAGGGTTCAGGTCGCAGTGCACCATGGCGTCGCCGGCGAACACTTCGGCGCGCGCGTCCAGAGCGGCGTACCGGTCCTGAACCCGCAGCTTCACCGACGGCGGGCACTCCCGGGCGGCGAGGTCTTCCACCGCCGCAGCCTCCAGGTCCAGATCCGGAGACCCCGGCGCGTAGTCGGCTTGCCGGCCGTTGACGAACTCGAACCCGACGATCCGCCAGCCGGCGGCGTCGAACGGCCACAGCAGTTCGGGCGCGTGCGGCCGTACCGCGGACAAGACCTCGGCCTCGTTCAGCAGCGACCAGGCCTCGGCGCCTCCGCCGCGCTGGTCCGGGATGAGGCGGGCGCCTTTGATGAACGCCCGCCCCCGGCTGGTGCGCATCTTCCCGGCCACGTCGGCGTGGTTGCCGAGGGCGGCTGGGATGAACTCCTTGAGCAGCCCGGCGAGGACAACGCACTCGTTGGCCTAGGCCTTTGATGCCAGGCGCCCGGTCAGCGGTTCCACTCCAACGTTTGCCCGTTGACGGAATAGACCACCTTCACGGGGTCGCCTGACTGGGCTGCAGGAACATCGAATGGGATCAGTCCAGATCGGCACTCGCCTACTGGCACAGCCTTGGTGTCGTCGTTGGGGTAGAGCGCGGAAGAGAAATCTCTGGGAGACCAGGCGTTGAGCGGTTCCGCCGTGGTGTCATCGCCGAACAGCAGGGACCAATCTTTCCAGCTGAACCCAACGGGGCTGCCGTCGGCGCTGGACTTCAAGCAGGCCTTTAGTGTCTGTTGCTTAACCGAACATAGCCTTTGAGCTGGGAAAATAGTCCCGGCTGTGGGGTGTGATCCGTCGTCGGGAGCGGTAGAGGCTGCGGT
>NZ_JBGCCP010000072.1:0-21036 GCF_041262705.1 Catenulispora sp. MAP12-49 | reverse complement strand
AAACCACCGCCGTCTTCACCGGACCGACGGCACTGCCACGAGCCAAAAAGACCACTTGACCAAAGATCAGTTACACCACTCGAAAGGACGCCATCGTGTAGATGTCGCTACTTCAGTGCACTCACGGCGCGGTTCCTTGATTCAAGCGAGGAAGCGCCTGCACCACGTAACGCCGAGCCGCGCCGCGAGAGAGCGGCGCAGGAAGCGATGCGGCAGCCTGATATGCGGCTGCGTTCCGCTCGCGCTCGTTCTGCGAGAACAGGCGCAGATCGCCGGACTGGATTTGGTCCCTCAGTGCTGCTTCGAAGGCGATGCGCTTCCGGCCGGGTCCTCGACCGCGGCGGAACGCTTGCGCCGGCGCCTTGGCGAGTGGGCTGTGCGCCTGGTGCGCTTGTTCTTCAGTCTTGGACGCGAAGCGTTCTGACACGCCGCCGGCTTCTTGGCGCAGTTGGTCACGGTGCCTGCTCCACATGAGCACCGGGAAGTTGATCCACAAGGCGGACCTGCGCCACATGCTGTGCTGCGCTTCTTCCCGCACCAGGACGTTGCGCAGGTTGGTGAGCAGGTGCTCCAGGAACACCGCGTACATCACCGGTGGTACCGCCGCGACGAGGTAGCCGCCGGGCGAGTGAGAGGGCGTGTGGAGCAGGTTCATGACCACGCTCGCCGCGGTGCATCCGAGGAGGGAGACCTTGGAAGCGGTATTGGCGCGGCGGTGCAGGGCCTCGTGGAGCCGGAGAAGGGAGATGCCGGCCGTGCCGGCGTCAAGGAGCAGGGCCCAGACTCTCGCCTCCGCCGCGAGGTCGCCGTTGTGGGCCAGGACGTACACCACCTGCGCCTGGTACGACAGCCACGCGGAAGCGCACGCGAGTGCGAAAAGCAGGCAGGCGGGCAGGGCGAGGAGACCGTAGGCGAGCCAAGCCGGCAAGAGCGGGGCGTCGGGTGCGGGTGCCGGCGCTGGGGGCGCCGGTGCGATCGCGCGTACAGGCCAGACCGTATTCTGGTGAGACATCAGGGGTGCCTTCCTCTGATCAGGCCCCGATGGGATCCGCCAAGATCTTCACCGTCGGGGCCGCTTTGATCTCCGTGTTCAGCCGTTGGCCGCTTCCGCGCGTTCGTCGAGGAATCGCAGCCAGGAAGCCAGCAACTCGGCTTCGGTCACGCCGTGTAGCACGCTTCGGTGCCGGGCGAGACCAGCGTTGGCAATCCGGATCAGCGCACTTACGGCGATCGGATCGCCTGGTCCGCTTCTGGCTGTGTCGAGGCCGATGGCTGCGGGCGACGCCGCGCGGCTCAGGAACTCACGCCACGACGCGAGAAGCTGAGCCTCGTTGTCGCCGTGCAGCCGGTCTCCGTGCTCGACCAGCCCGTCGATAGCGACCCGAAGCAGTGTGTTCGCGGTGATCCGCTCGCCTTTGACGCTCCGGTCGTCGTGCAGCCGGCGGGCCAGGTGGTCCAGTTCGGTCTGCTGATCGGGGCGGATCAGTGCCTGTTTCGGGCGCGTTTTCGGCCGCACATTCGAGCCTTGCGGAACATCACGGCCTAGGGGCGTCATCGCTTACCTTCCATCTGGGAACGGGTCACGGGCGTGTGGTTGTCCTACCTTTGTAGACCGGTATCGGCCGATATCCAAAGAGATTCACTCTTTTGGAGGTCTAAAACCTTAAGAGTCCTGAGATACGGTGTTTGTGGAAACGCGGGAGGGGGCCGGGTTTGGGCCCGACCCCCTCCGTACTCGCTCGACTCGGTGTTACCGCACCGGCCGGGCCAGGACCCCTACACAGGAGGGACTCCAGTGAGCCATTTTGCCATTCCCGGCGACGAGAACCTGCCCACGGAGGACGATGTCGCCCTCGGTCTCGACGGGGGCGGCATGATGTTCGCCCTCGGAATCGAGCCGCTCGGGCTATCGCTCATCCCGAAAGATCTGACCTTCACCATCGTGCTTTTCGCTTTCAGCGCCGGCATCGATGCTGCGGGCTGGTGGAGCCGGTGACCGATCAGTATTGACGCTTCGCGTCCACATCATCGCGGGTCGAGTCGACGCTCGCCCGACAAAAGTACCGCTCGGCTGGTGTTACCGCGCTGGCCGGGCTCAGGACACCCCTACACAGGAGGATTCCGTGTCTCAGTTCGTCATGTCCCGGCGTGAGTTCGCCGGGGTGGTGGTCAGAATGGCCACAGCAGCTGTCGCAACCCCGGATCCGGACCGGCGGCGTCAGGTTGTGGCTCTCGGCTGGATCTCGCGTTCTGGTGGCCAAGTTGTCATCTCCGGCCGCCTAGCGGAGGCGGATGCCGCTCGCAATGTGGCTGGCGGTGACGGCCGTGATTGACCTTGATGAAAGCCACCTCGCCATGGCCTGTATCACCGACGCCTTGTTCTGTTCCGAGGTGGAAGCAGGGAATGTACTCACTGGTGCCCAGGTGGCCGAAGCCATCAGCGCGGCTTTGAAAGCGCATAGGGATTGGAACGGGCTGACTCGGGCGGTCCGCGCGGCGTTTGCCGAGGCGCCCGAGGAAGCGGCCAGTCGCGAACGGTGGTGCCAGCAGGTCGCCGAGGCCGCGCTCGGTTGGGCCGACATCGTGCTCGACTGCGGCGACCTCCCGGCATGAGGCGTCTGCTGTTCGCCCTAGTGAACAGATCGAAGTTGGTGCAGCAGCGCCAATGACTGATGAAGGCCGGTGGTTCTGGGCTTGGTCCCAGAACCACCGGCCTTCATCGCGGTCTGCCTGGCTGGGCCCGAAGATGACGACCCACGCTGGCGTGGGCGCGTGAGGCGGAGGAAGGACTCAGGTGCGGACGGTCGTTCTCTCGATCGCCTCGAAGACATCCGAGTTCGTCTCCTGCTGCCATTCGGGCTGGCCACTCCAGTCGGCAACGTAGCTCGGCTTCGGGTCCTCGAAGTGCTTGTAGATCTGGGCGATCCAGCACAGCGACACGAAGCGGCCCTTCTGCTCACGCGTGAGCTTGCCGGCCGAGCCGCTGCTCGCTGTCAGGAAGTCGTGCACCTGGCCGTAGACTCCGCTCGCCGCCTCGCGCTCCCATGCCGGCGTCTCCTCCAACGGCGAGATGTAGCCGGGCTTCGGCTCGCCGGGGTAGTGAGCTTTGACGCCCGCGATCCAGGCTTCGCGGAAGATGCGGCCGTGGTCTTCGTTCAAGGTGGGTCCCTTCAGGAGTCGGCGGTGACAGGCGATGGGGTGTTGGTTCCGCTATGGAGGACGCGGTGGGATGCCGCGGTCTCAGCCGTGCAGACCCCAGTTGTCCAAGCCGGAGTAGACGATTGCCGTCTGGGATCTGGGTGTGGAGAGGCACTGGGCCTCTCCCGTGTAGATCGCGATGAGCGAGCCCGGTCCCCGCCACCAGGTATCGGCCAGTCCGGCGATCTCTGGAACCGGCTCATAGGCTTTGAGCTGGAGAGCGTCGACATCGTCGCCCGTAACCTTCGTGACCGTCTTGGCCCATATAGATGCGTGGTGTGCCAGCGCGACCGACTCCACCCAGCCTTCGATGGTCTTGTGGAGAGCGACCCATGAGCCGCCGTGGATGCCGAACTTGTCGTTCGGGCCGATCAGGAAGGAATAAGGGATCGCCGTTCGCTGCGCTCCGGCCTCGAACCACCAGCCTTGACCCAACGAATCATCCGGCGTGTCCGGGCTTAAGATCTTGGGGCCACCGTCGTAAACCGGGGCGGGAGGCAGCGCCAGCCCGCCCCAACGCTTCGCGAAGGCTGCCACCCTGTCGACTTCCGCAGCGGGGATACCGAGGTCAAGCCACCGCTCCTGATATTTGTCAACGTTCAGGGAACCGACCCGGAGGCCGTGAGCGCGGACAAAGGACCGTGCCCGATGGGTGAGCCCGTCAGGGACATCGGCGAGGTGGAGGTTCACCCTTCGGACGCTATACCCGCCGGTGCGGCCAGTACCCCGCGTGCCAGCCTGTTTTGCTCAGCTGAAGGAGGGATCTGCCAGCATGACGGTGCGGTCGAGGGCCGGGTCGAAGCCGAGGACGGGATGTGACCGGCTCCCACCCTCGGTTGTCATAACCACCGGTTTGCCCAGCTCGCGCCCGATAGCCGCCAGCAGGTCGCAGAGGACGTCGACTCCCTCTTGGCCTTGCAGTTCCCGCAGGTCGACATCGAATTCGATCTCGTCGGCCGACATGATCCTGAAGATCGTGAGAACGCCGGGAACCGGCCAGACCCGCAGCTCGGCGATCTCAGCGTCGTCCGGACGGGCGAGCACGACGGCGGCTGGCGGTAACGGTAGCACCGTGAGGCCTTCGGAGTACTGCTGCTGCCAGCCGCGTGTCTGGGCCAGGTCGAACAGGGCCTGCCATTCCCGAGTCGAGGTGCCGGGAACGTAGATGTCGGGCAGCGGCCCCATGAGGTCGGGGTCGAAGAAGTTCTTGACCTCGTCCCAGAGGAGATCCGCCATGCCGCCCATGCTGCCCTGACAGGCGGCGGGACGCAGCCCGATTACGTCATCGGGTTCCGGTTCATCGCTATGACCGGCAGCAGTGTCGCCTGGGCTGGGAGCCGATCTGCCGTGGCGTGGACCCGGCCGGGGTGGGAATGTCGGCGAGGCGTTCCGGCAGTCTGTCCATTATGTGGAGTCTGTCTTGTCAAAGTCGTCGGCGGTGCCGACCACCGCCGGCCCACAGTCGTTGGGAAGGCGAGCGACGACCATGGCGACCGCGTCGTCCGGGTTGTCGGCTTCTCCGATACCCGCCGGCCCATGTGGCGAGCGGGTCTTCCACCAGGTGACGAGGTATCCGCCGTTGGCGGGAGTGATCACAGGGACGTCGTGTGTGTAGGGGAATCCGGTGCAGCGACTGAAGTTGAGCGACCGGTGGCTGTGGAAGGGGAACAGCGCTCGCAGCCGTGGCTCGGCATAGGCGGCCTCGATGAGCTCGTGATCGACGTGCGAAGCCGAGGTATGCCGGTAGATTGTCCACTTGGCTTCGGCGGCGTCGCCGCGCTCGTGGGCTTCGGCGAGCGGGCCGTACTCGATAAACGGGCATGCAGACCGCAGACCCTCCAGGTTGGTGCCAGCCTGCCAGGCCCCGGTGGCGGTAGCGGCGGCGTCCAGGCTGGTTGTCGTGCCTTTGGCCATCAGGACGCCGCGCTCCCAGAAGTTCATGATGAAGCTTCGACCGGTGATGCCCAGGAGCGTGCTCGTAGTCCGGGTGGCGCTGTCCGCGCGGGCCCCCGATCGCCTCCAGCCCGGGGCCCGTTCGGGAAGCACGTCGAGTCCGTATCCGGCCTGGTGGACGGCTTGCTGCAGGACGACCTGGAGCGTGCCACTCTGGCCGAGTTCGGGATAGAGGGCAGCCAGGTCCGTGTCAGGCCCAGATGTCATGATTCCCCTTGAAGATGAAGCCGCCCGCTAGCGAACGGCTCGTCGATGCATTCTGATGGCAGGTTGCTGTGCCGGACTTCGACGAGGGAACCGGCGTCGCGGTCGCTGGTATTCCGAGGTGGCGGGGCTTCGGGCCGGCGGGGGTGAGCACGTCGGCCAGGTAGTCGAGGAGCTTGTCCAATGTAGCCTGCCCGTCGTCGACGGCATCGCGTTCGTCATCGGTGAGCGGAACGGCCGCGAGCATGCGCTGCAGGTTGGTCTTGGCCTCCAGCAGCAGCGCCTTGGAGGAGTCCCTCGGGATATAGAAGTCGCACTTGGCGCAGGCCATCCGGTGTTGGCACTGCTCGAAGAACGTGTACCCGCAGAAGCCGTGGCCCAAGTCGTAGTACTGCCACGGCTCCCCGGCGGCCGCCGCACCGTTCTCGACGGCGTCCCGGTCGACCAGGACCTCGATGGTGCGGACATTGCGCTCGAAGTAGCCGGCATCCCGGTAGGCCTTGGACAGCGTGTTCGGCGTGATCTTGGCGTAGTGCTGGGTGGCGTCCGCCGAGCTGTGGCCGAGCCATGCCTGCAGCTCGAACAGCGTCATCGGCTCCTTGGCGTTGTAGAGCTGGGTGACGATCGTCGAACGGGCCCGGTGGCTGGTGATGTTGCCCCGGACGTCGGCCGTCGGGACGCCGGCCTTGCGGCACAGCGAGGGGATGACGGCGGTGTTGATGTAGGTCTTGGCCATGCGTTTGGCGCGGTGGGCGAACAGCAGGTCGACGTGATCGCCGGTCTTGCGGTCCAGCATCGCCGGCTGCTGAGGGCGGACCGCCGCCCAGGCCTCGATCGCCTGACCGAGCAGCGGGTCGACCGGCTTGGTGAAGGCGGTCCCGGTCTTGTGCGTGGGGACGTCGAGCAGACAGACGGCATCGGCGGCCAGCACGTCGCGGGCGTCCGCGGCGATCGGGGCTCCGTCGTGCTGCGATCGGATGCAGCCGACCCGCAACCTGGCGACCTCATCGGAGCGCAGCCCGCTGAACAGCCAGTTGAGGGTGACCGCGCGGATGAGCTCCATCGGGTAGCACAGACCGTAGGTGTTGGTCGGGTATTCCGAGGACCCCAGGTTGAGCCCGGCCCACAGCAGCTTGGCCCACACGTCGTCGGCGATGACGCGCGGGTTCGGACCGACGAGGGCGGCAATGTTCCTGGGCGGAACCCCGACCTGGCTGGCGACGTGCTCCACCACCTCGTCGGGCAGCTCCGCCCGGCCCCGAGGGAAACGGCCGTCGGCGGTATAGAACCTCAGCAGCAACGCGAACCCAGCTTCGTCGCTCCGCGCTTGCCCTTGATCAGGTCTTCCTCGACGGCTCTATCGGCGGCCGCAGCACGTCTGCTCGCCGCCAGTCAGCTGGCCGGATCGTTGCCGCTCATAACACTGGTGTACGAGGCTCGTTGTCGGCCCGCGACTTGGAGGCGCCGATTGGTGGGTGACGACCGGCAGGCCCGCCTAAGCTGTACTGGCCGAAGGCGGGCTCCTGGCTACCGACGACGCCGCCGCGAGGGTGTGCGGACGCTATGCGGCACTGCTCGGGCGGACTCCGAGCAGAGGGCTGGCAATCCGTCGATTTTTCGTCAGTCACTACCTGCTGCCAACTCCCAAAAGCTCCTGACCAGTGCAAACGCTGGTGCGCTTCGTGGCCTGTCGAAACGGTAGTCTGACGGGTATCGATGCAGGTCAAGGGGTGTTTTGGTGGTAGATGTAGAAAACTTCCTCAGAATCCGGCTTATCAGCCGACTCGCCGCCTGACCTGCGAAAACAGGTCGCTTCTGTCGATTTTTTATCAATTGCGGAGGGTAGTCGAACCCCGCATAAGGGCGGCCGGGACACCGGTGTGTGCCGGTGATCAAACCCACAAGACCGCCGGACACCCGAGCACTCCGCCAGTCCTAAGATTTTCTGCATGCATGTACCTCGCACCAACGCCTTCCTGGGTCGGGACCATGAGCGTGCTGAGATAGACGGCCTGCTCGGTCGGGCGCGGCACGGTGGCGGGTCGGTTCTGGTGGTCCGGGGCGAGGCGGGGATCGGCAAGACGGCGCTGATGCGGTACTGCGCGCGTCAGGCGTCCGGGTTCCGGGTGTTGGAGGCGTCCGGTGTCGAGTCGGAGATGGAGTTGCCGTTCGCCGCGCTGCATCAGCTGTGCGGGCCGTTCCTGGACCGGATCGGTGCTCTGCCGGGGCCTCAGCGACAGGCGCTTGAGGTGGCGTTCGGGCTGGCCGGGGGAAATCCGCCCGACCTGTTCTTCCTTGGGCTGGCCACGTTGGGGCTGCTCGCCGAAGCCGCTGCCGAGCAGCCGTTGGCTTGTCTGGTCGATGACGCGCAGTGGCTTGACGGTGCGTCCAAGCAGGTCCTCGCGTTTGTCGGGCGTCGGCTGAACGCCGAGCCGATGCTGCTGGTGATCGCCGTGCGGGAGGATCCCGACGAGCGGGGCTTCGACGGGTTGCCGAGCCTGGTCTTGAGCGGGCTGACCAAGGATGACGCGCGCAAACTGTTGACGGCCTCAGTCGCGGGGCGGCTGGAGGACCGGGTTCGCGACCGGCTGATCGCCGAGACCAGCGGGAATCCGCTGGCGTTGCTGGAACTGGCCGGCGGGATGAGCCGGGCGGACCTGGCCGGCGGCTCGGTCGGCCACAGCCCGCTGTCTGGTCGGCTGCACGACCACTACCTGCGGCGGATCGCCGAGTTGCCTGAGCCGACCCGGCTGTTCCTGGCGCTCGCCGCGGCCGATCCGACTGCCGACCCCGCGCTGGTGTGGCGCGCGGGACGGGCCCTGGGGGTGGGGCGGGATGAGGCGGCCATGGCCGAGGCGGAGCACCTGCTCACGATCGACACCCTGGTCCGCTTCCGGCATCCCCTTGTGCGGTCCGCGGCTTACTCGGCGGCGGACCAGGCTCAGCGGCGCGCGGTGCATCAGGCGTTGGCCGAGACGATGGATCCGCGGGCTGATCCCGAACGCCTGTTGTCGCATCGTGCGGCCGTTGCCGAGGCGCCGGACGAGGAGATCGCCGCAGAGCTCGAAGAAGCCGCCGGGCGGGCCGAGGCCCGTGGCGGCCGGACGGCGGCGGCCGGGTTCCTGCAGCGGTCGGCGGCGCTCACCGGTGAGCCGGGGCGCAGGGCCGACCGGACGTTGGCGGCCGCTTTGGCATATCTGCAGGCCGGTTCGATGCAGAAGGCCGCCGGCCTGGTGGCTGAGGCGGCGGCGGACGTGCGGACGGATCTGCAGCGCGCGTTGGTGGCCCGGCTGCAGGGGCAGATCGGCTGGGCCTCGTTCCCCGGGCCGTCGGCTCCGGTCCAGTTGTCGCGGTCCGCGGCACAGCTCGAAGGGCTCGACGCGGACCTGGCTCGTGAGGCCTATCTCGACGCCTGGGGCGCCTCGCTGGTCGCCGGCCGGCTCGCCGATCCCGAAGGCGTGCTGCCCGAGGTGTCGCGGGCGGCGCTGCGGTCGAATCCGGACCCCGGGACCTCGGCCGAGCCGGAAGCGTTGCTGCTGCACGGTTTGGCGACTTTGATCGTCGACAGCCTGGACGCGGCGGGCGCGAGCCTGCGGCGCGCCGTCGACGGGTTCATGGCCGACCCCGATCCCGCCTGGTATCAGAAGGGAGCCAACCTGGTCTCCACCGCCGCCGTCCTGTTGTGGGATTTCGAAGCCTGGGCGACCTTGAGCGGCCGCTGGACTGAACACGCCCGGGCGGCGGGCGCGCTGGTCCCGTTGGTCAGTGCCCTGAGCGTCCACGAGTTGGTGACCGCCTGGCGCGGCGATCTCGAGGCGGCTGCTGCGCTTCGGGACGAGGGCGACGTGCTCGCGGAGGCTGTGGGGACCCGGATGTTCCCGCTGGGGGCCGTGCTGCTGGCTGCCTATCGAGGGCGGCCGGACGAGGCGGTGCCGCTGCTCGCCACGGTCGCCGCCGAGGCGGTCGAGCGCAGCGAGGGGATCTCGGCGCAGAGCGCGCATTGGGCCGAGGCGGTGTTGTACAACGGTTTGGGCCGGTACGCCGAGGCTGTCGCAGCAGCGGAACGGACCGTCGACGAGACGTACCTGCCCCAGGTGACCTGGTGGGTACTGCCCGAGTTGGTCGAAGCCGCGGTCCGGACCGGGAAGCGAGACCTCGCAGAGTCGGCCCTGCGGCGTCTTGCCGAGAACGCGTACGGCTCAGACTGGGCCCTGGGCCTGACGGCCCGGTGCCGGGCCCTGCTCGCTGACGGAGCCGAGGCGGAGCGCTGGTATCAGGAGGCGATCACATTGCTGGACCGGACGTTGTTGCGTCCCGAATCCGCACGCGCGCGGCTGCTGTACGGCGAGTGGCTGCGCCGGGAAGAGCGGCTCAGGGACGCCCGCGACCGAATCGGTGAAGCCCACGAGGCGTTCACCGCGATGGGCGCGGAAGGCTTTGCCGAACGGGCCCGCAGAGAACTGGCCGCCAGCGGTGTGAAGCTCCGCCGCCCGAGCTCCCCCCAAGCCAGCGACCTCAGCGCCCAGGAGGAGCACATCGCCCGCCTGGCGCGGGACGGCCGCACCAACCCGGAGATCGGCGCCGAGCTGTTCATCAGCGCCCGAACCGTCGAGTGGCACCTGCGGAACGTCTACATGAAGCTCGGCATCACGTCGCGGAAGGGGCTGCGGGAGACACTGTCGGCCTAGGGCGATCGTTGGCGGCTTGGGCTGTCAGGCGCGTCCTGATCGGGGGAGGTGCCCAGGTGAAGGCGTCCGCAGTTTGGTTTCGAAGCGGCTCGGTCTGCCAGGACTCGGTGATGTCGGTCCAGCGTTCGAGGGCGGCTTTTCGCACGCTCTGCGGACGGCCCCGGTCGTAGCAGAGGTCAAAGCGATAGACGCGGCCGTCCTCCGAGATGACCTGCCCGAATTCCCTGTCACCGCCATCGGGGAAGAGATCGACAACCGCCGTCGTCGCCGGGTCCAGCCCCTGTTCCCCAAGAAGCACCCGCAGCCGCTGCCACAGGTCAAAGGAGCTGGTTCTGAGTAGGTGTGTGTATTCGACGTGCACCGCCTGGGACATGAACTTATGCTTCCACTTCCTGAAGGGGGAATGCATGGCGGACCGGGGTGGGAAGCGCTGGCGGTTGGAGCGTGAGGGGCGGGTTCTGGCGGAGCTGGTGCTCGTCGACGTCGACATGCCGTGGTGGTTGTGCCGGGTGGAGCAAGTGTCAGAGCACGGATTCGAGGAAGTCAGGTCGGCGACGATCGCTGCGGAACGTGCGATGGTGGCCGGGGAGCATGAAGAGGCGGTCCGGTTGATGGCCGGGATCCGGGAGCTCGGGTTGCGGGTGCGCCTCGACGGCGGCGGGGATCCGATCAATGAGTTTTTGCTGTGGTTCGACGAGGACACCGCCCGTTTGAGGTACTGAGCTGTGATGCGTCACCGTGTGCTCGGTGGCGAGCTGGCATCCTGCACGAGTACAAGCATGCTGCCGGGCGGAGTCTGTGAGTGTCGGCGGTGTCCGGCTGTTTGTTGTTCCATGCCATGGTTTCTCAGCCCCCGAACAGAGTCGTGATGAGCAGGCTTCAGGGCGCTACATTGCCGCGGATGGACGAGTACCGCATGGCAGCCTCCGACGATGCCCGGGACGTGGCGTCGCTGCACGCCGACAGCTGGCGCCGGCACTACCGCGGCGCCTACGCCGACTCCTACCTCGACGGCGACATCCTGAGCGATCGCGTGCGTGTCTGGTCCGAGCGGCTGGACGCGCCCGGCGACAACGCCGTCACCATGCTCGTGGAAGACGGAGCCGGCCTGGCGGGGTTCGCGCACCTGATCCTGGACGACGACCTCCGCTGGGGCTCCCTGCTCGACAACTTGCACGTCCGCCGCGACCGGCAGCGCACGGGGGTCGGCACCGGGCTGTTGCGCAGAGTCGGCGCCGCAGTGGCCGAACGTGCTCAGAACCCGGCGATGTACCTGTGGGTGCAGGAGCAGAACCAGGACGCACAAAGGTTCTATGCCGCCATGGGGGGAACGTGCGTGGAGAAGGCGCTGATCGGTCCGCCCGGCGGCGTTCCGGGCCGGCTGGTCGGCACGCCGGGCAAACTACGCATCGCCTGGCCGGACGGCTCAGTCCTGGCCGCATGACACGGCTTGGTCAAGGCCCGGATCGCGCCGTTTGCGGGAGACTGCCTCCATGGATTTCTTCTGCTACCACCGCGACCGCGCTGACTCCCTCGCCCTGCGCATGGAGCTCCTGGAGGACCACTGGTCCTACATGGACGGGTTCGCGCAGCAGATGATCGCGCGCGGCCCGACGGTGCCCGGCGACGAGGAGGCGCCGACCGGGAGCGTGCACATCCTGACGCTCCCCGACGCCGCGGCCGCGCGGACCTTCGCGTTCGAGGAGCCCGGGTACCAGGCCGGGGTGTACCGGGACGTGATGCTGCGGCGGTGGCGCAACGACGTCGGGAGCACCATGTGGGAGTTCCCCGGCGGCGCGCCCGAGAGTGACGGGTACCTCGTGCTCGGCCTGGGCGCGCCCCGGCCGGTCGGGGAGGTGCCCGCGGTGCCCGAGGCCGAGGGGCTGATCGCGTTCGGGCCGCTGCTGTCCGACGACGGTGAGCGCTGGCTCGGGACGGCCGCGCTGCTGCGCGCACCGAGCGCCGACGCGGCGCGCGCCACGTTGCCCCGCAGCGGGTACGCCGAGGTCGAGGTGCATCAGTGGCGGTTCGGCGGACGCTCCTGATACTCCGCGCCCGGTACCACCAGCCCGGACTCGTACGCCGCGACCACGGCTTGGGTCCGGTCGCGCAGGCCCAGCTTGGTCAGGATCCTGCTGACGTGGGTCTTCACGGTCTCGTCGGTGACGACCAGCTCCGCGGCGATCTCCGGGTTCGACAGGCCGCGCGCGAGCAGGAGCAGGACTTCGGTCTCGCGCGGGGTGAGGGCCGGTAGACCTTGGCTCGGGGCAGGGGAGGGGGCGCGGTTTCTGGTTCGGGCACCGGCTTCGGGTGATGCGGGTGATGCGGGTGATGCGGGTGATGCGGGTGATGCGGGGGATTCGCGAGGCGGCGAAGCGGCTGAGATGCCGGTGGCCGATGCCGCTGCGGTCCCGCCGTTCGGACGCAACCGCGCGAACTCGCTGATCAGCCGCCGCGTCACGCCCGGCGCCAGCAGCGCCTCCCCGGCGGCCACCACCCGCACCGCCTCGAACAGCCGCTCGGCCGTGGCGTCCTTCAGCAGGAAGCCGCTGGCCCCGGCGGACAGGGCGTCGTAGACATAGCTGTCCAGATCGAAGGTCGTGAGAATCAGGATCCTGGGACCGACCGCGCCCCGCGCGCCGGCCTCGGCCACCACCCGCCGCGTCGCCTCGATGCCGTCCGTCCCGGGCATCCGCACGTCCATCAGCACCACGTCCGGCTCCGCCTCCCGGCACAGCCGCACCGTCTCCTCGCCGTCGGCTGCGGTGCCCACGACCTCGAAGTCCGCCTGCGTCGCCAACAACGCCGCGAATCCCGTCCGGACCACCAGATGGTCGTCGGCGATCACGATCCGGATCGGCGGCGGTGCCGGTACCGGCGGTGGTATCGGTGGTGGTGGCGGTGCAGGCGTCAGCGTCACAGCGCACCCTCTTCCGAAGCGCCCGCCGGCAACTCCGCCTCGACCAGGAACCCGCCCGTCGGCGAAGGCCCCGCCGCCAGCCGACCGCCCACAGCCACCGCCCGTTCCCGCATCCCCGCTACTCCGTGTCCGCCGGCCGAAGCCGCAGAATCAGTATTCTGACTCTCTGCCCCCGGCCCGCTGTCCCTGATCCGCAACCGCAACGCCTCGTCCGTGAACCGCAGCTCCACATCCACCGGGGCGCCCGGCGCGTGCCGCCGCGCGTTCGTCAGCGCCTCCTGCGTGATCCGGTACGCCGCCAGCTCCACCCCCGGATCCAGTGCGGCCGGCGTCCCGGACACGATCAGCCGCGTCGTCGCCCCGGACGTCAGCCGCGCCGCGTCCACCAGCGTCAGCAACTGGTCCAGCCCCGGCTGCGGATGCCGGATCTCCTCGTGGTCCGCCGGGCCCGCGTCCTCCCGCAGCACCCCCAGCAGCCGCCGCATCTCCGTCAGGCCGGCGCGCGCCGTGTCGCCGATCGCCAGCAGGCGCTCCGCGCCGGCGGTCGGCATCCCGGGGGTGGCCAACCGCGCGGTCTCGGCCTGCACCGCGATCATCGAGATGTGGTGCGCGACCACGTCGTGCAGCTCCCGCGCGATCCGGGCCCGCTCGCCGCGCGCCGTGTGCTCGACCAGCGAGCGCGCGACGGCTTCCCGCGCCGCCTGGTGGACGCGGGCCTCGGTGCGAGCGTGCGCCGCGTTCCCGGCGAACGCGGCCGCCGCTGCCCACGCGGACAGCAGGACCGCGACCACCCCGGCGTCGGAATGCCGCGGCACACACAGCGCGATTACCGAAAACGGCACCGACAGCGCCACCGCGAACGTCGCCGCCAACCGCCTCAGCCGAGATTCGGCGAACGAGCCGGCAGCCCATCCCAGCCGATACATCGCCACGACCACGGCCACCGCCGACCCCGCCGGCAGCACTCCGGTGATCGTCATCGCCAGCACGGACGCCGCGACCACGGCCGTAGCCGTGCCGATCGCGCCGAGGAATCCCAGCGGCGCCGTCGCGCACAGTGCCAGGAACGCCGACGTCAGCAGGACCCCGGAGGACCCGTTCCGATGGTGGACCGCGCCGCGCGCCAGCGCCTCGGCCAGCGCGGCTCCGGCGAGCACGGCCGCTGCCGTCCCCTCCCTGCGCCCGCCGCCGCGTTCCTGAAGCACGCTGCCTATTCTGATCGACTTCCCCGCCCGGGCACCTCCCCCGGGCCGGGGACCGCCTCGGCCGATCATCCCCCGCGCGGGGGACGCCGCAGACCGCTCCCGCGCGGGACGATTCCGGGACCGCCGCTTTCCTAGCCTTCAGGACATGACAGCCATGACAACCAGGAGCGCTGATTCGCCGCCCGCCATAGCGGTTCAGGGCCTGCGCAAACGCTTCGGGGCCACCGCGGCGCTCGACGGCATGTCCTTCGATGTCGCCGCCGGGAAGGTCACCGGCTTCGTCGGCCCGAACGGCGCCGGCAAGTCCACGACCATGCGCGTCATCCTCGGCCTCGACACGCCCGACGAGGGCCGGGCGCTGATCGGCGGCGTCCCCTATGCCAAGCTGCGCCGGCCGCTGGGCCACATCGGCGCGCTGCTCGATGCCGCCGCGCTCCAGCCCGGCCGCAGCGCCCGCAACCACCTGCTGTGGCTCGCGCACTCGCAGGGCCTGGGCGCCGAGCGCGTCGAGGAGGTGGTGCGGGCCTCGGGCCTGGCCTCGGCGATCGGCCGCAAGGCCGGCGGTTACTCGCTCGGGATGCGCCAGCGTCTCGGGATCGCCGCGGCGATGCTCGGCGACCCGCCGGTCGTGATGCTCGACGAGCCCTTCAACGGCCTGGACCCCGAGGGGATCCTGTGGATCCGGGGCTACCTCAAGGCCCTGGCCGGCGAGGGCCGCGCGGTCCTGGTGTCCAGCCATCTGATGAGCGAGCTGGAGGGCTGCGCGGACCACCTGATCGTGGCCGGGCGCGGCAAGGTCATCGCCGACACCGGGGTGGCCGAGCTGATCGCGCGCTCCTCCGGGGGCCGCGTGGTGCTGCGCACCGGAGCGCGGGCCGAGGCCACGACGGCGCTGGCGAACGCCGGCGGGACCGTCGCGGTCACCGGGACGGACCAGCTGACCGTGGACGGTTTGGGCGCCGAGGAGGTGGTCAGGGTCCTGAACGCGGGCGCCGTGCCGTTCGCCGAGGTCTCCGCGCACCGTGCTTCCCTGGAGGAGGCGTACATGGACCTCACCCGCGACTCGGTCGAGTTCCGCGCCGCCGCGCTCGACGCCGGGGAGGTGGCGTGATGCCCGCCGGCCGCGATGGTTTCGGACAGCTCGTGCACGCCGAGTGGACCAAGCTGCGCACCGTGCGCGGCTGGATGGTCGGCCTGGGCCTGGCCGCGATCCTGACGGTGGCGCTCGGCATGCTCGGCCCGCTGGGCACCCAGATCGCCTGCGACCACGTCGACAACGCCCCGACCCACTCCTGCCACATCAGCGGCCCGCCGCAGGACGCCACCGGCCAGG
This sequence comes from Catenulispora sp. MAP12-49, assembly GCF_041262705.1. Taxonomy (NCBI): domain Bacteria; kingdom Bacillati; phylum Actinomycetota; class Actinomycetes; order Catenulisporales; family Catenulisporaceae; genus Catenulispora; species Catenulispora sp. MAP12-49. Next base: position 5,535 of record NZ_JBGCCP010000072.1, on the reverse strand, counting down.
AGGTCGACGACCGGTCCACGTTCGTGCACCGCACGTTGACCGGGGACGGGACCATCACCGCGCGCCTCACCGCGTTCGGCGGCAAGTACTCCCCGGGCGGCGGGGGCCCCGCTGATTCCACGGATCCGACCGCCGGCCTGGTCGACGGGCTCCAGCCCTGGTCGAAGGCCGGGATCCTGATCAAGGACGGCACCACGGTGGGTTCTGCCTACGCCGCGGTCCTGGCCACCGGCAGCCACGGCATCCGGATGCAGTACGACTACACCCACGACACCGCGGGCCCCGCCGTCTCCGTCACCGCCGCCGAGCCCCGTTGGCTGAGGCTGACCCGCGCCGGGGACACGCTCACCGGGTTCTCCTCGGCCGACGGCGCCACCTGGACGCAGATCGGCACCGCACACCTGGCGAACCTTCCGAACAGCGTCCAGGTCGGGGTGTTCACCACCTCGCCGGACTTCGCGGTCGTGAAGAACTCCTTCGGCGGCAGCTCGACGAACGTCGGTCCGACCCTGGCCACCGGCACCTTCGACCAGATCGCGGTGACCGGCGACAGCGCGGGGGACTGGATGGTCCCGGCGATCGGCAGCGCGGCCGCGGCCGACGGCGGCCCGGGCGCGTTGCAGGGCCCGGAGGCCGTGGCCGGCGCGGTGCCGAGCACCGGCGGCGGCTTCACCGTCACCGGAACGGGTGACATCGCCCCGTCGGCGCCGGGGGAGGGCGTCGGCAAGACCCCCGAGAGCGCGCTGGCCGGCACCTTCGGCGGACTGATCGCGGTGATCGTGGTCGCCGCGCTGAGCATGACCTCGGAGTACCGCCGGGGCCTGATCCGCACCTCGCTGGCGGCCAGTCCGCGGCGCGGCCGGCTGCTCGCGGCCAAGGCGGTGGTGCTCGGCGGGGTGTCGTTCGTGGTCGGGCTGGTCGCCGCGGGGATCGCGGTTCCGGCGGTGCGCGCGGTGGAGCACAGCAAGCGCATGTACGTGTACTACGCCTCCACGCAGTCCGAGATCCGCATGGTGATCGGCACGGCGGCGATGCTGGCCGTGGCGGCGGTGTTCGCCCTGGCGGTCGCCACCATCGTGCGGCGCGGGGCGGCGGCGGTCGCGGCGGTGATCGTGGCGGTGGTGCTGCCGTACATTCTGGCGGTGGCCTCGGTGCTGCCGGCCGGTTCCGCCGAGTGGCTGGCCCGGGTGACGCCGGCCGCCGCCTTCGCGGTGCAGCAGACGGTCACCGCGTGGCCGCAGGTCAAGGCGACGTACACGCCGACGAACGGCTACTTCCCGCTCTCGCCGTGGGTCGGGCTGGCGGTGCTGGGTCTGTGGGCTGCTGTCGCCTACGCCTTCGCGCACCGGCAACTGAGTCGGAGGGATGTGTGAGCGGCGGGTTCAGGACTGGCGGACTCAGGACTGATGGGCTCAAGACGGGCGGGCTCAGGACCAGTGCCTTTGCCGATGCCCTGCACGCCGAGTGGACCAAGCTGCGCACGCTCGCGGGCACCGCGTGGCTGCTGGCCGCGGCCGTGGTGCTGACCGTCGGGCTCAGCACGGTCTCGGCGGTGACCGTGACCTGTGACGGGGCCCGTTGCGGCGAGGACCCGGCGAAGGTCGGCCTGCTCGGCGTGCTGGCCGGGCAGGCGGTGGTCGCGGTGCTGGCGGTGCTCGCCGTGGGGGAGGAGTACGGCACCGGGATGATCCGCGTGACCCTGGCCGCGATGCCCCGGCGCGAGGCGGTGCTGGCTGCCAAGGCCGCGGTCGTCGCGGCGGTGACCGGGGCGGCGGGGGTCGTGGCGGTGGCCGCCTCGGCGCTGGTCGCGCTGGTGCTGGAGCCGGGCAACGGGTTCACGGCGGCCAACGGCTACGGGCACCTGGCCACCGGCGCGACGTTGCGCGCGGCCTTCGGCTCCGTGCTCTACCTGGTGCTGGTCGCGCTGCTCGGCGTGGGCGTCACTGCCCTGGTGCGGGACTCGGCCGCGGCGGTCGGGACGGTGCTGGGGCTGCTGTACCTGTTCCCGATCCTGGCGCAGGTCATCTCGGACCCGGCCTGGCACCGGCACACCATGCAGCTCGCCCCGATGCAGGCCGGGCTGGACGTGCAGGCCACGGTCGACCTGGCGGGGCAGCCGTTGTCGCCGTGGCAGGGGCTCGGGGTGCTGGCGCTGTGGGCGGTCGGGGCGCTCGGGCTGGGAGGGCTGACGCTGCGGCTGCGGGATGCATGAGCCGGGTGACGCATAAGCCTGGTTACGCATAAGCCTGGATACGCAAAGGCCCGGTTACGCATAAGCCGGTTCAGGCCGCGCTGCCCCGCAGCGTCTCCCGAGCCGCCATCAGCGCCTCGCCGAGCAGGTTCAGGCCCCGCCACGCCGCCGGGTCCTGGGCCCGCTCGTCGTCGGCGGCCAGCCCGATCCCCCAGACGCGGTCCATCGGGCTGGCCTCCACCAGCACCCGCTCGCCGGTCCCCAGCAGGAAGGCCAGCAAGTCCGGGTTCTGCCGGAACTTCTCCACATTGCCCGCGGTCACGATCGCCACGCGGTCGGCGACCCACTTGGCCTCGTCGAACCCGGTGATGGTCCGTCCGAGGTCCTTGGCCTCCTTGGGGTGCCCGGCGGCCAGGATCCGCGCCGCGGCCACGGGGTCGCCGAACAGCTGGGCCTTGCCCCACATCATGTAGTGCTCGGCCGTCGCGAAGCGCACGCCGTCCACCTCGAACGGCGCCGGGTACCACTGGCTCAGGCACTCCGCGCCGATCGTCCCGGGCCGCTTCGGTGTGTGTCCCCAGAAGAACAAGTACTTGGTCGCCATGGCGTGATCCTCCCGTACGTCGCCGCGACAAGTCACCCGGTTTGCAGTTGACTGGGGATCATGGCAACAGACTCCGAATACGCCCCCAGCCCCACCGACTACGTCCGCGAGACGGTCGACCTCTACGAGTCCTCGGGCGGTACCGAGGGCAACACCATGAAGGGCCGGCCGATCATCATCCTGACCACGACCGGGGCCAAGAGCGGCAAGACCCGCAAGACCCCGCTGATGCGGGTCGAGCACGACGGTTCCTACGCCGTGGTGGCCTCCTTGGGCGGGGCGCCGAAGAACCCCGTCTGGTACTACAACGTGGTCGCCAACCCGGAGGTCGAGCTGCAGGACGGCGCGACGAAGAAGCGGTACACCGCGCACGAGGCCACCGGCGAGGAGAAGGCCCAGTGGTGGGCCCGCGCCACCGCGGCCTGGCCGGACTATGACAACTACCAGACCAATACCGACCGGGAGATCCCGCTGTTCGTGCTCACGCCGCGCTGAGCGCACCCGGTGGCGGTCGCGCAGGTCGCGGCCGCGGCACCGGTAAGCTGGGGCGGGTGGACAAGGTGCACGAGGACCCGGTGACGGCAAGCGCGATAACGGCCGGCGCGCAGGCGATAACGGCCGACGCGAAGGCGATAGCGGTCGGCGCGCAGGCGATAACGCAGACCGAGACGGCCGCGCACGTCCCCGAGCGGCACGCCCGGCACGCCCGGCACGGCTTGATACGCACGTTCCACCCGCGCCGCGGCCGGGCCAGCACCACCCAGGCCGACGCGCTGACCAGGCTCTGGCCGGTCTACGGCCACACCATCCCCGATCCGCACCACGAGTACCACACCCCGGCCGTCGCCCCCGACGCCGCCTTCGACCGGCAGGCCCTGTTCGGCCGCGACGCTCCGCTGGTGCTGGAGATCGGCTGCGGCATGGGCGAGGCGACCGCCGAGATGGCCGCCGCCGATCCCGGCCGGGACTACCTCGGCGTCGACGTCCACACCCCGGGCCTGGGCAACCTGATCGCGCTGGCCGAGGCGCGCGGGCTGACGAACGTCCGGGTGGCGCGCGGTGACGTGCTGTTCCTGTTGCGGGACTCGATCGCCGCCGGCTCGCTGGCCGCCGTGCACGTCTTCTTTCCCGACCCCTGGCCCAAGGCCAAGCACCACAAGCGCCGGATCATCCAGCCCGACACCGTCGCGCTGCTGCGGGACCGGCTGGAGCCTGGCGGGGTGTTGCACTGCGCGACCGACTGGGCCGAGTATGCCGAGCAGATGCTCGAGGTGCTGCGGGCCGACCCGGGGCTGCGCAACCGGTACGACGGGTACGCTCCGCGCGAGGCCGTCGGGCGTCCGCTGACCGGGTACGAGCGTCGTGGGCTGCGGGACGGTCGGGCGATTGCTGATTTGGTGTTTGAGAAGGCTGGGGCCTGAGGGCGCTTGCGCGGATCCTGGCGTCGGTCGCGGGGAGCTTGACAGGGCCGCGCGGATCTTGACGGCGCTCGCGTGGAGCTTGGCGGCGGTCGTGTGGAGTCTGGCGCGAGTGCGTTGAGCACCGGGAAGGGGATCAGGACTCGGATTCCCCTTCCCGTCCGTGTCCGGCTCGCTACATTGAGTGTGTGCAGCAGATCGCTTTCCGGAGCCCGGTAGACGCCGAGATAGCCAAACTCGCGAGCCTGATGCTGGCCCGCACCGACGAGCTGACCGACGTGGTGCTGAACCGGGTCGCCGAGGAGTTCCCGCTCTACATCGGCATGATCGAGCCGGATGCGCTCCACGGCACGATCAAGGACCACATCCACTTCGCGTTCGAGCCCATCACCCGCTACATGCCCCCCGACGCGCGCCCCGCGGCGACCTCGGGCCGGGACCGGGCGATGGAGGGCATCCCGCTCACCGTCATCATGGACGGCTACCGCATCGCCTTCGGCGTGCTGTGGAAGGAGCTGGCCGGCACCGCGGACTCCGTCGGCCTGTCCACGCAGGCGGCCCTGCGCGCGGCGTCAGAGGTGATGGACACCCTGGACGCCTTCACCCGCGAGAGCTCCGCGGCCTACAAGGAGGAGCTGCGCTACCAGGCGCGTCGGGAGGAGCAGCAGCGCGCGGCCCTGGTCCAGGCCCTGTTGGAAGGACGCCTGGACGACACCAACGTCTGGGAGGCGGCTGAACTGCTGCGCCTGCCGACCGTCGGCCCCTACGTGGTCATCGCCGCACGCGTCCCCACGGCCGGCGAGTACGGCCTGCCGCACATCGAGCGCGAACTCGGCGGCATGGGCATCGACTCGGCCTGGCGCCTGATGCATGACGTCGAGGTCGGCGTGGCGCACCTGGCGCGCACCGGCGACCAGTTCGACAAGATGGTCGCGGCCTTGGCGGTCGAGGGCACCGGACGGGGCGGTTGTTGGCGAATCCGCGGGCGGTGGCGGAGTTGAGTTTGGCTTATGAGATTGATTGTGCGTTGGTTGGTGAGGCGGGGGCGGGGTCAGGGGTTTGAGACGCTGGGTGCTGGGTGCTGGGTGCTGGGTGCGGGGTGCGGGGTGCGGGGTGCGGGGTGCGGGGTGCGGGGTGCGGGGTGCGGGGTCGCGCGGGGCGTGTGGGTGCGGCTTATTGTGGTTTTAGAGGCTTTTTACGGCTTCGCGCATGGTTTGCGGGATCCGCTGATCCTGTTGCCCATTGTGTTGTTGGGGTGGTGTGGGTGTGAGGGTGCTGTCAGGCTTGATGGTGCGGCCGGTTTCTTCCCTGTCCCCGGTCGT
>NZ_JBGCCP010000071.1:0-21583 GCF_041262705.1 Catenulispora sp. MAP12-49 | reverse complement strand
ACGACCGGGGACAGGGAAGAAACCGGCCGCACCATCAAGCCTGACAGCACCCTCACACCCACACCACCCCAACAACACAATGGGCAACAGGATCCAGAACGCTCACAAACCGCCGTCGGCCGCACCACCGTCACCTACCTCCCCGACGGCGAAGGCTGGATGGACGCCTCGGTGATTCCTGGCCGGCGGGCACTTCGCCGACCACGTGTTCGGCCGGGTGCTGCCCCCGGACACGCGCCGGCTGTGGGCCGACGGACGCCTTCTGGGCTAACGTTCCCGGCATGCCGGCACCCCGCGTCCGACGTCCCCGCCCCGGCTCTCCGGGCCGGACTCCGTTGTCCTGGCTTCCCGACGGCAAGCCCGCCGACGTCTACAGCGCCCCGTGCCCGTCGCGGGCCGCGCTGGACCGCATCGCCGACAAGTGGACGGTCCTGATCGTCGTGGCGCTCGGGGACGGTACGCGCCGTTACAGCGAGCTACGCTCCGCGATCGACGGTGTCAGCGAGAAGATGCTGACCCAGACGCTGCGCAGTCTGGAGCGCGACGGGCTTGTGAAACGCACCGTGTACCCGACGGTGCCGCCGAAGGTCGAGTACAGTCTCACGGAGCTCGGCCGGACGCTGCGTGAGCCGCTGAACGCCGTGCGCGACTGGGCCGAGCAGTACATCAACTCGGTCCAGGCAGCGCGGCACCGCTATGACGGACAGGCATAGTTCGTCCGCATGGCGGGATCGGTGTCCCATTCGCGGCACTCTTTCCGGGTCGCGTCTGCGACCTGGACGATTAGTGGTAGGTCGCGGGCGGGTGGTCGTGTCATAGTTGGCTGGCGCACACGTCCCAACAGGTGGGTGTGGCCGCGGTATCGAGGAGATTCATGGCAACCGGCAAAGTCAAGTGGTTCAACGGCGAGAAGGGCTTCGGCTTCATCGAGCAGGATGGTGGAGGCCCGGACGTCTTCGTCCACTTCTCCGCGATCAGCGGCAGCGGCTACCGCAACCTGGAAGAGAACCAGGCGGTGGAGTTCAACGTGACCCAGGGTCCCAAGGGCCCGCAGGCTGAGGACGTCCGCGGCCTGTAAGGCGCTGACGCCGGCTTGAACCCCGGCGCCCCGCCTCCTTCCCTGGAAGGGGTGGGGCCCGGGAGTTCTTCTGGTGTGATGGTCAGGCGCACTCGGCAGTCCGTTCGAGGTGACCGCCGGGACGCTTCGAGTCCGGGGAGGCTGGCTATGTCACGCAGCAGTGGAATCCGTGGAAGCAGGATCGGCGCCGGCCCGATGGGCGAGTCCGATCGTGGTAATTCAGTCGAGCGCGTCGTGGTGACCTTCTGGTGTGCCGACGGCCACTCGACCCCGGCGGTGTTCGCCGCCGAGGCGGTCGTGCCGGAGACCTGGGAGTGCCAGACCTGCGGTCAGCCCGCGGGACTGGACCGGGACAACCCGCCGCCGGCAGCGACGGCGGCTCCGTTCAAGACCCATCTGGCCTACGTCCGCGAGCGGCGCAGCGACGCCGACGGCGAGAAGCTGCTCGCCGAGGCGCTGGCCAAGCTCCGTCAAGGACGCTGACGCGCTTGTAGTGCGAGCCGGGCTCCTGCCGCCGAGGGCGGCAGGGGCCCGGCTGCTTTTCACGGCTTGGGCAGCAGGCAGCCCGAGACCGTCAGGTCGATCGCCCGCGAGGCGTTCAGGCAGGTGGTGACCCAGTAGGTCTCCTGCCCGTATCCCTGGCCGCGCCGGTAGGTGATGGTGCCGTTCGAGCCGACCTCGCACGGGTTGTCCAGCGTGCACTTCTGGCCGTTCTCGTTGATCGTGTTGTTCACGCCGACGACCTGGCCGGTGCTGGTGTCCACGTCCGGGGAGCCGGAGCTGCCGCCGATGACGGCGCAGCCGGTCCGGCCGTAGCGCAGCGAGTCGTGCCAGGTCCACTGGTCCTCCTCGACCGTGGCCGCGAACCCGTTCAGGGTGCAGCTCCAGGTCCGGTCCCAGTAGGCCGAGGGTATGGCGATGGTGTCGCCGCTGACCGGGTGGCTCGCCGAGATGGTGAGCGGCGTGACGCCGTACTGGCTCTGCAGCGCGGCGAAGGTCTGCGTGAGCTCGTACACGGAGATGTCCGTGTTGGTCATCGTCGCGTAGAGCAGCTTGTCGGCCTGCACGGTGCCGAGCTCGCCGCCGGAGCCGTTCAGGAGCGTCCCGGAGCGGTCGCTGGGCACGTTCTGCAGGACCTGGCCGGCCGAGGGCATGCCGCCCTCGAAGCAGTGCCCCGCGGTGAGCATCAGGGCGCGGTCGCCGGCCTGCGAGGACGGGTAGCGCACGAGCGAGGCCGAGCAGTCGTCCAGCGCGATGGTGCTCGCCAGCGTGACGTGGACCGCCGCCGGGTGCGGCGCGGTGGCCGGGCCGGCTTTCGCCGTGCCGGCGGCCGCGGTACCGGCGGTCAGGGTGAGGGCGGCCGTGATGGTCACGGCCGCCGCGGCGAACATCGCCGCGGTTCGCTTGAGCATGGGATCTCCATGGGGCGAGGGTGGTGGCATGCGCCTATTGGCACGTCGCGGAGATTAGGAACGAATCCGGCAAGTGTCAACGGGTCCTGATATAAACGCCGCAAAGAGATCACCGCGGCCGGACCGCCGCCGCGGCGGCGGTCCGGCCGTCCGGTGTCAGCCCTCGTCCTCGACCAGGCTGATCGCCGACGCGGGGCACAGATTCGCCGCGTCGCGCACCGCGAACCGCCGCTGGGCCGGCGGCTCGGGGTCGAGCACCACGACCAGGCCCTCGTCCTCGTCCTGGTCGAACACCTCCGGCGCGTTCAGCGCGCACATCCCGGCGCCCATGCACTTGCCCCGGTCGGCCTCGACCCGCATCTTGACGCTCCTGTCCGGGCTCACCATGCGATCGGCAGCTTGTGCACGCCGTAGATGAGCATGTCGTGGCGGAAGGGGATCTCCTTGAACGGTACGGCCAGTCGCAGGTTCGGCAGTCCGTTGAGCAGCACGTCCAGCGCGATCTGCAGTTCGGCGCGGGCCAGCGGCTGGCCAAGGCACTGGTGCACGCCGAAGCCGAAGGCCAGGTGCCGGCGGGCGTCGCGGCCGACGTCCAGGGCGTCGGCGTCGGGGAACGCCTCGGCGTCGCGGTTGGCCGTGTTGATCATCAGCAGCACGCCCTCGCCGGCCCGGATCGTGCGGCCGTTCACCTCGACGTCCTCGGTCGCGACCCGGGGCAGCCCGGTGTGCACGATCGACAGGTAGCGCAACAGCTCCTCGACCGCGCCGCGGATCAGGCTGTTGTCGTTGCGCAGCCGTTCCATCTGCTCCGGATCGCGCAGCAGCGTCAGGATCGACAGGGACGTCATGTTGGCGGTCGTCTCGTGCCCGGCCACCAGCAGCAGGGTGCCCATCCGGGCGACCTCGTCGGGGGAGAGGTCCTCACGGTGCATCAGACGGCTGATGATGTCCTCGTCGCGGCTGTCGCGCTTGGACTCGGCCAGCTGCTTGATGTAGCTGTTCAGGTCCTCTCGGGCCTGGTGGACCTGCTCGCCGGTGGAGGAGGCGTTCAGCAGGGTGCCGCTGCACTTCTGGAAGTAGGCGTGGTCCTCGTACGGGACGCCCAGCAGCAGGCAGATCACCAGCGAGGGCAGCGGGAGGGCGAACTCGGCGACCAGGTCTGCGTGGTCGCGGCCGCGGGTCATGGCGTCCAGCAGCTCCACCGCGATCGCCCGCACCTGCGGCCGCATCTCCTCGACCCGCTTGATGATGAAGTCCGAGGTGAGCATGCGGCGCAGCCGGGCGTGCTCGGGGTCGTCCATCCTGATGAAGGTGATGCTCCCGGTCGCCAGCTCGCGGCGTCCGGGGCTCAGGAACGGGAATCCGGATTTGGTGCCGTCGGCGCTGAACCGGCGGTCCTGCAGCACGGCCCGGACGTCCTGGTGCCGGGTGAGCATCCACGCGGTGGTGCCGTCGAACAGCTTCACCGGGGCGACGGGGTCGTGTTCGCGGGCGCGGTCGTAGGCGGGCGGCGGGTCGAAGGGACAGGCTCCGCGTTCGGCGGGGACGGCGAGGACTTCGGTCGGCTGGTCCGCGAGAGTCATACGCCTGATCCTTTCCAGGTGGCACAAGTTAGCTTTGGCACGCTAACTAACTGTCGGTCAGCCTAACTCACGCATGGTGATGAATAAAGGGTCGGATCGAGGGTTGAAACGGCATGAACCGGGGGAGAGCTGTATCTCAGTCGTTTGACGAGGGCAAATGACCCTCCTGGTATCAGGACTGGTCGATAGGGAAGAGAATGGGGCTCAACAGGTACTGAGCCCGCTCCGCCGTCGCCTCGTTGTGCAGGGCCGGAAGGATCGCCGCGCGCAGCCCCTCGATCAGCGTCCGCAGCTCCTCGCGGCTGAGCCAGACCGCGTGCTGCCGGTAGCCGACCAGATCGGCCGCCGGATCAGAGTCCTGATCCTCGAGGTAGGCCGCGAACTCGGCCTGCAGCGCGGCGGTCGCCGCGGCGAAGCCCACGCGATGGTCGTCCTTGGTCAGCGCGGCGATCTGCTCGGTGTCGATGCCGGCGCGCTCGGCGCGCAGGCGGTAGTGGCGCTCGACCGCGCCGCGCACCCGCCGCTCCTCGGCGACCTCCAGCACCCCGGCCTCGGTGAGCAGGTCCAGGTGCCGGTACACCGTGGCCCGGGAGACGTCGCCGACCCGGTCGCACAACGCGCCGGCGGTCAGGATGCGGTCGCCGCGCAAGGCGTGGATGATGCGCAGGCGGACCGGGTGCGCCAGCAGTCTCAGCGAGTCCATGGACCAACGATCTCATGAATGCTACCTTTCTCAAAGATGCGAAAGGTGAGAACCTCATACCGCGGGACAAGAACCTCGGCCGCAAGGCAAGCAGCACGGACCGCATAAGAAGCACAGCCGCAGGGAACCCAGGGGGAGTCATGGAAGCGATCACTGACCCGGCCGCGCTCGCCGCGCGGTTCGTCGAGCTGGCCGGCCAGAGCCGGTGGGCGGACATCGAAGCACTCTTCGCCCCGGGCCTGCGCGCGGTGGTGTCCGCCGACGCGGTCCGGGCCGGTTGGACCTCCGAGGCCGGCCCGCTCGGCGATCTTGCCGGGCTCGGCGCCCCGCAGACCGAGGCCATCGACGGCGGTCTGACGCGCGTGAGCGTCCCGGTGAGCTTCGCCAAGGGCGACCTCACGGTCGTCATCGCCACGGCCGGAGACGGGCTCCTGCACGGTCTGCGCCTGGCCGCGCCCGGGGAGTGGACGCCGCCGCCCTACGCCGCCCCGAAGCGGTTCGTGGAACACGAAGTCGTCGTGGGCGAGGGTCCGCTCGCGGTCCCCGGCACCCTGACCATGCCGCGCGGCGCCGGCCCCTTCCCGGCCGCGATCCTGCTGTCCGGCGGCGGCCCCTTCGACCGCGACGGCAGCGCCGGTCCGCTCAAGCCGCTCAAGGACCTGGCGTGGGGCCTGGCCGGCAGCGGGGTGGCGAGCCTGCGCTTCGACAAGGTGAGCGCGGTGCACGGCGAGGTCCTCGCCGAGATGCCCGAGTTCACGGCCGCCGACGAGTATCTGCCCTACGCCCGCGACGCGTTCCGGCAGCTGCGGCAGAACCCTGAGATCGCCCCGGACCGGATCCACATCGTCGGCCACAGCATGGGCGCCAAGATGGCGCCGCGAATCGCTTCGGCGGAACCGGGTATCGCTGGACTCGTGCTCCTGGCCGCCGACGCCGTGCCGATGCAGCGCGCGGTGGTGCGCACCGTGCGCCACCTGGCGACCCTCGGCCTGGTCCCGGCCGAGACGGTGGCCGTGATCGAGCAGCAGGCCGCGAACGTCGACAGCCCCGACCTGTCGTCCTCCACCGCGACCGAGGACCTCCCGCTCGGCTACTCCGGCGCGTACTGGCTGGACCTTCGCTCCTACGATCCCGTGGCCACCGCCCGGGAACTGCCCCAGCCGATGCTGATCCTGCAGGGCGGCCGCGACTACCAGGTCACCGAGGCCGACGACCTCGCACTGTGGCGGGCCGGCCTCGGCGGCCGGGCCGATGTGGAGATCCGCGTCCACGCCGCCGACAACCACATGTTCGCGCCGGGCACCGGGCCCTCGACGCCGGCCGAGTACGCGGTCCCGGCGAACGTCGACCCGGCGGTCGTCGAGGACATCGTCCGCTGGCTCGGCGCGGACGCCCCGCGGGGCAAGCGGATCTTCACCGGAATGCGGGGGCGGAGAAGCTGAATCCGAGGGCTTCACGATTTCTTAAGAATTCTCGGCACTGGTCAAAAACGCGTCTGTGAGAGGGGGCATACGAGTTACTCACGCGGGTGTAAAGTGCTGCGCGAGATAGGGCGGTTCCGATAGGGAATTCGTTCGAGGGTCCCGGAGGCGGGGCTCCAGGCGGCTGTGCGCGTGCGCGTCCGCGGGCTCTCACGCCATGTGACCGACAGGGCCCGGATCGTTCACGTTAACAAGCTGTGACCTGGGTTCTCATCAAGTCACCCTCCCCATCTCCTATGCAGCGTAGTAGATTCCCTGTGTGGTTGACATGCGAGAGCCGCTGTTCGCGGCGGGTATCTACTGCTGCGTACCGCACATCGACGATGACGATCAGAGCACTGTCGACGTCCGTGAGCTGAAATGCCGCGAGTACGCGCGGTCACGCCGGCTGCGCGTGGCGCCCGCGGCGGTTCAGGCCGACGCCGTCCGCACGGTGTGGAAGACCAAGGGCGTCAAGCCGGGATGGACGGCGACGCTGGCGGCGGTGGAGCGCAAGAAGATCAATGACCTGATTCTCTACGCGCCCGGCTCCCTGCTGCGCCACCGCGCCCTGGACCTGGTGCGGCTGCTGAACGCCAGCGAGCGCAACGGGATCGTGCTGCACAGCGTCGGCGACGAGTGGGACCTGGCCGACCCGGCGCAGCGCCGCACCCTGATCGACCGCGCCTCGGTGGCCTGCCGCGCCGCGCAGGCGGTGTCACGCGCCTCGCGCGCCGCCCACCGCGGTGCCGCCCTCGCCGGCCGCCCCCACGGCGGCGGACGCCGAGCCTTCGGCTACGAGGCGGGCATGGGCGAGCCGATCGCGGACGAATCGAAAGTGGTGCGCGAGGTGTTCGCGCGCTTCCTCGACGGGCAGACCCTGCGCGCCATCGCCTTCGACTTGAACGATCGCAAGGTCCCGACCGCCCTGGGCTCGGCCTGGACGGTCGGCGGCGTCGGCCGCATCCTCGACGCCCCCCGCTACGCCGGCATCCGCGTCTTCCGCGGCCAGGTCCGCACCGACGACGGCGACTACATGCTCGGCGCCTGGGAACCCTGCGTCAGCATCGAGGAGTGGGAACGCGTCCACACCCTGCGCGCCGAGGCAGCCCCCCGCCCCAACACCGGCCGCACCGGCGCCGGCCGCTCGGGCTACCTCCTCACCGGCCTGGTCGAGTGCATGGCCTGCGGCCACAGCATGGTCGGCTCGGTCGTCGGCGGCTACCGCATGTACGCCTGCGCCTCGACCCGCAACCAGCCGCCCGAGGCATGCGCCCGCTCGATCGGCGCGACCTCCTTCGAACGGCACGTCCAGCAGGACGCGATCCGCATCCTCCAGGAATGGGACGTGGCCCGCGTGGCCTCCCTCCCGATGGTCGGCAACCGCCGCCCGGACACCCGTTCCCCGCACGACCCCGAACACGCCGCCTTCGGCGACATCCACGGCGGAGTGGTGGTCCGCTCGGCCTCCGCGATCGACGGCATAGTCACCGGCCCGGACGCCGGCCAGGACTGGCCCCGCGTACCGCTCCGGCGCCGCGCGGAGGTGCTGCGGTTCCTGTACACGGTGATCCGCGTCGGGCCGAAGACGACGAGCCGGGGAGTGTTCGACCCGGGGCGGATCGCTTTGGTGCCGCATCCGCTGTAGGACGGGGCGGGGCAGTTGGCGGCGGCTGGGACTGGCGGCTTGGTGCCCGTTCTTGGTCGGTGGTGGTCGGGCGCTCAGGTCTTGATCATCGGCGGCGGGGCGGGCGGCAGCGCGGCAGGGCGGCAGGCTGGTTACCGGCGGCTGTTGCCAGTTGCTGATTGTCGGCCGCTGGTGCCGGCGCTGGTTGCCGGTAGTCGCGCGCGGGCATCGCATCACCGGCGGCTGAGCGCCGGCCCATGATCTCCGGGGGCCGGGTGGCGCGCGGGGGTCGTCACCCTGCCCCCGGGTGCTTGGTGCGCCAGGTGCTCTTCTTCGCCTGGTTGCCGCAGCGGTCCATCGAGCACCAGCGGCGGGTGCCGGGGCGGGATGTGTCCAGGAACCAGGCGCCGCAGTTCGGCCCGGCGCAGTCGCGCACGCGGGGCAGCAGTGGCGAGGTCGCCAGATCCACGGCGTCGCGGGCGATGGTCGACAGGATCGCGGCGACGGGGTCGGCCGCGGTGTGGGTCAGGGCGCCGTGTTCGTCTAGGAGCGGGTGCGGGGGCGGCGCCGAGGCCGCCTTGTTCAGCAAGCTTCGGGCTTCGGGCGGGCAATCGGCTGGGCTCGTGGCACGGGCTGCCTTCAGAAGCGCGTAGACGGCTTCGCGGGTCTGGCGCGCGAGGCGCAGTGTGGCGGGCGGCGGCGCGGTGATTGCCATGTCCGCGTCAAAAGGGCCGAGAAGCCGAATCCAGGCGACCAGATCCTCGGGCGTGGCGAGTTCCTCGACCGCGTCCTCAGTTCCGCGCCATCTCAGGGTGCGGATGAAATCCAGGCTCAGCCTGCCGGAACCTGTGCGGAACTCTGACATGCCCCCCAGCGTACCCCGATCGGAACCAGTTTGACTGGTGTACATTGACGGAACCCTTTAAACCGGTTCCCGCGAGGTGACTCTTGTCCGCACTCGTCGCACCAGTACCAGCACCCGACCCCGACTCCGCCCCCGCCCTGAAACCGGCCCTGAGCCGGCCGCTGACCCTGCTGCTGTCGCTCGCGTGCGGCGTCGCCGTCGCGAACATCTACTTCCCGCAGGCCATCAGTCCACTGATAGCCACCGGCCTGAACACGAGTAAGAGCTCCGCCGCGCTCGTCACCACCTGCTCCCAATTCGGCTACGCGGCCGGCATCTTCCTGCTCGTCCCGCTCGGCGACCGCCTGCGCCACCGCCGCCTGGTCACCACGTTGCTGCTGCTCACGGCCGTCGCGCTGGTGCTCGCCGGAACCGCGGCCACGCTGCCGGTCCTCGCCGTAGCCAGCACCCTGATAGGTCTGACCACCGTCGTCCCGCAGATCCTGATCCCCATGGCCGCCGGCCTCGCCGAGCCCGAACGCCGGGGCGAGGTGACCGGGACCCTGCTGTCCGGGCTGATCGGCGGAATCCTTTTGGCCCGCACGTTTTCCGGCACCCTCGGCCAGTGGCTCGGCTGGCGCGCGCCGTATCTGTTGGCGGCCGCCGCAGTGTTGGCGCTGGCGATGGCGATGGCCGCGTTCCTGCCGACGACGACGCCCAGCACCGCCGAGCGCTACCCCAAGCTCCTGGCCGCGGCGGTGCGCCTGATGAGAACCGAACCGCTGCTCCGGCGCTCGTGCCAGTACCAGGTCCTGGTGTTCGCGGCGTTCACCGCGGCCTGGACCGCGCTGGCGCTGCACGTCACCGGCCCCGAGTACCGCCTCGGCACGCCTGCGGTCGGCGTGCTGGCGCTGGTCGGTGCCGGAAGCATGCTGGCGACGCCGCGCGCCGGCCGTGCCACCGACCGGTGGGGGCCGGACGCGGTGAATCTCCGTTGCCTGCTCGGGGTTCTGGCCGCCGCGGCCGTGTTGGTGCTCGGTGCCCTCGGCGGAGTGCTCGGGCTTGCCGGTCTGGCCGTCGGCATGCTCGCGCTCGATGTCGCGATGCAGTCCGGCCAGGTCGCGAACCAGGCGCGCATCTTCGCGCTGCGGCCCCGAGAGCGTGCGCGCCTGAACACCGCGTATATGACCTGCGCCTTCCTCGGCGGCAGTGCGGGGTCGTGGCTCGGGGTGCGGGCGTATTCGTCCTTCGGATGGCAGGGGGTCTGCGGGATCGTCGCCGTCCTGGGCGGTCTCGCGCTGGCGCTGTGTTTGGCGCGCCGAAGGGGCTGATGCTCAGACGCCGTCGGCCGCGCCGCCGTTCGGCGCCGGGCAGCCGTGCGCCTCCGACCCCATGTCGATCACCGGCACCGGGTTCAGCCCGAGATGCGCCGCTATCCGCGTCAGCAGCGCGTCCTGCGCCGCCAGATGCTCCTGCAACTGCGCGGCCTCGTGCAGGGTGGCGCTGGCGTCGTGGTACGTCGCCTCGCTGCGCGCGTCGGCGGCGGCAGCCTGCACGTTCTGCCCGACCATGATCACCGACAGCAGCACCAGCTGCAGGAAGGTCTGCGCGACCCACGCCACGATCGTCGAGGCGCCGCCGCGGATGGCCGAGGGCAGGCTGATCATGTCGAAGGCGGCGAACAGGTACGCGCACCACATCGAGCCCACGGCCTTGGTGATGAGCAGCGCGGCCCGGGTGTTGAACCGGGTGAACGCGTTGTCGGTGCGGTGCTGGTCGGCGACCTTCACCGGGCCGTTGGCGTGCCGCGCGGTGATGTGCGGGTGCGGGATGTGCTCGTAGTGCAGGTGCTTGGCGCGGTCCAGCGGGTTCGTCGGGCTCATCGGGCTCGGGCTCTCCTGTCGGCAGGGGGGCGACGCCCGACGGGGACGGCGCCGTTCGTCGGCGCCGCGCACCGGCGAGCGGGATCAGTTCACGCAGGTGATCCCGTTGTCCATGGCGATGCCGGAGGAGTCCGCCGGATCCTGGGTGCCGGAAGGATCAGGGTTCGCAGGATCCGCCGGGCCCGATCCGGCCGTGTCGCTCGGTGCCGGGGGCTGGGGGCCACCGGGCGGAGTGTAGTCGGCCCCCAGTCTGATCAGCACATGGCCGGCCGCGGTGCGGGCCGAGGGCGCCGGCACGGCCTGCAGGCCGAGGGCGGCCGCGAGTTGTCCGGCGGCCTTCGCGGCGCCCCTGCCGTACACAATCGTGCTGTGGCTCTGCGCGGCCGCGCCGCTGGTCTTGTCCACCGGCCAGCCGGACGCGGCCAGCCAGTCCCCGACCGAGGTGGCCAGGCCGCTCCTGGCGGTCGCGTTGTAGAGGTCGACGACGGTGTGGGTGTCCGTGGGCGCGATCGCGGCCGGGCGCATGCCGGTGCCCGCGCCGCGGGCGGCCGGCAGCGGCGGCAGGGCCGGGGTGCCGCCGGCGAGCTGCGGCGAACCGGCCGGCAGGCCCGCCCCGCCCTGCTGCTCCGGCAGCACCGAACGGCCCTGCCCGAGCCCGGCGCTCCCCTCGGTCAGGGACTGCGGCCCGAGCGCGGAGCCCGGATCCCCGTTGTTCTCAGCGTCCTGCGCCATCTCGTCGGCGAACTCCTTGGCGTCGCCGAACCCGGTCATCACGATCTGCCGGATCTGCAACGGGTCCACCGTGTTGACCGAGCCGTCGCCGGGCAGCACCGGCTGCCCGGTGATCGGCAGCTCCCGGAAGTCGGCGTCGCCGTCGGTCAGGTTCTGCGCCCGGGCGGCGAAGTCCAGCACGTCCCAGGAGTCGTCGATGACCACGTCCTTCTTCACCACGTCGAACAGCGCCTGCATCTTGCCCAGGTCGCCGATCACGCCCTCGGACTTCAGCTTGTGCATCACCGAGGCCAGGAACGCCTGCTGGCGCCGGTTGCGGTCGAAGTCGCCGCGCAGCAGGTGGAAGCGCTGGCGCACGAACTGCAGCGCGGTCGGCGCGTCCAGCAGCGAGTGGCCGGCCGGCAGCTTCAGCCCGGTGCCGGCGCCGTCCTCGATCGGGTCGTCCACCGGGTGGTTCAGGCAGACCTCGATCGGGCCCACGGCCTGGGCCACGTCGTAGAAGCCCAGCAGGTTGATCTCGGCCAGGTGGTCCACGTGCTCGCCGGTGAGCAGCTGCACGGCCCGGATCGTGGACTCCCGGCCCACCTCGCGGCTGATCTTCTCGATCTGGGCCTGGTCGGTCATGCCGGAGGCCTTCAGCCGGTCCACCGCGATCTGCTTGGCCCGGCCGTACGCCTCCTTGATCTTGTGCATGCCCAGGTCCGGGATGTCGCCGACGGCCGAGGTGCCGCCGGGCTCCTCGACGTAGTCGTCCCGGGCGATGGAGAACGCGGTCACCCGGCCGCCGTCCGCCGGGATGTGCATGAAGATCAGGACGTTGGCGTTGTAGCCGCCGATGTCGGAGGAGCCGGCGTGCAGTTCCTGCTCGACGAAGTCGGTCGGCAGGTCGTTGCCGTTCATGTCCTTGCGCGAGTCCAGGCCGATCAGCAGCAGGTTGACCGAGCCGTCCAGGTGCGGGGCGACGTAGCCCTTCTCGCCGGAGCGGATCTGGTTGATCGCGTCGGAGGTGTACAGGCCGGAGGTCAGATTGTGGTACGCGGCCCAGGTCGCGGCACTGGCCAGGAGGATCGCGGCCGAGGCGGTGCAGGCCAGGGTGCGGGCCGCGACCGTGAGGCGGCGCCGGCGCGGCGAGGGGGGCTGGCGCCGCTCGGGACGCTCCCGGCGCTCGCCGTGGCCGGACCATGGCTGGCCGGGTCGGCCTGGCTGACCGGGCCGACCGGTCGCGCGCGGCGGCTGCTGCGGCCGCGGGCTCCAGTAGCGCAGGTCGTCCTGCGGACGCGAGCCCGGCGCGCGCGGGGACAGGTCGTACGGCGGCTGCGGCCTCGGCCGCCGCGGCTGATTTCGGTCAGGTGGCTGATTTCGGTCAGGCGGCGGAGTGCGGTCAGGCACGGGCCGACCTCCGGCGGGCGACCCGGCGTAACAGCGCGACGGCCACGGTGGCCGCCAGCGTCACCGCCATCGGCGGGAAGGCGTCGATCATGCCGTGCGCCACGGCGACCGCCTGCCTGCTGCCCGATCCGGACACGTCGAAGAGCTCGCGGCCCACGCACATCGCCCAGATCGCCATCGGTGCCAGCGGCAGCACCCACCACAGCCCGGCCGGCCGCACCCGCAGCGCCGCCAGCGAGGCGGCCCCCGCGCACAGGACCGCGAACACCACGCCGCCGAAGAACATCCCGATCGCCGGCGCGAGCACGAGCAGCACCGTGACGCGACCGGCCGTGACCGGCTGCGATCGGCCGCGTCTGGCGGGCGCCCGGTGTCCTGTGCCGGAGGTGCCGTGAGTGCCGGGGCTGTGAGGCATGTGGCACATCCTCACATCTTGGGCGTCAGTGGTGGGATAAGACCGGGAAGTGTCTGATGCCGCACTCATCAGCTGATCGGACGATTGGTCCCCGGGGTCGACTTAGGTCCCCTGCGAAGACAGGTGATAGCACCCCTGATTCCGCGCACGCTCCGCGCGAGTCTGGATCACATGACAGTTATGGAAGACGCGCTGCGTCTGGAATCAGTGAGCAAGACGTTCGGCGGCCAGGTGAAGGTCGCCGCATTGGACCAGGTCAGCCTCGGTCTGCCCTACGGCACCTTCACGGCCGTCATGGGTCCCTCCGGCTCGGGCAAGAGCACCCTGCTCAACTGCGCCTCCGGTCTGGAGCGCCCGGATTCCGGCCGGATCCTGATCGGCGGCCAGGACCTGGACACCTCCGACGAGACCGCCGCCACGCGCTTCCGGCGCGGCCGCATCGGCTTCGTGTTCCAGGCGTTCAACCTGCTGCCGACGCTGACCGTCTGGCAGAACGTGCTGCTGCCGGCGCGGATCGCCGGGACCCCGATGACCAAGGCGGACCGGGAGCGCGCCCGCGCCCTGCTGGAGCGGATCGGCCTCGGCGACCGGCTGAACCACCGTCCGGCCGAGCTGTCCGGCGGCCAGCAGCAGCGGGTCGCGATCGCCCGGGCCGTCGTGAACCGGCCCGCGCTGCTGTTCGCCGACGAGCCGACCGGCGCGCTGGACTCGGCCCGCGCCGCCGAGGTGCTGATGCTGCTCGGCGAGTCGGTGCGGGAGTTCGGGCAGACCGTGGTGATGGTGACGCACGACCCGGTCGCCGCCGCCTACGCCGACCGCGTGCTGTTCCTGGCCGACGGCCGGATCGTGGACGAGATGCGCGCGCCGCAGGCCGCCGGGGTGGCGGCGCGGATGGCCGCGTTCCGTCCCTCCGGCGCCGGGCAAGGCGCCGGCCAGGGCGTCGGGCAGGGCGCGGGCTCCGCGCGCCGCTACACCGGATCGGCGGCCTGACATGCGTACCGTGAGCCTGAGCAACCTGCGGCACCGCCGCGCGGCCTACCTCGCCTCCTTCCTGAACCTGTTCCTCGGCGGCGCGATCCTTACCGGCTTCGCCTCCCTGTACGAGACCGGCAGCACCCCGGGCCTGGCCAAGGCCGACCGCTCGGCGCTGCAGACGATGGCCCTGGTCATCGGCGGCTGGGGCGCCCTGATCATCGCCTTCGGCACCGCCGCGACGCTGAGCCTGGCGGTCCAGCAGCGGGAGAAGGAGATCGCGCTGCTCAAGGCGGCCGGCGCGCTGCCCCGGCAGATCCGCCGCATGATCATGACCGAGACCGCGGTGCTGCTGGCGGCGGCCGCGATCCCGGCGGTGCCGGCCGGCATGGCCGTCGGCCACACCGTCCTGGCCACGCTGAAGTCCACGCACCAGGTCTCGGACGGAGTCGGCCTGAAGTTCGGCGCCACGACCCTGGCGATCGGCCTCGGCGACATCGCGCTGGCCGCCCTGGTGGCCGCGATCGTGGCCGGGCGCCGCGCCGCGAATCAGAGCACGGCGACCGCGCTGGTCTCCGCCGCGACCGAGGACACCGGGATGTCGCGCAAGCGCAAGATCGCGGGGATCGTGTTCATCGCGCTCGGCCTGGACGCCGGGGTGATGAGCGCGACCCTGATGAAGAACCAGGGCTACGCCACCATGTCCACCGCCGGCCAGGCCTGCATTCTTACCGGCATCGGGCTGGCTCTGCTGGCCCCGGCCCTGATCCGGGCCGCCGTCGCGGTCCTGGGCCCGCTGATGCGCCGCGGCGGCGGCTACCTGGCCGAGGCCGAACTGCGCCGGCACTCCCGGCAGGCCGCGGGCATCCTGATGCCGGTGATCCTGTTCGTCGCGCTGGCCAACGGCGCGCTGTACCAGCAGTTCATCCAGGACGACGCCAACCGCGCGCAGCACATCGCGATGTCCGCCGACGACAAGGGCGTGCAGACTCTCAGCTTCCTGGTGGTCGGCATGATCGCGCTGTTCGCGGCGGTGGTCGTGGCGAACATCGCGGTGGCCACGACGCTGCACCGCCGCCGGGAGTTCGGGCAGCGGCGCCTGATCGGCGACACGCCGGGGGAGGTGCGGCGCTCGCTGGGCTGGGAGACGTGCGCGATCCTGATCGCCGGCCTGGTCTTCGGCACGCTGGCGGCGCTGGCCGGGGTCATCCCGTTCAGCTACGCCAAGACCGGCCACCTGATGCCGCAGCAGAGCCTGTGGGTGTTCTTCGCGGTGGCCGTGAGCGTCACGGTGCTGACTCTGGCCGCGAGTCTGGGTGCGGCCCGGCGGGTGCTGAACGTGCCCGCGCTCGCCGCGATGGGCGGGTAGGGCCCGATAATGGC
Organism: Catenulispora sp. MAP12-49; assembly: GCF_041262705.1. Taxonomy (NCBI): domain Bacteria; kingdom Bacillati; phylum Actinomycetota; class Actinomycetes; order Catenulisporales; family Catenulisporaceae; genus Catenulispora; species Catenulispora sp. MAP12-49. The sequence continues at coordinate 6,102 of NZ_JBGCCP010000071.1, read as the reverse complement.
GACGCACGAAGGGACGACTGGGATGACGGGGATGGCCGGGCTGTCGCGGGTGGCCGGAGGTGGAGCCGGCGCCTGGCGCCAGCGTGCCTGGCCGACCGCCGTGGCGGCCGGCCGGGGCCTGGTGCTCGCCCCGGTGTCGCTGCTGGCGGGGATCCCGCTGCTGGTGGCGGCGGCGCTGACGCTGGGCCTGATGCCGATCGGCGGCGGCGTGCTGGTGCCGCCGGTGATGCGCGCGGTGCGGGGCCTGGCGAACTGGGAGCGGCGGATCGCCGCGCGCTGGAGCGGCGTCGAGATCCAGGCGCCCTACCTGCCCCGGGCGGGCCGCGGCCGGCTGCGCTGGCTGCTCGGCGACCCGGCGACCTGGCGCGACCTGCTGTGGATGATCACGAACATCCCGGTCGGCATGGCGCTGGGACTGCTGCCGCTGACGCTCGTCGGCTATGGCGTGGTCGGATTGGTCTCGATCCCGGGGCTCGCGCTGAGCGATGACCTCTTCTGGTGGTTCGGCCTGGGCTTCGGCCTCCCGGCGCTGGTGCTGGCGCCGTTCGCGGGCCCCGCGCTGATCCGGGCGCAGGCGCTGTGGGCCCGCCGGCTGCTGGCGCCGACCGATGTCGGCGAGCGGATCAGCACCCTGACCGTGACCCGCGAGCGGGTCAGCGACGACGCCGAGGCCGAGATGCGCCGCATCGAGCGCGACCTGCACGACGGGGCCCAGGCCCGGATGGCGGCGGTCGGGCTGAGCCTGGGCATGGCCGAGGACCTGATCCGCGAGAACCCCGACGAGGCGGTCGCGCTGCTGGCCGAGGCCCGCGAGCACAGCGGCGCCGCGCTGGCCGAGCTGCGCTCGCTGGTCCGCGGGATCCTGCCGCCGGTGCTGGCCGAGCGCGGCCTGGGGGACGCGCTGCGGGCCCTGGCCTACGCCTCGCCGATCCCGGTGGAGGTGCGCTGCGAGCTGTATCCGACAGAGCGGCTGCCGGCCCCTCGCGAGTCGGCTCTGTACTTCGGGATCGCCGAGGCGCTGGCGAACGTGTTGAAGCACAGCGGCGCGCCGCGCGCCCGCATCGACGTGTTCCGCCGCGAGGACCGCGTGGTCGCCGAGGTGTGGGACGAGGGCTCCGGGGGCGCGGACGTGGACGGCGGGCTGGGGCTGGCCGGCGTGCGGCGGCGGCTGGCGGCGTTCGACGGGGGCCTGGCCGTGGACAGCCCGGTCGGCGGGCCGACCACGGTGCGGCTGGAGGTGCCGTGCGAGTGAGGGCTGTGTGAGTGAGGGACGTCGAATGCGCGTAGTGCTGGCCGAGGACCAAGCCCTCCTGCGGGACGGCCTGGTCCGGCTGCTTTCCGCCCACGGCTTCGAGGTCGTCGCGGCCGTCGAGACCGGCCCGGACCTGGTCGACGCGCTGGTCGCGGAGCGGCCGGACGTGGCCGTGGCCGACATCCGGCTGCCGCCGACGTATCGGAACGAGGGCCTGGCGGCTGCTCTGGAGGCCCGCCGCCGGCTGCCGGGTCTTCCGGTGCTGATCCTGTCGCAGCACGTCGAGCCGCTGTACGCCCGCGAGCTCCTGTCCGACAGTGCCGGGGCCATCGGGTATCTGCTGAAGGACCGCGTTTCGAACGTGCGTTCGTTCCTGGACGCGGTGCGGACCGTCGCCGGCGGCGGCACCACCATGGACCCCGAGGTCGTGGCCAAGATGCTGGCCCGCCGCTCCCGCGACGAGCGGCTCGGCGCGTTGACGCCGCGCGAGCGCGAAGTGCTGGCCGCGATGGCCGAAGGGCACGCCAACGCCGGTATCGCGGCGCGGTTGGTGATCACCGAGAAGGCGGTCAGCAACCACATCAACACCATCTTCGCCAAGCTCGGGCTGCTGCCGGATCTGGACGGCAACCGCCGGGTGCTGGCCGTGCTGGCCTTCCTCGACGCGGCCTGAATCCTCCCCGGGACCGTTCGGAGGGGATGTCCCGTGCAGCTTCATGTGCAGGCGGAACGGGACTCTTACCGGCCACCGTGCTTCAAGCCGGTTCCGAAGTCGCGGGTTTTTCCTCTCCCTGGGCTATGTTTGGGCACGTCGAATGCATGACAATGGGCCCGGCGCCGCAGATCGAGTTTGGATCCGGTGGAACGGGTAGCGGTGTTCGCGGTTGCCGACGGATCGGACGCGAGGAAGGGGTGGCGATGACCGACGGTCAGCGTCCGCTGCCGCTCCCGCTGATGTCGAGCACGAACAGGTCGGCGACGCCGGCCAGCTGGAGCACCCGGAGCACCGCCTCCGAGGGCGCGGCCAGCGTCAGCCGCGCGTCCGAGGCGCCGGCCTTGTGCTGGGCGCGGATCAGCGTGCGCAGGCCCATGGAGTCCAGGAACGCCACCCGCGAGCAGTCCACGACGACGTGCGCCCCGGGGCGCACGTACTCGTCCAGCACGCTCCACAGGGTGTCCGCCGCCGCCAGGTCCACGTCGCCGGCCACGGTGACCGTGACGGCCCCGCTGTCCTTGCCGGCCCCGCCGTCCTTGCCGTCCCTGCCGTCCCTGCCGTCCCTGCCGTCACTGACGTCCCCGGACACCGCGGCGGCTCCGCCCCGGTCCGGGTCGCTGTCGACCTCGACCGAGAAGCCCTCGACCGCCATGATGCCTCCTGTTTTCCCACCCAGCCCGCGTGATCCCGGATCGCTACCGACGATATCGGGTCGGCTCACGGCTGGGAATCTGGCTCGATGACGTCGCGCCGGACGGCCCACACGCACCTGGAGCCGGGGCCCTCCGCGCCGGCCGGCGCCCGGGCCTTCCTGACCGAGACCTGCCTGCGCTGGCACGCCGAGGACTTCGTCACCGACGCCGCGCTGGTGGTCAGCGAGCTGGTCACGAACGCCGTCCGGCACGCCGGGACCGAGATGCGCCTGGCCCTGGAGCTGCGGGACGGGACGCTGACCATCCGGGTCCACGACCACGGTCCGGGCCTGCCCCGGCTCATCCCGCCGGCCGAGCGCGGTTTCGGCGGCCAGGGCCTGGCCATCGTGGTGCGATTGGCCCAGGCCTGGGGGGTCGCGGTCGAGGACGGCGGCGGAAAGGCCGTATGGTGCCGACTCGGGCCGCGAGCCGCGGTACCGGCTGGGGCGGGCTCACAGGGGTCGCTGTGGAAAGGGGAGCAGGACGTATGGAGCGCGTAAGCGGTGTGGGTGGTGAGGCCGGCGTGGGCGCGGGTGCCGACGGCGGCCGCGCGGGCACGGACGGCCGTGTCCCGGTGACGCTGAGCATCCCCGCCGAACGCGACTACGTGGTGCTGGTCCGCTCGGCGGCCGGGCACCTGGGCGTGCGCGCCGGGTTCTCGATGGCCGAGATGGGCGACTGGCGCCTGGCCGTCGACGAGGCCTGCGGCCTGCTGCTGCTCCCGGATGAGGTGGACGCCATCGGCGAGGAGCTGGACTGCGTCTTCCGCCTGAGTCCGGCCGGGCTGTCGCTGACCGTGTCCGCCGAGGCCAGGCCCGGCTCCAAGCCGCAGGTCGGCGGCTTCGGCTGGTCGCTGCTGGCGGCCCTGGTCGACGACCTGCAGTGGGCCGAGGAGGAGGGCCGCGTCCGGGTCGACATCGTCAAGCGCGCGGCAGGTCACGGCGGGCCAGGACCGGACGGCACGGCCCGGGCGGGGGTGCGGTGAGCACTCGGGGGAGCGGTCCCGGTCCGGCTGCGTCCGGCCGCGGCGGTCCCGGGCACGACGGCGATGCGGTGCGCTCGGCGGCTGAGGCTGGGCAGGCGGGTCAGGCAGGTCAGGCAGGTCAGGCAGGTCAGGCGGGTCAGTCGGGGCAGATGGGGCCGGCCGCCGCGCAGGCCGTCCCGGGCCCGGCTCCCGCTCCCGCACCGGCTCCGGCTCCCGCCCCGACCCCGGCGCCCCAGCCGGTGCCGGCCGCACCGGCTGCACCAGCCGCGCCGCGCGCGGTGCGGGCCGACCGCCGGCTGCCCGACCAGGACACCGACATCCCCCTGCCGAGCATCCCCTCCCCGCGGCTCGGCGGCGCGCCGCGGGACCGCGCCGAGCACCGTGCGGAGATCCACCGCCGCTTCGAGCTGCTGGCGGAGTGCGAGCCGGACAGCGCGAGCCACCGGGCCCTGCGCGACGAGCTGATCGCCGAGCACATGAACTACGCGCGCTACGTGGCCTCGCGCTTCAGCGTCCCGGCGGACACCGCCGAGGACCTGGAGCAGGTGGCGTACCTGGCGCTGATCAAGGCGGTCGACAACTTCGACCCCGCGCGCGGCACGGCGTTCCTGGGCTACCTCACCCCGATGGTGGCCGGCGAGATCAAGCGCTACTTCCGCGACTCCACCTGGGACGTCCACGTCCCGCGCCGCATGCAGGAGCTCAGCCTGGCCCTGCACGGCGCCCCGGCCGAGCAGCTGGAGCGCCGCCTGGGCCGCTCCCCGACGATCGCCGAACTGGCCGAGCACCTCGGCGCGCAGCCGGAGGAGATCGTCGAGGCCTTCGACGCCTCGGCCGCCTACAGCGCCACCTCCCTGGAGCGTCCGCTGGTGCCCGGCGACGAGCAGGGCGCGAGCCTGGGCGAGACGCTCGGCGTGGACGATGACGCCTACGAGTGGGTCGTCGACCGTGAAGCGCTCAAGCCATTGCTGGCCGCGCTCCCGGAGAAGGACAAGCGGATCCTGCTTATGCGCTTCTTCCGCGGCATGACGCAGAGCCAGATCGGGACCGAGCTCGGCGTGTCGCAGATGCAGGTCTCGCGCTATCTCACGCGGATCCTGAGCACGCTGCGCGACGCGGTGCTGGTGGACGACGGCGAGGAGCCCGGCAAGGCGGACGGCAGGAAGTGAGGGGCGGGCCGCGGTCCGGCCCGTCCGCCTAGTCGATCCAGTCCGTCTAGTCCGTCTAGTCCATCAGCTCCGCCAGCACCCGCAGCAGCCGCGTGACGTCCACCGGCTTGGGCACGTGCGCGTCCATCCCGGCGGCCAGCGCCTTGGCCTGGTCGGCGGCCGTGGCCTCGAACGTCACCGCGATGATCGGGGTGGCCGCGCCGTGGTCGAGCTCGCGCATGCGGGCCGCGGTGGTGTAGCCGTCCAGACCGGGCATCGTGACGTCCATCAGGACCGCGCGGATCGTCGGGTCGTGCTCGACCGCGTGCAGGCCGTCGCTGCCGCTGGCGGCCCGCACGATCGTCAGGCCGCGGGCACTGAGCGCGCTGCCGAGCGCGAAGGCCCCGCGCGGGTCGTCGTCCACGATCAGGACCTTCTCGCCGTCGAAGCGAGGTTCGGCAGGGTGCGCCATCCCTCCATACTCCGCTGTCGCCAGCCTTTTGAGAACTCTGATTCGAATCCGGGCTCTGAGGTCTCGGATTGGCCGATGCCGAACCGGGTAACGGCGGGTGTTCCGGCACCGGGCCGGGCTCGGGAGGGGTCGTCGTGGCCGTCACTGTGATCATCGTCCTGGTCGTCCTCGCCGCCGCGGCGGCGATGCTGTTCCTCGGTCCCGCCGGCCGGCGCACCTCGGCCGCGGGCACCTTCGGCGGACTGTCCACGCGCGTCGGCAAGTTCATCGAGAGCGGGCGTGCCGATCCGCGCACCACAGGTCGCATCGGCGGCGCCGCGGCCACGCCCCCGCCGCCGCGCTTCAGCGACGCGGACCGCGCGTACCTGGACGGCGTGTGGCGGGCACGTACAGAGCACTTTCGTGAGCGATCCCCGGGTCGCCGTGACCCTGGCGCGCAACACCGCCGAGGGCTTCTTCATGGCGCACGGCGTCCCGACCGACGGGCTGCCCGAGGCGCCGGACGCCGCCGGCGCCGGGGCCGGCCGCGGTGACGAAGCGGTCGAAGCCGCCGAATCCGTCGAGGACACCGAGGCCCTGAGGCAGCGGCTGCTCGCGATCAAGACGTGGACGGACCGGGAGGCCGCCCGCTGAGCCGGCGCGGCTGCCGTCGCCGTACCCGGCAGCCGCGCCGTTTTCTCAGGCGCCCCTGACTGATGTGTGGCTGGTTGCGGGTTTGTTTGTGGGCTGATAGTCACAGGCGTTTTTTACGGCTGTGTGTCCTGAACGCGAAGGGGGCTCGTTGTAGGGGAGTTCTCTGGAGCGGTGCTGCTCGGACGATGAAGGTTTGGCCCTTCGG
>NZ_JBGCCP010000070.1:0-23995 GCF_041262705.1 Catenulispora sp. MAP12-49 | reverse complement strand
TCGCCCGACGCCCAGTTCTGCTTCTGGTTGATGATCGTGTCCACGGCCACCGCGGTCTTGCCGGTCTGCCGGTCGCCGATGATCAGCTGACGCTGACCACGGCCGATCGGGGTCATCGAGTCGATGGCCTTGATACCGGTCTGCAGCGGCTCCTTGACCGACTGGCGCGCCATGACACCCGGCGCCTGGAGCTCCAGGATGCGGGTGCCCTCGGCCTCGATCGGGCCCAGGCCGTCGATCGGCTCGCCCAGCGGGTTCACCACCCGGCCCATGAACTTGTCACCGACCGGGGTGGACAGGATCTCGCCGGTACGCGCGACCCGCTGCCCCTCCTCGATGCCTTCGTAGTCGCCCAGGACCACGACGCCGATCTCGCGGACGTCCAGGTTCAGGGCGATGCCCAGGGTGCCGTCCTCGAACTTCAGCAGCTCGTTGGTCATGGCCGAGGGCAGGCCCTCGACCTTGGCGATGCCGTCACCGATCTCGGTGACGGTGCCGACTTCGTCCTTCGACGCCTCGGGCGCCTCGTAGGAAGCGACAAAGCGCTCCAACGCGTCCCGGATCTCCTCCGGACGGATCGTGAGCTCCGTCATGAGTATTCCTGCTCTCCTAGAATCATCCGGGCCGGGCAACGGCGGGCCCGGCTCGTCTGCCGGAGTTCCGCCCGCCGCCACCACCCGCAGGTCGTTTCTGGTGGGTACTGCTAGATCTTCAATTGGGCACGGTGAGTGCTTCTTGTACGACGCTAAGCCTTGACGCCGAGCGCCGCTGCGTCGGCTCGCGGACTCAGCCGGCCAGCTGCCGCTGCGCCTGGCCCAGCCGGGTCGCCACGGTGCCGTCGATGACCTCGTCGCCGATCCGCACCGACAGCCCGCCCAGCACCGCCGGGTCCAGGTCCACGTTCAGGTGGACCTGCTGGCCGTACAGCCGCTTGAGCACCGCCGCGAGGCGGTCGCGCTGCTGCTCGGTCAACGGGAGCGCCGCGGTCACATAGGCGATCAGCCGCTGGCGGCGCGCGGCCGCCTCCTTGCCGATCTCCGTCAGGCCCGCGCTGATCGACCGGCCGCGCGGGTTGGCCACCAGTCGGCCCACCAGGCGGTACGTCGTCGTGTCGACCTTGCCGGACAGCAGCCCGTCGACGAGCGCGACCCGCTTGTCGGCCGGAACCCGGCCGTCGGCCAGGGCCAGCGCCAGGTCGCCGTTGGAGTCCAGCAGCCGGCCCAGCCGGAACAGCTCGTCCTCGACGTCGTCCAGCTTGCCGTCGCGCTCGGCCACGGCCAGGTCGGCACGGACCGCGAGGTTCGCGACCGCGTCGGCCAGGTCGCGCGGGGCGCTCCAGCGGGACCGGGCCAGGCCGGCCACCAGGGCGGCGGCGTCGGCGCCGATCTTGCCGGCCAGCAGCGCGGTCGCGATGTCCGCGCGCTGGGCCGCCGGCCGGGCCGGGTCGGTCAGCATGCGGCGCAGCGCCGCGTCCTTGCCGAAGGCCACGGACACGGCCGACAGGTCGTCGGCCACGGCCGCGATGTCAGCACCCGGCGCCGAGGTGAGCGCGTCGAGGCGGTCGGCTCCGGCCGCGAGAGCCTCGCGGCTGGCGCCCTGCATCAGGCACCCGCCTTAGCACCGGACTGGGCTTCCGCCTTGGCTTCCAGCTCGGCCAGGAACCGGTCGACGGTGCCGCGCTGGCGGGCCTCGTCTTCCAGCGACTCGCCGACGATCTTGCTCGCCAGCTGGATCGCCAGCGTGCCCAGGTCGCCCTTGAGCGCGGCGCGGGTCGCGGCGGCGTCGGCGTCGAGCTGGGCCCGGCCGGAGGACACCAGGTTGTCGCGCTGCTCGGTGCCGTCGGCGCGCATCGACGCGACGATGTCGGCACCCTGTTCGCGGGCGTGCTGGGTGATCTTGGCGGCCTCGTGGCGCGCCTCGGTCAGGTTGCGCTGGTACTCCTCCTGCAGCGCGGCGGCGGCCGCTTGGGCCTCCTCGGCACGCTGCATGCCGCCCTCGATGGCGTCGGTGCGCTCATCCAGGGTCTTCTTGATGCTCGGCAGGAGCTTCTTCCAGAAGATCACGAAGATGATCAGGAACGCGATCGTGCCGATGACGAGCTCGTCGCCCTTGGGCACGACCGGGTTGAACTCACCGGCCAGCACGACTGCGGTGTTCGCAGCAGGCATCATGGTCTACCTTCCCTAGGTCCGTAGGGGCTCGGGTCGGCGCTTTACTTCAGGACGAACGGCGCCACGAAACCGAGCAGCGCGAGCGCCTCGGTCAGCGCGAAGCCGATGAACATGTTGGTGCGGATCATGCCGGCGGCCTCGGGCTGGCGGGCCATGGCCTGCACGCCGTTGCCGAAGATCAGGCCGACGCCGATGCCCGGGCCGATGGCCGAAAGACCGTACCCGAGGAAGCCCATGCCGGACAGCTTGATGTCGGTGCTGGCGAGGGTGGTCAGAGCAGCGCTCATGTCTCTCGTTTTCCTTCTGGTTGGCCGGCGGGCGTTCTGCCAACCGGTCGCTTATAGGTCATGCGTGATCTTGAGTTGTGGTCTTGCACCACGTCCCCTTGGGAACAAGGAGCCGCACGTCTGCGTTGGCCGCTTAAGAGGAACACGGCCCTATGTGGTTCTAGTGCGCTTCCTCAAGAGCACCCTGCAGGTAGCTCGCGGTCAGCATCACGAAGATGTAGGCCTGAAGCGCCTGGATGAACAGCTCGAAGCCGGTCATCACGATCGCCATGGTGAAGGACGCGCCGGAGAACACGATCCCCTTGACGCTGAACATGTACCAGGCACCGGCGGCGAACGTCGCCAGCAGCAGGTGGCCGGCGAACATGTTCGCGAAGAGCCGGATGCCCAGGGTGAACGGCCGGATGAAGATGTTCGACAGCAGCTCGATCGGCGTCAGGATGACCAGGATGCCCAGCGGCACGCCGCTCGGGACGCCGAGGACGCGGAAGTAGCCCAGGCCGTGCCGCTTGAAGCCGGCGTACATGTAGGTCAGCCAGACCATGATGGCCAGGGCCAGCGGGAAGGCGTATACCGAGCTCACCGGGAACTGGATGCCCGGGACGAACGACATGATGTTCATCAGCCAGACGAAGAAGAAGAGCGAGAACAGGAAGGGCACGTACTTGTCGCCCTGCTTGCCCATCGAGTCGCGCGCGATGCGGTCGCGCACGAAGAGGTAGGCCACCTCGCCGACGTTCTGCACGCCGCGCGGGACCATCTTCGGCTTGTTGAAGGCGGCCCAGCCGAAGGCGACCATCAGCACGATGATCAGCGCGACGATCAGGGTCGGCTTGGTGACGCCGTAGCCGAGGATGTGGAAGGCCGGGCGGGTGGAGAAGTCGAAGTCCTCCGAGCTCGGCGAGACGTGGCTGAAGCCGCAGTTGTTGCTGCCGAAGAGGTGGCAACCGCTGCTGTCCGTGCTCAGTGCGCCGACACCGGCGGCAAGACTAAGACTCATCGTGTGTATCCAGACTGGCTCATCGTGACGGCAACCTTCAGGTGTCGGCGCGTCCGGGTCGTCCCCGGGCGCGCGATCGGCACTGGATGTGTCGTGGCTATCGGTCGTGCTGGTCGAACTGGTCCTGCCGGTCCTGCTGCTGCGCGGTCGCGTCCTCGGGCTCGACGTCGGCCAGGGCGCGGCGCTTGCGGAGCAGTGCTTCGCGTTCCTGCCTCTCCAGCACCGACACCTGCCGGAGCGTGAGATACAGACCCGCGGCGAGTCCGAAGATCACCCCGATCGGTGCGAACACGTTCGAGGTGCCGGCCCACTTGTCGATCAGCCAACCCAGGCCGCCGTAGAGGACCATGCCCGTCAGCAGGTAGCCCGTGATCGAGGCCGGATCGACCTTTTTCTCGGGTCTCCCGGTGGGGGTTTTCGGCTTGCGTGTACTGCTCATGCTGCTCATGCCGCCTCGGACGATAGCAGGAGAGATGACCTTCCCTGAAACCCAGCTGAGAAGGCGTGAGCGGCACGCTGGAATGCGTTAGGAACTCGTGACCTGGCACCGTTCGATTCCGAACAGAGGGCAGGCGAGGCGTCAGCGCCGGCCGGTAACACAGTCCGGTTCCGGCGGTGAGCAGGCGAGGAGTCAGTACCGGCCCACAGGCCGGTTTATGGGAGGTCATGGGTGACTACCGGCCGCCGAGGGGCGTCGGTTCGGACTCGGCGGTGCTCTCGGGGCGCTTGGGCGCCGCGGGCTTGAGCGAGTCCGGGATCGCGGAGGGGTCCGCGTAGAAGATCTTCGTTTTCAGCACCGCGCGGGTCTCGGCGGCCAGCCACACCAACGTCAGGCCCAGCATGGTGAACCCGAAAGAGCGGAAGTGGAACAGCGTAGTGTGCTTGAACGCGATCATCAGCGCGGCAAGGAAGAAGATCTTGCCGAGGTAGGTGAGCATCGCGTAGCCCAGCAGCATCTGCGGCTGCTTCTGCGCGACCCGGCTGATGACCACGATCGTCACCGAGAAGAAGGCCAGAGTGATGACGCTGCCGAGCAGCGATCCGATCAGGCCCTTGCTGCCGACCAGCACGGTGCAGAGCACGACGGCGATGGCGCCGGCGACAGCGGTCGGTACCGCTGCTCCGCGCAACAATCGGGCGTCAATGGCCTGCATGGCTTCCCTCAAGAAGTCTTGTAGGTCGCGCGCTGCCGGGGATCCGGCACCGCGTCGTGTCGGTTCAGGTTACGGGGGCGGTTCGGATTTCTCACAACCCCTCATCCCCTTGTTCGTGAAAGCTATCACAAGCTCGCCTCCTACGCACGAACCGGTTTTCGCCCGCCCCTCGACCTGTGTTTTTCCGGCCCTGCTCCGTCAGAGTGCGTACTTCTTCAGCTGGGAGAACGTACCCGGGGTGGACACAGGGTCACGATCGGGTGGACACCAGGTGTGATCAACGCGACAGCGTGCGGGGGCGCATGCCGCCGTCGGGATTCGTGTTGTCGGCGCCGTTCTCCGCCGATGCGGCTATGGCCGGGATGGCCGACTCGCCCTCGGCGGGCCCGCCGGTGCTCCCGGCTCCGGCGCGGTGCCGGGCCGTGGGAGCCGAACCCACCCGCAGCGCCTTGGTGCGCAGCCGCTCCCGGTGGTCGCCCAGGCGCGGTCCCAGCAGCATCAGCAGTCCCACCAGTGTCATCGCTATGGCGCCGTAGACGATCGGCTGGCGCGAGGGCGTCACGGCGAACAGCACGGTGACGAACGCGACCAGCGCCGACCAGAAGTACATGATGAGCACGGCGCGCCGCTTGGAGTGCCCGATCTGCAGCATCCGGTGGTGCAGGTGGCCCTTGTCGGCGGCCAGCGGGGACATGCCGGCCTTGGTGCGGCGCACCACGGCCATCACCATGTCGGCGATCGGCAGCAGGGTGACCGAGATCGGCATGATCAGCGGCAGGTAGGCCGGCACCAACTTGTGCACCGAGCTGGTCTGGCTCAGTCCCGCGCCCAGCTGGTAGGGGTCGATGCCGCCCATGACGGTGATGGAGGTCGCGGCCAGCAGCATGCCCAGCAGCATCGAGCCGGTGTCGCCCATGAACATCCGGGCCGGGTGCCAGTTGTGGGCCAGGAAGCCCAGGCAGATCCCGACGGTGACGATCGCGATCAGCGCCGGGGCGGTGGCGCCGCTGAGCTTGTAGCTGATGGCCAGCCGGTAGCAGTAGGCGAAGGAGGCCAGGCCCGCGATGCAGGTGATGCCGGCGGCCAGGCCGTCCAGGCCGTCGACGAAGTTCACCGCGTTCATCAGCACCAGCACCAGGAACACCGACACCACGATGGACAGCGTCGGGTCCACGGCCACGATGCCGATGCCGGGGATCACCAGCCAGCTGATCTGGATCCCCTTCACCACCATCACCGAGGCGGCGAAGATCTGGCCGGCGAACTTGGTCAGCGGGTCCAGCTCGAACTTGTCGTCCACCATGCCCAGCACCACCACCAGGAAGGTGCCCCACAGCAGCGCCTGGATGGTGTTGGACTCGCCGTAGACGTCGCGCTCCAGCATCGGGAAGTGCCCGGCCACGGTCAGCGCGGCGGCCAGTCCGATGAACATGGCCAGCCCGCCCACCCGGGGCTTGGGGGTCTCGTGCACGTCCCGCTCGCGGATCACCGGGACCAGTCCCAGCCGGATGGCCAGCGCCCGGACCGGGCCGCCGAGAAGGAGGGTCACCGCCAGTGCCACCGTCATGGCGAGCAGGTACTCCCTCACGGGATCCTCTCCGATTCTCTCGCTGTGTACTGCGGGGCCTAACAGGGTCTGACTAGGACAGTCGACCACCGATGAGCGGTGGTCCTCGGAGGATCAGGTGGATCAGGTGTCACCCGCGTCCCGAGACAACCCTACGCCGACTACCGGCAGGCGGTGCGTCACAACTGTGGAACGGAAGCGGTCATCGGCAGAACTTCTTCTCCGCGGCGAACGGGTCTGCCGGGACGACCAGCGCCGTCCTGCTCACCGCGCCGGTGAGGTTGCTCCAGAACCGGCCGGCGGTCATGGGCTGTCTGGTCGAATCCAGCAGCTCCTTCAGCGCCCCGCAGCCCATCGCGTGCCGTGCGGCCGCCACCTCGGCCGGGGAGACACCGTCGAGGACCACCCTGGTGTCCACGACGGCCGGATCGCCGTAGTCGGCCAGGATCCAGGCCCACGGCAGCTCCTTCTCGTGGCCGGGCCGGCCGGGGGTGGTGACGGTCAGGTGCGCGCCGACCGGGTTGGCCAGCCCGAGCGTGTCGACGACCTCGTCCCCCAGCGGGGTCTCGGCGCCGGCCGCGCCGAGCCGCCCGGCGGCCACCGCGAAGGGGAAGGGCAGGCTGGGGTCGAGCGGGACGTCTATCCCGCCCTCGGAGGTGAGGACGCGCTGTCCGTGCGCGGCCCACGAGGCGATCGCCAGCCCGATTCCCCGCTCGCGGTTGGTGTATGCCGCCGAGGTGTCCGGGTTGGGCCGTCCGGTCCACTGCTGGTAGCCGACACGCTCGTCCTCGGCGACGGCGTGCTTCTGGTCGTAGAAGTGGACCGAGTAGGTGGGTCCGCAATAGGCGGCCCAGGCCGCGGTCGCGGCGACGGCCGACGCCAGGACCTTCGTCACCGGCACGAGAAGTACCGGCAGGACGAGGAGGAAGAGGACCGGCAGGACCATGCGCGCGTGCATGAAGTCACCGCCGACCTTCACCACATAAAGGCCGAGCAGCAGACCGGCGATCACCGGCGTCGCCAGCAGGATCGCGGTACCGCGGTCCTTCACCGCGCTCCTCTTCATGAGATGAGCGATGGCGGCGGCAAGCAGGATCGCCAACGGAATCCAGACGAAGTAGCCCTTTAGCGTTTCCTCGACATAGCGCCAGCCGCGGTTCCACTGTGAGCCGTCCGCGGACTTCGCCAGTGCGGGAAGCGGGACGAGTTCGCCGTAGTAGCCCGCGCGCAGGAACTCCGTGACGAGCGGCAGCGCTTGCGCCGTAACGAAAAGCAGGACCGTGCGCCGTTTGCCGGGGCGTATGAGGAACCACGCCGCGGCCGCGAAGACCGCTTCCAGGAGCGCGAATTCGGGCCGGACCAACGGCGCCAGGCCTATCAGGAAGGCCACCGCGTACTGCCGCCGGGCGTCGGGCGACTGCGCGCACCAGGCGACCAACGCCAGCCAGCACAGCCCCAGCCACAGGATCTCCAGGCCGGTCTCCAGCCCGGAGGTCGCGAAGTCCCAGAACGGCGAGACCCCCAGCAGCACCAGCGCACCGGCCGGCAGGAGCACCTGCCGCGGCTTGCCGCTCAGCCGCGCATGGAGCCGCGCGGTGGCGAACAGCGAGGCCGTCACGCCGCCCACGGCGCACAGCAGCCCGGCGAGAATGGCGACCCGCGCCACGTCCACCCCGGTGAGACCGCCCCCGATGGTGAGCAGCAGGGTCCACAGCGTCGAGGTGTCGGTCTCGGCCCGCTCGTAGGGCGAGTAGACGGGCCCGTGCCCGGCGAGGATCTGGCGCACCGTGCGCACCGCGATCATCCCGTCGTCGGCTATCCACCGGCGCTGGTAGGCCAGCACGGCGTAGGCGAGGGTGGTCGCCGCCATCAGCGCCAAAGTGACGGGATGGTGGCGGCGGCCGATCGCGGCGGCGGCGCGGACCGGGTTGACGGTGTCGAACAGGGGCCGGCGCGGGGCGGGGATGCGGATGATGGGACGGTCGGGCTGGCCGGGCTGGTTGGGCTGATCGGGCTGGTTGGGCTGATCGGTGGCCGACTCGGGCTCGCCGGACAGATCGGCTGTCGGCTCGAGCCGGCCAGGCAGATCATCGGTGGGCTCGGGCTCGGCGGTCTCCCTGCGCTGGCCGGGCAGATCAGCGGCCTGTTGCTGCTCCGCCTGCTCGGATCGCGCACCGCCCTCGGCCGCCTCGCCACCGGGACTCTGCTCGGCCTCGCCGGGCACGCCGGTATCCGTTCCCTGGTTCCCCACCCTGCTCCTCCCAGCGCCCTCGGCCCAGCCAGCCGAGGTTACTCGGCGCGGGTCAGCGTCGGAGCCACTTCCCGCAATTGGTCGAACGTGAGCGCGCCTTCGCGCAGCAGGAGCGGGGCGGTGCCGGTGACGTCGACGATGGAGCTCGCGCCGCCCTCGGCGCCGACCTTGCCGGCGTCCAGGTAGACCGAGACCGCGTCGCCGAGTTGGTCCTGGGCCTCGATCGCGCTCTGCGGGGCGGGCATGCCGCCCTTGTTGGCGCTGGAGACGGCCATCGGGCCGGTCTCGGTGAGCAGTTCGATCGCCACCGGGTGCAGCGGCATGCGGACCGCGACGGTGCCGCGGGTCTCGCCGATGTCCCAGGTGAGGGTCGGCTGGTGCATCGCCACCAGGGTCAGGCCGCCGGGCCAGAAGGCGTCGACCAGTTCCCAGCCGACCGCGGGCATGCCGGCCACCAGGCCGTGCAGGGTCGCGGGCGAGGGCACCAGGACGGGGCTGGGCATCGACAGGCCGCGGCCCTTGGCCTCCAGCATGGCGCGGACGGCCCAGTTGGTGAACGCGTCGGCCCCGATGCCGTACAGGGTGTCGGTCGGCATCACCACCAGCTCACCGCGCCGGACGGCGCTGGCCGCCTCGCGGAGGCCCGTCTTGCGCTGCTCGGGGTCGGTGCAGTCGAATCGGCGGCTCATGGGGCGTGAGTCTACTGGCCGATCCCGCGTGCGTGGTCGGCCCGTCCCCGCCGATGCCCCGCCGCCGATCGCCGACCGATCCGCGCCGGCGGTCCTCAGCCCTTGCGGGCCGTCACGAACCGCGGCCGGTTCGTCAGGTCCCGGTGGTCGGACGCCTCGGCCCAGCCGCGCTCCTCCAGGAAGATGCGCTGCACCTCGCCGCCCTGCTTGTCGGAGTGCTCGAACGCGGCCCAGCCGCCGGGCTTCAGCAGCCGCTGCGCGGTGCGCTCCAGGCCGCGGATCAGGTCCAGGCCGTCGGGGCCGGAGAACAGCGCCAGCTCCGGGTCGTGGTCGCGGGCCTCGGGGGCGACGTACTCCCACTCGGTCAGCGGGATGTACGGCGGGTTGGAGACCACCACGTCCACCCGGCCGTCCAGTTCCGGCAGCGCGGTCACCGCGTCCGCCAGGTGCAGGGTCACGCGCTCCCCCGCCTCCGCCGCCGCGATGTTGCGCGCGGCCCAGGTGTAGGCGTTCTCCGACAGCTCCACGGCGTGGACCCGGGCGCGCGGGACCTCCTGCGCTATCGACAGCGCGATCGCGCCGGAGCCGGTGCACAGGTCGACGATCAGCGGCTCGGCGACGTCCAGCGCCCGCAGCTTGTCGATGGCCCAGCCGACCATCACCTCGGTCTCCGGCCGCGGGACGAACACCCCCGGGCCGACCGCGAGCTCCAGGTAGCGGAAGTAGGCGGCGCCGGTGATGTGCTGCAGCGGCTCGCGGTTCGCGCGGCGGGCGACGACCTCCCAGTACCGGGCGTCGAAGTCGTGGTCGGGGACCCGGTGCAGCTCGGCGCGGCGCACGCCGTGCACCCAGGCCGCCAGCTCCTCCGCGTCGTGCCGGGGCGAGCCGACGCCGGCCTCGGCCAGGCGCAGCGCGGCCTGCGCGATCTCGGCGCGCAGCAAGGAGGAGCCCTTGGCATCGCCGGCCGACGACGGCCCGCTCGTCGGATCCTGTGCCACCGGAGTGGAATCGCTCACCGGTATTCCCGCCGCCTCAGTTGCCCCCGGCCGCGAGTTTCGCGGCGGTGTCCGCGTCGACGCAGGCCTGGATCATCGCGTCCAGGTCGCCGTCGAGCACCTGGTCCAGGTTGTACGACTTGTAGCCGACCCGGTGGTCGCTGATGCGGTTCTCCGGGAAGTTGTACGTGCGGATGCGCTCGGAGCGGTCCATGGTCCGGATCTGCGACTTGCGCGTGTCCGAGGCCTCCTTGTCCGCCTCCTCCTGCGCCACCGCCAGCAGGCGGGCGCGCAGGATGCGCATCGCGGACTCCTTGTTCTGCAGCTGCGACTTCTCGTTCTGGCAGCTCACCACCACGCCGGTGGGCAGGTGCGTGATGCGGACCGCGGAGTCGGTGGTGTTGACCGACTGCCCGCCGGGGCCGGAGGAGCGGAAGACGTCGATGCGCAGGTCGTTGGCGTTGATGTCGACCTCGACCTCCTCGGCCTCGGGCAGCACCAGCACACCGGCCGCCGAGGTGTGGATCCGGCCCTGCGACTCGGTCACCGGCACGCGCTGCACGCGGTGCACGCCGCCCTCGTACTTCAGCCGCGCCCAGACGCCCTCGCCGGCCTCGTTGACCCGGCCCTTGACCGCGACCTGCACGTCCTTGTAACCGCCGAGGTCGGACTCGGTCGATTCCAGGACCTCGGTCTTCCAACCCTGGCGCTCGGCGAAGCGCATGTACATGCGCAGCAGATCGCCGGCGAAGAGCATGGACTCCTGCCCGCCCTCGCCGCCCTTGATCTCCAGGATGACGTTCTTCTCGTCCATCGGGTCGCGCGGGATCAGCAGCTTCTGCAGCCGCTCCTCCAGCACGGTGCGGCGCTCCTGCATCCCCGGGATCTCCTCGCCGAAGGCGGGGTCCTCGGCGGCCAGTTCCTCGGCGGCGGAGATGTCCTCGCCGACGCTCTGGTACTCCCGGTAGGTCTCGGCGATGGGGCCGAGTTCGGCGTAGCGCTTGCCGAGCTTGCGGGCGACATCCTGGTCGGCGTGGACGGACGGGTCCGCCAGCTTCGTCCCCAGCTCGGCGTACTCGGCGAGCAGGTCGTCGATGACCTCGAACATGTCACGTCCTCAAGTTGATGCCAGCAAGGGAAACGCCCGGAGCAAACACAACGGCGGCGCCGGAGCCGCCGGACCCGAGGGTCCACGGCACCGGCGCCGCCGCGCGCACTACTTGCTGGCGTCCTTCTTGCCGAAACGAGCCTCGAAGCGCGCCACGCGGCCGCCGGTGTCGAGGATCTTCTGCTTGCCGGTGTAGAACGGGTGGCACTGCGAGCAGACCTCGGCGTGGATCACGCCGTTCGGCGCGGTGCTGCGAGTCTGGAAGGTCGCGCCACAGCCGCAGGTCACGGTCGTGACCTGGTAGCTCGGGTGGATGTCAGGCTTCATTTCGGCTCCTTGAGGTCGAGTGGCCGCCGGGTCTCCATATACGTGGGGTGAACCGGGACCGACGAACCATCTTAACGGGAGTCGGGGGGTGCTTATTCCACGCTTGCCAGCACCCGCTCCAGGAACTCCAGCGTCCGGCCCCAGCTGGCGTGCTTCGGGTCCAACACCTCGAAGTGCCCCATGCCGGGGAACTCCGCGAGCTCCACCTCGTCGCCGGCCTCCCGGGCCGCGTCGGCGAAGTTCCGCGACTGCGAGATCGGCACCCGGTCGTCCTCGTCGCCGTGCACCAGCAGCAGCGGGGTCTCCAGCGGCAGCAGCGCCGAGGGCGAGGCCGCCGCGTAGCGGTCCGGGACCTCCTCCGGGGAGCCGCCGAGGAACTCCATCGTCGCCGGCACGTCCAGGACGCCCAGGCCCTCGCGCGGGGAGCCGACGCCCAGCCGATCGGCGGCCGCGTCGTACAGATTGGCCACCCCGGCCTGCGAGACGGCGGCCGCGACCTGGAACTCCGAGGACAGCCACAGCGCCAGGTGACCGCCGGCGGAGTGCCCGACCAGGGCCGTGCGATCGGTGTCCAGCGGGTGCTCGGCGGACAGCGCGCCGAGCTGGTCCAGCGAGGCGGCGACGTCGTCCAGCGTGACGCGCCAGGACTCCCCGCCCCCGCCGTCGCCGACCCGGCGGTAGTCGATGTTCCAGGCCGCGAAGCCGCGCTCGGCCAGATCCTCGGCCAGCGGGTCCATCAACTCGCGGTCGAAGGGGGTGCGCCAGAACCCGCCGTGGATCAGCACCACAACCGGGAACGGCCCCGCACCCTCCGGGACGAAAAGCTCGCCGACCTGGGAGGGATGGGGACCGTACGGGTAAGACGCCGGGGTGATCGTCACCCCGGCCACCTTACTGACTTCTCAAGGAAACCGTTACTCCTGCGGACCGACCGCGGTCTTCTGGATCGTCATCAGGAATTCGGCGTTCGACTTGGTCTTCTTCATCCGGTCCAGCAGCAGCTCCATGGCCTGCTGCTGGTCCAGCGCGTGCAGGACGCGGCGGAGCTTCCAGACGATGCTGAGCTCCTCGGCGCCGAGCAGCAGCTCCTCCTTGCGGGTGCTCGACGGGTCGACGTCGACCGCCGGGAAGATGCGCTTGTCGGCCAGCTTGCGGTCCAGCCGCAGCTCCATGTTGCCGGTGCCCTTGAACTCCTCGAAGATCACCTCGTCCAGGCGCGAGCCGGTCTCCACCAGCGCGGTGGCCAGGATGGTCAGCGAGCCGCCGTTCTCGATGTTGCGCGCCGCGCCGAAGAACTTCTTCGGCGGGTACATCGCCTGGCTGTCCATACCGCCGGTGAGGATGCGGCCGGAGGCCGGGGCGCTGGTGTTGTAGGCGCGGCCCAGGCGGGTGATCGAGTCCAGCAGGATGATCACGTCGTGGCCGAGCTCCACCAGGCGCTTGGCCCGCTCGATCGCGAGCTCGGCGACCGTGGTGTGGTCGTCGGCAGGCCGGTCGAAGGTCGAGGCGATGACCTCGCCCTTCACCGAGCGCTGCATGTCGGTGACCTCTTCGGGCCGCTCGTCCACCAGCACCACCATCAGGTGGCACTCGGGGTTGTTCTGGGTGATCGCGTTGGCGATGGCCTGCATGATCATGGTCTTGCCGGTCTTGGGCGGGGCCACGATCAGCCCGCGCTGGCCCTTGCCGATCGGCGCGATCATGTCGATGATGCGGGTGGTCAGGATGTTGGACTCGGTCTCCAGACGGAGCCGGTCCTGCGGGTACAGCGGCGTGAGCTTGTTGAACTCCGGGCGCTGCCGGGAGGCCGCCGGCTCCAGGCCGTTGATCGAGTCCAGGCGCACCAGGGCGTTGAACTTCTCGCGGCGCTCGCCGTCCTGCGGGGCGCGGATCACGCCGGTGACCGCGTCGCCCTTGCGCAGGCCGTTCTTGCGGACCATGGCCAGGGAGACGTAGACGTCGTCGGGGCCGGGCAGGTAGCCGGAGGTCCGCACGAAGGCGTAGTTGTCCAGGATGTCGACGATGCCGCCGACCGGGATCAGGACGTCGTCGTCGCTGATCGTGGTCTCGACCTCGCCGCCGCCCTCGCCGCGGCCGCGGTTGCGGCGGTTCTGCCGGTCCTCGCGGTTGCGGTTGCGGTCCCGGGTGCGCCGGTTGCCGCGGCGGTCGTCGAAGTCGTCGCCGGAGCCGCCCGAACCGCCGGAGCCGCCCGAACCGCTGGAGCCGCCCTGGCTCTGGCCGCCGCCGGAGGTCTGCTGGCGCTCGCCGCCGCCCTCGCCGCCCCGGCCGCGCTCGCGGCGGTTGTTGTTGCTGTTGTTCCGGTCGCGGCGGTTGCGCTGCTGGTCGCCCTCGCCGCCCTGGCCGCCGGAGTTGGCCTGGCCGCCGGCGGCCTCGGCGGTGGCGGTGTTGGCAGTGGCGGCAGCCGGCGCGGCCTGGCCCTCGGCGACGGCCACGGCGCTCTCGGCGGCCTTGCTCGCGCGCTCGGTGCGCTCGGGGCGCTCAGCACGCTCGGCCCGCTCGGTGCGCTCAGCGCGCCCGGCAGCCTCGGCGGGGGCCTTCTCGGCCCGCTCGCGCTGCGGCTGCTCCGGGATGTCGGCCCGGACCTCAGAAGGCTGAGTCTGCTCCGCGGCGGCCTTCTCGGCCGCGGCGGCGGTGTTGCTGCGGGTGCGGCGCGCGGTGGTCCGGGCGGGCGCGGCAGCGGCGGCGGGCTCGGCCTTCGCGGCGCCGCCGTTCTTCTCCTGAATTGCCTCGACGAGCTGGCCCTTGCGCATCCGCGCGGTACCGGTGATCCCCAGGCTCACGGCGTAGGCCTGGAGCTCGGGGAGCAGCATCGAGGACAGCCCCTTGCCGGCACGCCCGGCGGGGGCGGTGGCGGGGGATTCAGTCGTGGTGTCGCTCACGAAGCGATCCTTCCTGGTCGCCGGCTCCGAGCGGACTTCCGCTTCCGGGCCGGGGACAGGTGCTGGTTGTGAAGAGCTGTGTTGAATTGGAACCGAGGTCGCGATGCAGGTACCCGCGCGGACGCGGCGCTGTGCTGGACAAGTTCGGCACAGGCCGGTCGCGGATGCTTTTCACACGGGATACCTAGACCGCACTCGCGCGAATCGCCGCCGCCGACGGTCGTGGCCGCCAAGGGAGGGGAGTCGCGCTGTCGCTCACCAGTGGAGACGTAGGTGCTCGACAGGAGAGTAACACCTCGTGGTGGTCAACGGGACGCCGAGCTTGACGCGCCGTCCCAAGGAAAACCATACGCGGGCGCTGCTCTCATCAATCACAGTCCCCCGTGGCGTGGGTTTGAACCCCTATCCGATGTGTCGGAATCCAGTCCCCGCCCCGCGCCTTCGGTTGAGCTCAAGGATACCGCACCGGCGCTGTCGACGGCGAGGCCGAAGGCCTGCCAGCCCTGCGGCACGACCCGGCGCCCGGCCGCGATCACCGCCTGGACCTGCTCTTCCGTCGTCAGAACCAGAACGGTCGGGCCGGCGCCGGAGACCACGGCGGCGTGCCCCTGGTCGCGCAGCGCGGCGATCAGCGCGGCCGAGGCGGGCATGGCCGGCGCCCGGTAGTCCTGGTGCAGCCGGTCCTGCGTGGCGGCCAGCAGCAGCTCGGACCGGCCGCCGATGAGCGCGGCGGACAGCAGCGCGGCCCGCCCGGCGTTGCGCGCGGCCTCGGCGTGCGGCACCAGCTTGGGCAGCAGACCCCGCGCGACCTCGGTCGAGAGCCCTTCGGCGGGCACGAACGCCACGGCCCGGACGGCCGGGTCGGGCGTGATCGCCAGCACCCGCGCGGTCGCCGCGGAGGCATCGGAGATTTCACCCGCTTGGTCCAACCAGGCGATGGTGAACCCGCCGCGCAGGCAGGCCGCCACGTTGTCGGGGTGCCCCTCCATCTCGGTGGCCAGCTGGAGCACGGCGTCGTCGGACAGCGTCGCCCCGACGGTCAGCGCCCGGGCGGCCACGATGCCGGCGCAGATCGCCGCCGCCGAGGAGCCCAGGCCCCGGGCGTGCGGGATCCGGTTGGCGCAGACCAGCTCGAGTCCCGGCGGACGGGCCCCGAGCCGGTCGAACGCGGCCCGCATGGCACGGACCACGAGGTGCCCCTCGTCGCGGGCGACCGTCTCGGCGCCCTCGCCGGCGACGTCCACCTTCAGTCCGGAGTCTGCTATCCGGACCATCACCTCGTCGTACAACCCGAGCGCCAGGCCCAGGGAATCGAAGCCGGGTCCGAGGTTCGCGCTGGTGGCCGGGACGCGGACGCGTACCGGGGCGGCTCGGAAGACAGGGCTCGGCATTGTGCTCCGTTCGTGCTCCAGATATGAAGCCCTCACCTTTATCAGAACGTTCCTTAGGTAAGGCTGAGAGCCTCGGCGACCGCGGCCACGTCGGCCGGCACCGCCTCCGGCAGCGGCGGCGCGGCCTTGACCGCCCACTCGGGGTCCTTCAGACCGTGCCCGGTGACGGTGATCACGATCCGCTTGCCGGACTCCAGCCGGCCGGCTTGAGCCAGCTTGAGGATCCCGGCCACGCCCGCGGCGGAGGCCGGCTCGACGAACACGCCCTCCTCGGCCGAGAGCACCCGGTGCGCGGCCAGGATCTCCTCGTCGGTCACCGCCTCGATGACGCCGTCGGAGTCCTCGCGCGCGGCGACCGCCAGGTCCCAGGACGCCGGGTTGCCGATCCGGATGGCGGTGGCGATGGTGTCCGGGTGCTCGACCGGAGCGCCGAGCACCAGCGGGGCCGCGCCGGCGGCCTGGAATCCGAACATGCGGGGCGTGTGCGAGGCCTGACCCTCCTTGGCGTACTCCTGATATCCGAGCCAGTACGCGGAGATGTTCCCGGCGTTGCCGACCGGCAGCGCGTGGATGTCGGGGGCGTCGCCGAGCACGTCGACGACCTCGAAGGCGGCGGTCTTCTGGCCGTGCAGCCGGACCGGGTTGACCGAGTTGACCAGCGCCACCGGGTACTTGGCGGCCAGCTCGCGGGCCAGCCGCAGGCAGTCGTCGAAGTTGCCCTGGACCGGCAGCTGGGTCGCGCCGTGCGCCAGCGCCTGGGCCAGCTTGCCCAGCGCGATCTTGCCGGCCGGCACCAGCACCGCAGGCCGGAGCCCGCCGCGCACGGCGTAGGCCGCCGCCGAGGAGCTGGTGTTGCCGGTGGAGGCGCACACCACGGCCTCGGCGCCGGCCTGCTTGGCCAGCGAGATCGCGGTGGTCATGCCCCGGTCCTTGAAGGATCCGGTCGGGTTCATGCCCTCGACCTTGATGAACACCTCACACCCGGTGAGCGCGGACAGCCGCGGCGCGGGCAGCAGCGGCGTGCCGCCCTCGCCCAGCGTGACCACGGGCGTGCCGGCGTCGACCGGCAGCCACTGTCGGTACTCCTCGATCACGCCTCGCCAAGCCATGTCCGCCGTCTCCTAAAGGAAGAGGTGCTATTCGGATTCCACACGCATGACGCTGGACACGTCACGCACGAAGTCGAGCGCCCGCAGCCGGTCCACGGTCGCGGTCAGGGCCGCGTCCGGGGCCAGGTGCGTGACGATCACCAGCTGCGCGTCCAGGCCGCGCCCGGACTGCCGCACGGTGGCGATCGATACGTCCTGTTCTGCGAAGATACCCGCCACCGCCGACAGCACGCCCGGCTTGTCGTCGACGTCCAGGCTGATGTGGTAGCGGGTCCGCGCCTCGCCGACCGACCGGACGGTGAGCCCGGCGTAGGCCGTCTCGGCCGGCCCGCGCCGGCCGCTCACCTTGTTCCGGGCGACCGCGACCAGGTCGCCGAGCACCGCCGAGGCGGTCGGCGAGCCGCCGGCCCCGGGGCCGTAGAACATCAGCTGGCCGGCCGACTCGGACTCGATGAACACCGCGTTGTAGGCCTCCCGCACGCTCGCCAGCGGGTGGCTGCGCGGGATCATCGCCGGGTGCACGCGCGCCGAGACCTTGCCGGCCTCGACATCCACCTCGCAGATCGCCAGCAGCTTGACCACGGAGTTCATCGCCCGGGCCGAGGCGATGTCCGCCGCGGTGACCTCGGTGATGCCCTCGCGGTGCACGTCGGAGGCGGTGACCCGGGTGTGGAAGGCGAGCCCGGCCAGGATCGCGGCCTTGGCCGCGGCGTCGAAGCCCTCGACGTCGGCGGTCGGGTCGGCCTCGGCGTAGCCCAGCGCGGTGGCCTCCTCCAGCGCCTCGGTGAAGCCGGCGCCGGTGGTGTCCATCCGGTCCAGGATGAAGTTGGTGGTGCCGTTGACGATGCCCAGGACCCGGTGCACCCGGTCGCCGACCAGCGACTCGCGCAGCGGGCGCAGCAGCGGGATGGCGCCGGCCACGGCGGCCTCGTAGTAGAGGTCCGCGCCGTGCTTCTCGGCCGCCTCGTAGAGCGTGGCGCCGTCCTCGGCGAGCAGCGCCTTGTTCGCCGACACCACGGACTTGCCGGACTCCAGCGCCGCCAGGATCAGCGCCCGGGACGGCTCGATCCCGCCGATGACCTCGATCACCAGGTCCACGTCGTCCCGTTTGACCAGGCCCTCGGCGTCCGTGGTGAACAGGTCCGGGTCGACCCCGGCCACCTCGCGCGCGCGGTTCGGCCGGCGCACGGCGATCCCGGCCAGCTCCAGCGGGACCCCGACGCGCGCGGCCAGATCGGCGGCGTTGGCCGTCATCAGGCGCGCGACTTCCGAGCCGACTACCCCACAGCCCAGCAGTGCCACCTTCAGCGGCTCAGTACGCATCGTGAATCCCCATCGCCTCGGTCGGTGCCACACACATCTGCGGGCATGGCACTGTCAGTCTTGTCAGTCTCGCCGAATCCCACTCCTCGACAACCCGTCGTCCGGGATGTGGGACCGCCGTGCAGCGCTATCCCAGGTCAAGCCCCAGCAGGTCGTCCTCGGTCTCACGCCGCACGATGACCCGCGCCTCGCCGTCCCTGACCGCGACCACCGGCGGCTTGAGCAGGTGGTTGTAGTTGCTGGCCATCGAGCGGCAGTAGGCGCCGGTCGCGGCGACCGCCACCAGGTCGCCGGGAGCGGTGTCGCCGGGCAGCCAGGCGTCGCGGACCACGATGTCGCCGGACTCGCAGTGCTTGCCGACCACGCGGGCCAGCGTCGCCTCGGCCTTGCTGGCCCGGCTGACCAGCGCGACGGAGTACTCGGCGTCGTACAGGGCGGTGCGGATGTTGTCCGACATCCCGCCGTCCACTGAGACATAGGTACGCAGCCCCGGCAGCGGCTTCACGGTGCCGACCTCGTAGAGCGTGATCCCGGGAGGACCGGCGATGGCCCGGCCGGGCTCCACGGACAGGCGCGGACGCGCCAGGCCCGCGGCGTCGCACTCGCGCGCCACGATCTCCTTGAGCCGCCGCGCGGTCTCGGCGACCGGCGCGGGGTCGTCGGCCTCGGTGTAGGCGATGCCCAGGCCGCCGCCGAGGTCCAACTCGGGCAGCTCGACGCCGTGCTCGCCCTTGATGGCGGCCAGTGCCTCGGTCAGCCGGTGCGCGGCCACCTCGAAGCCGGCGGTGTCGAAGATCTGGCTGCCGATGTGCGAGTGCAGACCGGTCAGCTCCAGGTGGTCGGCGTGCTTCAGGACGCGCGCCACGGCTTCGACCGCGGCGCCGCCGGCCAGCGAGAAGCCGAACTTCTGGTCCTCGTGCGCGGTGGCGATGAACTCGTGGGTGTGCGCCTCGACGCCAGGGGTGACCCGCAGCATGACGCGCTGCCGGACGCCGCGGTCCGCGGCGACGGCGGCCAGCCGCTCTATCTCGTCGTGCGAGTCGACGATGATCCGGCCGACCCCGGCGTCCACCGCGCGCTCCAACTCGGCCACGGACTTGTTGTTGCCGTGGAAGCCGAGCCGGTCCGCCGGGAAACCGGCGCGCAGGGCGACCGCGAGTTCGCCGCCGGAGCAGACGTCCAGATGCAGGCCCTCTTCGGCGGCCCACTTGGCGATCGCCACGGAGAGGAAGGCCTTGCCCGCATAGAAGACGTCGGCATCCGCGCCGAACGCCTCGACCCACTCGCGGGCCCGCCGGCGCCAGTCGTCCTCGTCGATCAGGTACGCCGGGGTGCCGAACTCGCGTGCCAGCTCGCGGACGTCGGCGCCGGCGAAGGTGACCGCGCCGGACTCCTCGTCGCGCGCCACCCCGCCGGGCCAGATCTTCTGGCTCAGCCGGTTCAGGTCCGCCGGGGCGGCGCCGTGGCCGCCCTCCGGCAGGACGTCGGCGTAGCGGGGCCCGGCGGGGTGCGCGCTTCTACTCATGGACCGAAAGTGTTCCCTACTTCAGGTCCGATTTGTCACATGCGCTCAGGGGCCGAGACGCCGAGGAGGTCAAGACCGTTGCGGAGCACGGTCTGCGTGGCCTCGACCAGCCAAAGCCGGGCGCGGTTCACGTCGGTCGGCGGCTCGTCGCCGAGCGGGAGGATGCGGCAGTCCTTCTTCTCGGACTGCCAGGCGTGGTACTTCTTCGCCAGTTCCAGCTCGAGGTAGTGCGCGACCTGGTGGACCCTGCGCAGCCCGGCGGCCTGGGCCACGACCCGGGGGAACTCGGCCAGCGCCGCGAGCAGTTCCTCCTCGCGCGGGTGCGAGAGCAACTCCGGCTTGAAGTCCTCGGGAGCGCCCTTGTCAAAGCCCAGTTCGGCCGCGTTGCGCTTGACCGAGGCCATCCGCGAGTGCGCGTACTGGACGTAGTAGACCGGGTTCTCGGCCTTCTGCGAGGTGAGCAGGTCCACGTCCAGCACCAGCTCGTGGTCGACGCTGGAGCGGGCCAGCGCGTACCGCGCCGCGTCCACGCCGATCATGTCGATCACGTCGTCCAGCGTGACGATGTTCCCGGTCCGCTTGGAGAGCTTGACCTCCTCGCCGTCCTTCACCATCTTCACGAACTGGCCGATCAGGACCTCGATGTCCTTGTCCGGGTCGTCGCCGGAGCACGCGGCCATCGCCTTGAGCCGGCCGACGTAGCCGTGGTGGTCGGCGCCGAGCATGTAGATGCACGGCGAGTAGCCGCGGTCCCGCTTGTTCAGGTAGTACGCGCAGTCCGCGGAGAAGTAGGTGCGCTCGCCGTTGGAGCGGACGATGACCCGGTCCTTGTCGTCTCCGAAGTCGGTGGTGCGCAGCCAGACCGCGCCGTCCTGCTCGAAGACGTGGCCCTGCTCGGCCAGCCGGTCCGCGACGCCCTCGACGTCGCCGGAGTCGTGCAGCGTCTTCTCGGAGAACCAGACGTCGAAGCGGGTGCGGAACTTCTCCAGCGACTCCTGCTGGAGCCGCAGCTGGAGCTTGTACCCGGCGGTGCGGAAGGCCTCGACCTGCGCGTCGGCCGGCAGCTGGGTCAGGACCGGGTGCTCCTCCAGGATCGCCTGTGCCAGATCCTTGATGTACGCGCCCTCATACAGGCCCTCCCCCGAGGGCACCTCCTGGCCGTTCGCCCGCAGTGCCAGCGACTTGCCGAAGTTGTTCATCTGGTTGCCGGCGTCGTTGATGTAGAACTCGCGCGTGACGTCGGCGCCGGCGGCCTCCAGCAGCCGGCCCAGGGCGTCGCCGACCGCGGCCCACCGGGTGTGGCCCAGGTGCAGCGGCCCGGTCGGGTTGGCCGAGACGAACTCCAGGTTGACGATGTGGGCCGCGAAGGTCTCGCTGCGCCCGTACGCCTGGCCCTGCTCGACGATGCTCTTGGCGAGCTCGCCGGCGGCGCCGGCGGCCAGCCTCAGGTTGAGGAACCCGGGCCCGGCGATGTCCACGCCGGCGATGCCCTCGACCTTTCGCAGGCGCTCGGCGAGCAGCTCGGCCAGCGCCCGCGGCGGCATACCGGCGGCCTTGGTCAGCTGGAGGGCGACGTTGGTGGCGTAGTCGCCGTGGTCGCGGTTCTTCGGTCGCTCGACGGTCACGGCCTCGGGGACCGTTGTCAGGGTCAGCACGCCGTCGGCGACGGCTTCCTTGACGGTGTCGAGGACGGCCTGGGAAAGCTGCTCGGGAGTCACCCGCCCTAGGTTACGGGATGCCTAGATTACGGGACGCGAGGCCAGCGCCCTCACCGCGTCGACCAGGTCCACCGGCTCGAAGGGCTTGGTGATGTAGGCGTCGGCGCCGGCCGACTCCCCGAGCCGCCGGTCCTCCGGCAGCGCCGCGGCGGTCACCACGACGACCCGCGGACGGCCCAGAGCCGGGTCGCGCTTGAGGCGCCGGAGCACGTCGAGGCCGCCGGGACCGGTCTCGGGCAGCAGCAGGTCCAGGGTCACCACATCGGTGCCCGGCACCAGTTCCAGGCACCGGGCGCCCGAGTCGGCCTCCTGGACCTCGAAGCCCTCCAACTCCAGGTTGATACGGATCAGTGTCCTGACGGTGTCGCTGTCGTCGACCACTAGGACGCGCCCCGAACCTGAGTTGTTCACGGGGCAACCGTAGCGGGCGATGATGAATCATCAACCCGTCGTGCTGCTCGGCGCCGGAGTCGACGGGAGCGTGGAGGACGGCTGCGCTCCGGTGGCGCCACCTGAGGGCGTTGCGGGGGGCGTCGGCGAGGGTGTAGCAGAGCCCTGAGGTTGAGTAGAGCTCTGCGGTTGAGTAGAGCTCTGCGGTTGAGTAGAGCTCTGCGGTTGAGATGAGCTCTGTGTTTGCGGAGGGCCCTGCGGTTGAGTCGGTGTCGAGCCCTGGTGCACCCCGCGCGGAACGTTCACCAGCGGCGGCGGAACCGTGACGTAGTGCTGACCGCCGTTGTCGTTGTCCCACTCCTGCCGGAACAACTGCCGCGGGTAGGCGTTCGACACCAACGCGCCGTTGCCGTCGAGCCAGCCGTTGTTGTCGATTTCCAACCCGTCCATGAACGGGTCCGCCATGACCGGCTGGCCGTCCTGGTCGTAGACGAGGACGCCGCTGAGCAGCTTGCCGCTCTGGTCGTAGACGTACAGGTTGGAGACCTCCTTGCCGTTCTCGGCGAGCCCTTGCTGCGGCGCCTGCTGAACGTAGGACACGCCCGAAGCCGTCTGGGCGTAGTCGTCCTGGCCGCCTGCCGCCGACAGCGCCATCGCGACGGTGAACAGGACGAGGATGCCCTCCCCCGCCCCCATCGCCCGGCGCCGCCAGCCCTCCGGCACGGTCCGGCGCGCCGCGTACACCGACGCCGGGACCGCGACCAGCAGCGCGATGAAGCCGGTGAACGTGCTGTTCCCGACCTGCGGGATGAGCGCGAAGTCGTGCCAGGGACCCACGTCCGTCGTCATCACCTCCAAAAGCCGCACCGCGACCCAGCCGCGCAGCACCCACCACGCGGGACGCAGCGAGGGCAGGAAATCCAGCACCTCGCGCCCCGCCCGGTGCCGGCGCGCCCGGCCCTCCGCGTCCGCCACCGCCTGTCGCGCCCTGGACCGCAGCGTCCGCCGCGGCCGGCGCGCACCGCCCGAGCCGCTCCCCTCCCCCGGCTCCGGCAATCCCGCCGCCTGTCGCAGCTCCCTGGCATACGCCGCCGGCGCGCCGAGGCGCTCGCGCAGCGTGCCGGCGTCCTCGGCCGCGACCTCGCGCAGGTGGTCCTCCAGGTCCTCCAGCAACTCGGCGCTGTCCTGCTCGGACAGGTCGGCGAACTGCGCCCGGACCTCGGCCGCGTATCCGGCCACCTCGTCGCCGGCGGCACCGTCACGGCCGCCGCCGGCTGTGCCCTCGAACTCCTGGGAACTCATACCCGATCACCCCTGTCCGCTCCGAGAAGCCGGTCCATCGTTCCGGCGAACACCCGCCACGTCGCCGTGGACTCCTTCAGTTGCGCCCGCCCGCTGGCGTTGACCCCGTAGTACTTCCGGTGCGGCCCCGCCTCCGAGGGCACCACGTAACTCGTCAGATATCCGTTGGCGTACAAGCGCCGCAGCGTTCCGTAGACCGACGCGTCCCCGATGTCCTCGAACCCGGCGACCCGCAGCCTGCGGACGATGTCGTAGCCGTAGCCGTCCTCATCGACCAGGACCGCGAGCACCGCCGAGTCCAGGACGCCCTTGAGCAGTTGTGTGGAATCCAT
Source organism: Catenulispora sp. MAP12-49 (assembly GCF_041262705.1). NCBI lineage: Bacteria > Bacillati > Actinomycetota > Actinomycetes > Catenulisporales > Catenulisporaceae > Catenulispora > Catenulispora sp. MAP12-49. Next base: position 456 of record NZ_JBGCCP010000070.1, on the reverse strand, counting down.
CGCCCCTCCTGTGCGGAACACGGTACTACACATTGCACAGTACCGCGCGAAAAAAAGAAGCGCCCCTGACCTATGTGTGGGTGAGGTTCTCGTGTGGGTGCGGCTGGGGTGGGGGCTGACAGGCGTTTCTTGACGGCTTCGCGCGGGGTTTACAGGATCCGTTGGTGGCGCGGCTCGGGGTGGGTGACGTCGTGTGTGGGCGGCGGTGGTGTGGGCAGGTGGTCGGGTCTACTGCCACAGTCAAGAGCAAAAGCGGCAGTCAAGGGCAAGGTCAAGAGCCTGAAGAGCGCCTCCGGCGGCGCCTGCGCGGCGAGCGGCCTCACTCCGGGGAGTGGGGGCCGCGTTGTCGGGCGGCGGTTGTTGCTTGTGGTCGCCTCTGTCCCGGATTCCCCGTCGCATCGTCGCCTAACGGAAGCAGACCGGTCCGGTGGTATCAAGTCGGATCGCCCAGCTGGT
>NZ_JBGCCP010000069.1:0-25077 GCF_041262705.1 Catenulispora sp. MAP12-49 | reverse complement strand
AACGACGTCGCGAAGTACTTCGCGATCATCCCGGCCATGTTCACGGTGATCTACCCGGGCCTGCACGTGCTGAACATCATGGGCCTGCACTCGCCCAAGTCGGCGATCACCAGCGCCATCATCTTCAACGCCCTGATCATCATCGGCCTGATCCCGCTGGCCCTGCGCGGCGTGCGCTACAAGCCGTCCTCCGCCTCGGCGCTGCTGCGGCGAAACTTGATCATCTACGGTGCCGGCGGTCTGGCGCTGCCCTTCGTCGGCATCAAGCTGATCGACCTGATTATCCAGTTCATCCCCGGATTGAAGTAGGAAGGAGCCGACCATGAAACTCGGAGCAGCGATCCGGCGGCACACCGCCGCCATCCGGGCCATGCTGGTGTTCACGGTGATCCTCGGAATCGCCTACCCGCTGCTGGTCACCGGCATCGCGCAGCTGGCGTTCAAGGACAAGGCCAACGGCTCGCTCATCAAGGACGCCACCGGCAAGGTCGTGGGGTCCTCGTTGCTGTGCCAGCAGTACGTCGACAAGTCCGGCAACGCCCTGCCGCAGTACTTCCAGGCCCGGCCGTCGGACGCCACCAACTCGGCCAATTCGAGCGACCCCGGCTGCGACTACTCCTACTCGGCCGGCTCGAACCTCGGGACGAACAGCGCCACGCTGAAGAACACCATCGAGGGCCGCATCGCCGCCTACGCGAAGGCCTACGACGTCGACCCGGCCAAGGTGCCCGAGGACGCGGTCACCGCTTCGGCCTCCGGCATGGACCCGGGTATCTCCGTGGAGAACGCAAACGACCAGACAGCCTCGGTGGCCAAGGCCCGCGGCCTCGACGAGGCGACGGTCCAGAAGCTGGTCAAGGACAACACCACCGGCCGCTCCCTGGGCTTCCTCGGCGAGGAATACGTCAACGTGGTGACGTTGAACATGGCTCTGGACAAGGCCCATCCGGTCGCGGCCACCAGCTGACACCGGGCAGGCAAAGGGACCGGCACCCCTCGGGGTGCCGGTCCCTTCGTGTCTCAGATGCCGAGGTTTCCCGTAGCGCTCTAGCGGGCCGCATACCGGCTTCTCGCAGAGTGCCGCCGTTCGGGTGGCAGTCGTACGGGGTTCGTATGCGCCGTGTTTGATCGGCGCGGGTGCTCTTGTCCGGGATGTCCGCGGCCTGCTTGGCTGGTCCTGTGATCACCGGAGGCGTGGAGCCGCGCCCTGCGAACGGCGGGGCCCAGCGCGCCGCAGTCCGCGCAGTCCGCGCACCCGGTGATCCCGGCGCCCGGCATGACGACCGGCCGCCTAGTCAGACGGAGCGCTGACAAAACACTGACAGCCCGGATCGCTGATCGGCCCTTGGCCCTGATCCGGTGCTCGCGAACGTCCCCGCGCCGGGCTCTCGATCCCGGTGTCATCCTTCCCGGCGGTCATCCGCCACGCCGAGACCGCGCCGCCCGGCACCACAGCTGCCCGGCGCGGGCTCGGCGGATCCCTCTCGAACACCGAAAGTACCCATCATCATGTCGAAGAAGCCTGTTTCGTCCCGTACCGCTCTGGTCACCGGCGCCGACGGCGGTCTCGGTCTGGAGATCGCGCGGCAGCTCGCCGCCCAGCACGCGCACGTCATCGTGCACGTCCGCGCCGCCGAGCTCGGCGAGCAGACCGTGCGCACCCTGGTGAACAGCGGTGCGCAGGCCGGGCGGCTGTCCGTCGTCACGGCCGACTTCACCGACCTCGGCCAGGTCGCCGCCATGGCCCGGCAGGTCGCCGCCGAGAACCGGAAGCTGGACCTGCTGGTCAACAACGCGGCCGTGTTCGGAACGCAGACCCGCACCCTCACCGCGGACGACCACGAGCTCACCTTCCAGGTGAACTACCTCGCGCCCTACCTGCTGACCCGCCTGCTGTGGCCGCTGCTGACCAACAGCTCGGGAAGCCGCGTGGTCAACGTCTCCTCCGCGCTGCACCGGGGCGGCCGGCTGCACTGGGGTGACGTCGAGTCGGCCAAGCGGTACTCGGCGGTGGCCGCCTACGCGCAGTCCAAGCTCGCCCTGAACCTGTTCACCAAGGCCGTGGCCGTGCGCGGCGGCACCGATCTGATCGCGGCGAGCGTGCACCCCGGCATCCTGGCCACCGACATGGTCCGCAACTACACCCGCGAGCTCGGGCGCCCGGTCGCCGAGGGCGCGACGGCGGTCCTGCACCTGGCGAGCGCTCCGGTGGAGGATGGCGGCTACTACGAAGGCGTCGCCGCGTCTTTGCCGAACCTGCTGGTGAACGACAAGAGCTCGGTGGACCGGCTGTGGAAGCTCAGCGCGCGCCTGGTGGGCCTGGCCGCCTGAGCTTCGACGGCTCGGCCGGGTCAGCCGAGTACGAACGCTGTGACGGCCCCGGCGAGTGCGACCAGACCCAGTGCGATGAAGAAGGTGCTGGAACGGTCGCGCTCGCCGTGGACCACGATCTGCGACGGATCGTCGGGGTCGTAATGGATGAGGATCCTTTTGCCCTCGACCAGCGGTCTGCGCGCCGTCGGCGCCGTGGGGGAGAACACCTCGACCGGCCTGCCGTCATCGGTGTCGAACCGCAGAAGCGGCCGGTAAGCGGACAGCTCGTATTCGGGGTGCGCCGGCGCCGCGACGATCAGTGCCCATGCGGTGTGTTCGCCGGCCATCAGCCGTCGCCAACGGCGTCGCTCCGTGACCCCGGCGAGCAGGCCCACCACGCCGCCGAGAAGGATCACCGCGCCGAGCACCGTCACACCGTTCACGCTACGGCAGTGTCGCGCCCGGACTCATGAGCGCCATGTTTGATTCGCTTCGCGCTGCGCATGTAACCCGCGAGCAAGGCATACCCGCAGCTGAGCACGCGTTTTACTCCAGGCATGACTGATCTTGCGGCTCTGCCGAGGGGGACGGCGCCGGACCGTGGCGGTCTGCGGAGCCCGCGCCGCCGCCGCTCGACGCCGAGGGTGTTGATGGGCTGTGCCGCGCTCGTGCTCGCGGCATCGCTGGTCTTCGCGGCCATCGCCGCGTCGATGTCCGGGCGCGTGCGCTCCGGGTTCGACGCCATCGGCCACACCGAGGCGCCGCAGGTCGTGGCGGCCAACAACCTCGTGTACTCGCTGAACGACATGGACGCGAACCTCGCGAACGTCCTCATGGTCGGCGACAAGCAACTCGGTCCCGGTATCGACCGGGCCTCGTTCACCAAGCTCTTCGAGCAGGACCGCGCCGACGCCGACCACGACCTGCAACTGGCCGCGGTCCACGCCGGGGCCGGGGGAGCGGCGGCGCAACAGGTGGGCCAGGCGCTGGACTCTCTCGGCTCCTACGAGGCGTTGGCGGCGCAGGTGATGTATCTGGACGCCGGTCACGCCGATCGGCCGGCCGGGCAAGTCCCGGCAGCGGAGGCGGCGCTGTTCGCCCAGGCCACGGACCTGATGCGGCAGTCGGTCCTGCCCGCGGCGAAGACTGTCGTGGCGAGCAACGGGCAGGCGTTGGAGAGTTCGTATGAAAGCCGGCACAGCGCTGCCGAGGCGGCCGTGTGGTGGATCGCCGGCGCTGGCATCGTCCTGCTGGCCGCGCTCGGTGGGACCCAGTGGTTCCTCCTGCGCCGCACCAACCGCCTGGTGAACCCGCCCCTGGCGGCAGCCACGGTGCTGATGCTCGTCGTGACCGTCTGGGGCGCGTCGACGATGAGCGGCGCCGCCGAGCATCTGCGCAGTGCCAAGAAGGACGCGTTCGACTCCGTCGCCGCGCTCACGGCCGCGAAGGCGTTGAGCACCGACGCCAACGCCGATGAGAGCCGGATCATCGTCGACCCGTCCCGGGCCGCGCAATATCAGGACTCGTTCCTGGCCAAGAGCCGGCAGCTGATGGATGTGGGTGCCGGCGCGACGCTCGGTACCTACGACGCCGCCGTGCAGACCGCGCTGGGTACATACTTCGGCGACCCGGTCCGGCACCCGGTGACGTTCGGCGGCTACTTCGGCACCGAGCTGCACAACATCACGTTCGCTGGCGAGCGTGCCACGGCCGAGCAGATGCTGCGCACCTATCAGACCTACGAACTCGACGATCGCAAGCTGCGGCAGAAGCTGGCCACCGACCTGCCGGAGGCGGTCCGCTTCGACACCAGCCCGGCCGCCTCCGACTCCGACGGGGCCTTCGTCGCCTACGCCTCCGCGCTTCAGAGCGTCATCGACATCAACTCCAAGGCGTTCGACAGCAGCATCGACGCGGGACTGTCCGGTCTTCAGCCGTGGCCGTGGGTGCCGCTCGGCGGCGCGGTGGCGGTGGTGGCGCTGCTCGTCATCGGTGTCCGGCCGCGGCTGGCCGAGTACCGCTGACCAGCCGTGTGTGCACCCCGGAGTTGACATGCTTCTCGAAGGCTGTGTGTTTGCGTTGTCACGCTCCGCGTTTGCATCACGCGAGCGGCACATGGCTTCCGGCTGTACAGAGCGTTCACTGGATAGAACGTAGCCCCCGCTACCGAAAGGCAACGGCGCCGTGACCAACATCCTCGTCGTGGAAGACGAGCCGCAGATTCTGCGTGCTCTCCGCATCAACCTGAAGGCCCGCTCCTACGAGGTCGCGACGGCCGAACGGGGCGTGGACGCGCTCGCGGCCGCGGCGCGCCACCTCCCGGATCTCGTGCTGCTGGATCTAGGCCTGCCCGACATGGACGGCACCGATGTCATCCACGGCCTGCGCGGGTGGACCGAGGTGCCGATCGTGGTGCTCTCGGGGCGTACCGAGCAGTCGGAGAAGGTGCGCGTGCTCGATGCCGGCGCGGACGACTTCGTCACCAAGCCGTTCTCGATGGAGGAACTCCTGGCGCGGCTTCGGGCCGTCCAGCGCCGGCGGGACAGCGCGGCCGAACCCGGCGCCCCGGTGGGCGCGCCGGTCGTCATCGGGCCGAGCACCGTGGACCTGCTGTCGCACACCGTGACCCGGGACGGCTCCGGTGTCCGGCTCACCCGCACCGAATGGGCCGTGCTCGAGCCGCTGCTGCGGCACCCGAACCAGCTCATCAGCATTCCCCGACTGCTGAGCGAAGTGTGGGGCCAGGCTGTCGGTGACGGCGGTCTTCTGCGCTTCCACATCGCGCGACTGCGCCGCAAGCTCGAAGCCGACCCGCAGCATCCCGTGCACCTGCTCACCGAGTTCGGCACCGGCTACCGCTTCGTCCCCGGGCGGGCGGCGGTGGGCCCGGCGGGCAGCTGAAGCGGCGGCCTGCGATGCTCGAACAGGGAGCCACCGCCTACCGGGAGCAGCCGGGCCTGGCCCCGGCTGTGACCTTGGCGCGTGCTTTCGTGGCGGCGATGGCGGTGACGATCCTGCTCGCCGCGACCGGTGGCACGCGGCATGTCGACGCCGACCTGATCGCCTACGGGGTCCTGGCGGCCGTGCTCGGGTTCGGGGCGCGCTGGTGGACCGCCGGAGCCGGAGCGCTCATCCTTTGGCTGTACTACGACGGGTTCCTGGTGGGCCGGCACGGCGAGCTCGTCTGGCAGGGGAACATCGACGCCTGGCGACTCGGAGTCATCACGGCCTGCGCGGCCGGCGGGCTCCTCGTCGGCCGGGTATGCCGTTTCGTCGACGCGACCGCTTCTGATCGGTGATTCGTCTCCCGCTTCGCATCAGTTCACGAATCCAAGCATGATCCGCCCGCCCCGCTCGCTTCTCGCTCACCGATCGCAAACGATCACCCGAGTAGCGTAAAAGCCCTGCGAAAGCCTTTGGGGAGAGGGACGGGGATGGGTGGCGGCACGCCTGACGTGAAGGTCGACTACGACCTGCTGAGCGAGTTCGAACGAAACCTGACGTTCGTGCACGACGAGTTCGCCGGGCTCGGCAAGGAGGTCCACGGCCTGGACTCCCGGTCCGGCTGGGGGCATCAGGAGATCAGCTCGGCGATGGACGACTTCGAACGCAGCTGGAGCTACCACCGGGGCAAGCTCGAAAGCGCGATCGAGACGCTGCTGACCATGGTCCAGCAGACTCAGGGCACGTTCCAGGACGTCGATCAGCAGCTGGCGAAGTCCTTGCACGACGACACCGACGGTCCCGCCCCGAAAGCGGGCAAGTGATGGCGCGCCCGGCCGACTGGACCGATCTGACCGGCAGCCCGGCCGACCCGGTCCCGGGCCGCCCGGCGGACGTCCGCGACGAGGCCGCCCGCATGGGCCGGGTCGCCGACTCGATCCGGGACCAGGTGACCGCGCTGAACAGGATCGCGGGGGCTCAATCCTCGACGTTGAAGGGCCAGTACGCCGGCAAGATCACCTCCGCCGCGGGCTCGCTGGCCACCAACCTGGGCAAGGCCGAGCACCGCTATCGCACCGCCTCCGGCGAACTGTCGAAGTGGGCCGACGCGCTGGACACGGCGCAGAAGGAGTCGTTCGACGAGTACACCGCCGCCGAGACGGCACTGGCGCAGGAGAAGGCCAACACACCGGTGGCACCGGGCCACGGGCAGTCGGTGCCGCCGAAGACTCCGGCGCAGGACAGCGGCCTGACCGCCGCGCACGACGCGCTGAGCAAGGCCAAAGGCGACTGGGCCGCGACCAAGGGCCGCTTCGACGACGCCGCGCACCAGCACGCCACCGCGATCCGTGCCGCCGACTCCGGCGACGGGCTGCACGACAGCCGCTGGGACAAGTTCAAGGAGACGGTCTCCAACTGGTCCCGCGTCATCTCCGACGTCTGCAACGGCCTGGGCTGGCTGGCGACGCTGTGCGCGGTGGTCGCGCTGTTCGTCCCCGGTCTCAACGTCCTGGCCTGGATCGCGCTGGGCGCGACCGCCCTGAGCCTGATCGGCCACACGGCGCTGGCGGTCAGCGGAAAGGGGTCGTGGTTCGACGTCGGCCTCGACGTGTTCGCACTGGTCACGTTCGGGGCCGGCCGGTTCGCCGGCAAGGGCGTGGAGGCCGCGCGGGACGGGCTGGAGGCCACGCTGCACGGCCCGGCCGCGCTGCGGGCCGGCGCCAAGGCCGCCGACGGCGTTCTGGAGAACAGCAAGACGGAGCTCGCCGCAGCCAAGGCCGTGGTGGACGATCCCGCGGCGTCGCCGGTGGCCAAGCTCGCCGCACGCGGGCGGATCGACACGATCGACCAGGCGGCCGGCGACGCACGGGACGCGGAGATGGCGCGGATCAAGGATCTGGCCGACCACGGCTACGACTTCGACAAGATCGAGTTCAAGTGGCCCACCCTGAAGGCCATCGCGCACGGCGACCACGCCGCGGCGGCGCAACGGGAGTGGGCCGAGAAGGTCGCCAGCGAGATGAAGTCCGTGGATCCGCACGTCATGACCGACGTCGCGGGCCTGGAGTCGAAGCTGACGCAGGCCCAGCGCGCCTTCCAGGCCGGCGCCGGCGCCGACTCCATCGACAAGCTCCTCGGCTCGGTGGCGCCCTGGCACGGCGGTGTCTCGCCCTGGCCCGGCTGGCAGGGCTACTACAACACCACGCGCAACCCCTTCTACACGTACAACCTGGGAACCTCATGGTGACGACACAAACCGAAAGCCCGCCCGCCCCGAACTCCTACACGCTCGTCCTGCCACCGGGCTGGATCCGGGTGTCGTTGGGCGCAAGCGTGGACGCCGCGGTGAAGGACATCGCCGACCGCATGTTCGCCCGCCTGCCACGCGACGCCTACCCGCAGCGCCGGCGGGAGATGGAGAACCTGCTGCGCGACATGGTGCGGCAGGCCCGCGCCACCAACGGCATCGACCTCTACCTGCCGGTCGAGGAGATGCACGGGGTGTCGGTGCCGGCATCCTTCGTCGTCGGCGGCGCGGCACTGCCGGACCAGCTCGACGATCTCGACACCCTCGGCCTGCTCGGCACGCTGGCGGCAGAGGGCCGGCTGGTGGACGTCGATGGGGAATCAGGGGTGCGGACCGAGCGGATCCAGCCGGCCGCACCGGACCAGGGCGCCGGCTCGCCGGCGAGCCGCCGCGTCGACTACGTGTTCCCCATCCCGGGCGACACGCGCCGCTGGCTCGCCGTCGCCTTCTCGACACCCGGCGCCGGCGACCCGACCGACCAGGTCGCCGACGTCCTGGTGGAGCTGTTCGACGCGATGATGTCCACTTTCGAATGGAGGAACCGGTGAGCGACGCGTTCGACAAGGCACGGTTCGTCATCGACTTCCCCTACTCCGACATGGACACCTGGGTGGTGCTCCGCAAGAAGTTCCCGTCAGGAGGCTGGGACGAGCCCGAACCGTGGGCGGAGATGGCCGCGGGCGGCGTCTACGCCGGTTTCGCGGGCACAGGCTCGGACGTCCCCATGCCGGACCCGGCCTGGATCGACCGCACGGCCCACGTCATCCTCTCGGCCCGCGAACAGTTCACCGGCGGCAACTTCCTGCACTCGATGCTGATGTTCTACGAACCGGACCGCCTGCCGATCCCCGTCGGCCTCACGGTCTACGCGGCCGAACTGCCGTGGAAACAAGCCATCCCGGTGTTTGCCGGAGAGCACGATCCGGAGAACGTCAGCAAGCCCGTGATCGAGGACTTCCGATTCGCCGCAGAGGCCGTGGGCGTGCGTGCCATCCGATACACGCATCTCGACCCGACACGGCAGACGATCATGGCGCGCGCCGTGTACTACTTCCGACGCGCCGGCGTCGACACCCAGGTGATGGCGACCTTCGTCGACCCGTCGGCGATGAAGGACGCGCTGCCGAAGCTCGACGCGTTCGTCGGCAAGCTCGCGGTGTACGTGCGGTGAGCTCGGATCTGCCCGCTGATAAGGACTCGACGTCGCAGGCTGAGACGAACGAGAACCGAGACAGGCTCCCGAACGCCGACGACTTCGCAAAGCTCCAAGAGACCGTCCGCCAGATGGATGCTGCCGGCGCGTGGGGGTCCGACCTCGTGCGCGATGCGGTGCTGCGGCTGTTCGTGATGCCGTCTGCGCGAGGCGACGATCAAAGACCGAGGTGAGGCCGTAGCATTCGCCGATGCCTACCCGGAGGCGTCCGGATTACGGCCGGCCGCGTGTCAGGAACACCACGGCGGTGAACGGTGCCAGGTTCGTGTACGGCGCCAGGGCGGCGCGTACGGCACCGCGGATGTCGGCGCGCGCCGCCGGACCTATCGTCGAGGACGTGCTGATGTAGGCGGTGGCGATGCCGCCGTGCTCGACGACCGCGATCCTGGGTACCTGCTGGTCCCAGTTGGCCGCCAGACCGCGCTGCACAGCGAGCAGTACATCGCGGTGTGCGTCCTGGATCAGGTCGGGTGCGATCTGCGTCGGCGTCCTTTGTTCTGTGTCCTCGCTCATGCTGCTCATGACTATGCGGCTCTCGGGAGTGGGAATCGATAGGCACACCATCCGCCTTGCCGTGTGCTGCGCGTAGAGGCGAACGGCCTCGTCGGAGGCGGGCCCTTTTGCTCGCCCTCTTCCCTCGTCGTCTCGCCGGGAATGTCCGTTTCGGGTCCAGTGGCCCGTCGTCGGCCGGGCCGTCGTGCCCTGTTCGGGTGTCCCGGCTCGGCCCGAGGCTGGGTTTCGACCCTGCCACGACCCGAAGGACGAGGAACGTTGTGAACACCCTGATGCTCGCGCGATGGCAGTTCGGTATCACCACCGTCTACCACTTCTTCTTCGTGCCGCTGACGATCGGCCTGTCGGCACTGGTGGCGATCTTGCAGACCGCGTGGTTGCGTACCGGCAAGGAGCAGTACCTGCGCGCCGTGAAGTTCTGGGGCAAGCTGTTCCTGATCAACTTCGCGCTCGGGGTGGCCACCGGCATCGTCCAGGAGTTCCAGTTCGGGATGGACTGGAGCGCCTACTCGCGGTTCGTCGGCGACATCTTCGGCGCTCCGCTGGCGATCGAGGGTCTGCTCGCGTTCTTCATGGAGTCCACCTTCCTCGGTCTGTGGATCTTCGGCTGGGGCCGGCTGCCCGCGCGGATCCACCTCGCCTGCATCTGGCTGGTGTCGATCGGCACGATGCTCTCGGCGTACTTCATCCTCGCCGCCAACGCCTGGATGCAGCATCCGGTCGGCTACCGGATCGACGCGGCGAGCAACCGGGCGGTGCTCACCGACTTCTTCGCGGTCCTGACCAACTCCACCGCGGTCATCGCGTTCTTCCACACGCTGACCGCCGCTTTCCTCTACGCCGGAATGCTGCTGGTCGGAGTCAGTGCCTGGCACCTGGGCCGTAGGCGTTTCACCGAGGTGTTCCGGCCCTCGATGCGGTTGGGGCTGTGGGCCGCTCTGGTCGCGACCGCGGGGCTCCTGGTCACCGGCGACATCGACGGCAAGATCATGACCGAGCAGCAGCCGATGAAGATGGCCGCCGCCGAAGCGCTCTACCACACGTCCAAGCCGGCCTCGTTCTCGCTGTTCACCATCGGATCGCTCAACGGCGGCAAGGAAGTCTTCAGCGTCCGCGTGCCGGGGGTGCTGTCCTTCCTGGCGACCGGATCCTTCAACGGCAAGGTCGACGGGATCAACGACGTGCAGGCGCTGGAGGCCAGCCAGTACGGGCCCGGCAGCTACAAGCCGGTGATCCCGGTGACCTACTGGTCGTTCCGGCTGATGATCGGCTTCGGGCTGCTGGCCGCGCTGGTCGCGGTGGTCGGGCTGTGGTGGACGCGCCGCGGCCGGATGCCCGAGCGGCGCTGGTTCTGGCGGGTGTGTACGTGGTCGATTGCCCTGCCGATACTGGCGAGCAGCTTCGGCTGGATCTTCACCGAGATGGGCCGCCAGCCCTGGGCCGTCTACGGAGTGCTCACCACCAGAGCCGGGGTCTCGCTGGTCAGCGCCGGTGAAGTCCTCACCTCGCTCATCGTCCTGACGGCGCTGTACGGGGTCCTCGCCGTCGTCGAAGTCGGACTGATGGTCCGCTACGCCAAGGCCGACCCGCCCGAGATCGGACCGGCGGCCGACGCCGGCACCGGCGAGGACGAGCAGCGCCTGAGCTTCGCCTACTGATCCCGAACCACCCCGTTCCCGGCTGAGGAGTTACCCAGATGTCTCTCAACGAACTGTGGTTCGTCCTGATCGCCGTGCTGTGGTGCGGCTACTTCGTCCTGGAGGGCTTCGACTTCGGCGTCGGCATGCTGCTGCCGGTCCTGGGCCGCGACGACACCGAACGCCGGGTCCTGATCAACACCATCGGCCCGGTCTGGGACGGCAACGAGGTGTGGCTGCTGGTCGCCGGCGGTGCCACGTTCGCCGCGTTCCCGATGTGGTACGCCACGCTGTTCAGCGGCTTCTACCTGCCGCTGCTGCTGATCCTGGTCGCGCTCATCATCCGCGCGGTCGCCTTCGAGTACCGCGGCAAGCGCCCGGAGGCGGCGTGGAGAGCCCGGTGGGACTGGTGCATCATCGCCGGCAGCGCCGTACCCGCCATGCTGTGGGGTGTCGCGTTCGGGAACATCGTCCGCGGCGTGGCGATCGACGCCCACCAGCACTACACCGGCGGGTTCTGGGCACTGCTCAACCCCTACGCCCTGCTCGGCGGACTGACGACGCTGTCGGTGTTCCTCCTGCACGGCGCGGTGTTCCTGGCGCTCAAGACGACCGGCGAGATCCGGCAGCGAGCCGCCCGCACCGCGGCCCGCATCGGACCGGCAGCGGTCGTCGCGGCCGGCGGATTCCTGCTGTGGACCGAGATCCACCAGGGCAAGCCCGCCGCGATGGTGATCGCGGCGGTCGCCGCCGCGGGACTGGTCGGAACAGTTGTCGCGAACGCCCGCGGCCGGGAGGGCTGGGCGTTCACCGGGACGGCGGTGGCGATCGGGGCCACGACGGTGGCCCTGTTCGTGACGCTGTACCCGAACGTCATGCCCTCCACGACGGCTGCCGCGAACAACCTCACCGTTCACAATGCCTCCTCCTCGCACTACACCCTGCAGATCATGAGCGTGGTCGCCGTGCTGTTCACGCCGCTGGTGCTGCTGTATCAGGGCTGGACCTACTGGGTGTTCCGCCGCCGGATCGGCGTGGCGAACATCCCGAAGGACAGCGCGCAGGCCGCCGGTTCGGGCGCCGTGTCCGAAGCGCTCGGCGGGGCGCCCGGCGAGGCGGTCGGCGATGCGCTCGGCGGGGCGTCGTGAAGCCTGTCGACCCGCGCCTGTTCGCGCAGGCACGGGTCGCCCGCGGCTACCTGCTGCTGTGCGTGGCCTTCGGCCTGGCTGACGCGATCCTGCTCGTGGTGGGCGCCGGAGCTCTGGCCGGTGTCGTCGCCGACGGGTTCCTGCACGGCCTCACCCCGGCGCGCGCCCTTCCGGCGCTGGCGATCGTCACCGCGTGCGTGATCGGCCGCAGCGTCCTGGCCTGGGCCGGCGACGCGGCGGCGACCGCGACCTCGGCGGCCGTGAAATCCCATCTGCGCCAGGCCCTGCTCGCCCACGATGTCGCGCTCGGCGCCCGCCGACCGGACGCCCCGGCCAGGCACGGCGAGTCGGCCCTGCTGGCCACCCGCGGCCTGGACGCCCTCGACGGCTACTTCGCCCGCTACCTGCCCCAGGTGGTGCTCGCCGCCGTCGTTCCGCTCGCCATCGCGGCCCGGATCCTCGTCGCCGACCGGCTGTCAGGGATCATCGTCGCCCTCACCGTGCCCCTGGTGCCGGTCTTCATGATCCTGGTCGGCCTGGCGAGCAAGGCCGCGATGGACCGGCAGTGGACGGCGCTGAACCGGCTGTCCGGGCACTTTTTGGAAGTGCTCAGCGGGCTGCCGACCCTCAAGGCGTCCGGCCGCAGCCGGGCCCAGTCCGACGTCATCCGCCGTGCCGCCGACGCTCAGCGACGCACGACGATGACCACGCTGCGCTGGGCGTTCCTGTCAGCACTCGTTCTGGAACTGCTCGCGACGCTGTCGGTGGCCCTGGTCGCGGTCGCCATCGGACTCCGGCTGGTCGGCGGCGACCTCGCACTCCGAGACGGATTGCTGGCCCTGATCCTCGCCCCCGAGGTCTACCTGCCGCTCAGGCGCCTCGGCGCTCGCTATCACGACGCCGCCGAGGGCCTGGCCGCAACAGACCAGGTCTTCACGCGTCTGGCCGAACCGGTGCCCGACGCCGGGACCATCCGGATCCCCGGCGGATACGCACCCGGGATCCGGATGGACCGCGTGACCGTGCGGCACGGTGACCGCGGCGCCGCCGTGTTCGAGGACTTCGACGCGGAATTCCCGCCGGGCCGCGTCACCGGCCTCGCAGGCCCGAGCGGCGCCGGCAAATCCACCCTGCTGCACCTGATCCTCGGGCTGGCCGCGCCGGAGTCCGGCCGCGTCCTCGTCGACGGCCGTGACCTGGCAGACCTCGATCTGGAAGCGTGGCGCTCGCACATCGCCTGGGTACCGCAAAAGCCCTTCCTGGCGGCCGGGACCGTCGCGGAGAACATCCGGCTCGGCCGGCCCGGCGCCTCGGATGCCGAAGTCGCCGCCGTCGCCGAACGGGCACGGCTCGACGTTCCGCTGGACCGGCAGGTCGGCGTCCGGGGGACCGCGTTGTCCGGCGGCCAGGTACGGCGCCTGGCGATCGCCCGGGCCCTGCTGCGCGATGCCCCGATCGTCCTGCTGGACGAGCCCACCGAGGGACTGGACGCGGACACCGAACAGGACGTGCTGGACGTGCTGGCGGCGGTGCTTCCCGGCCGGACCTGCGTGCTGGTCACCCACCGCGCCGCCGTGGAGCGACTGTGCGACAGCGTGCTCACGATCGGGGAACCCCGACAGCTGCTGACAGGAGCCTCGGCATGACCGTCGCCCAGTTCACCGTCGGCGTGGTCAGGCAGTATCGCGCAGGCCTGTCGCGTGCTCTGCTGCTCGGATTCGTCGCCGCCGCTTCGGCTGTCGGGCTGGCCGCCACCTCCGGCTGGCTGATCAGCAAGGCCGCGCTGCGGCCGCCGATCCTGAGCCTGGAGGTCGGTATCGCCGCCGTGCAGGCCTTCGGGCTGGGCCGGGCCGTCGCCCGCTACGGCGAACGCCTCGCCGGTCACGACGTCGCGCTGCGTATGCTCGCCGAGCTGCGGGTCCGCGTGTATCGCGGCCTGGAACGGATCACGCCGGCCGGGCTCCCCGAGCGCGACCGGGGCGATCTGCTCAGCCGGCTGGTCGCCGACGTCGACGCCGTCCAGGACCTGGTCCTGCGGATCCTGCTGCCCGTCGCGGTCGCGGTGACGGTCTGCGGGGCCGCCGTGGGATTCGTGACGGCGGTGCTGCCCCCGGCCGGCGCGGTGCTGGCGATCGGCGTCCTCGGCGCGGGCGCCCTCGCCCCCTGGATCAGCCATCTGATCGCGCGGCGCGCCGAGGGCCGGCTCGGAGCCGAGCGGGCGGTTCTGGCCTCGGCGATCGTCGACCTCTACGAGGGCATGCCCGAGCTTGTGGCCTGCGGTGCCGCCGCCGGCCGGCTCGGTGCGGTCGGCGAGGCGGAGCGGCGGCTGCTGCGTGCCGAGCGCCGCGGGGCGCGCGCGGTGGGGGTGGGAAGCGCGCTGACGGTGCTGTTCGGCGGGCTCACCACGGTGGCGATGGCGTGGCTGGGGCTGAGCGCGGTGCGGTCCGGCCGGATGGGCGGCGTGATGCTGGCCGTGCTGGTGCTCACGCCGCTGGCGCTGTTCGAGGCGATCTCCACCCTGCCGGAGACGGCCCGCGCGATTCCCCGGGTCCGGTCGGCGGTGCGACGCTTTCTCGAGGTCGCGGACTCCTCACCGCTGACCCCTGATCCCGCACCCGCCGAGGAATCGAAGGTCGTGTGGACCCCGGACTCGGTGCTCGCCATCCGCGGCGCCGACCTCGGCTGGCCCGGCGGTGGTCTTCCGGTACTGCACGGCGTCGACTTCGAGATCCACGCCGGTCAGCGGGTGGCGGTCACCGGCCCCAGCGGGTCCGGCAAGTCGACGCTGGCGGCCGCGCTGCTCAGGTTCGTGGATCCGATGGCCGGAACGGTCACCGTCGACGGCATCGACCTGCGCCGGGTTCCCGAATCGCATCTGCGCTCACTCATCGGCTGGTGCGGCCAGGAGGCGCACCTGTTCGACACGGCGCTGCGGGAGAACCTCCGTGTCGGCTGCCCGGGCGCGGACGAGGAGCGGCTGTGGTCCGTCCTGCGCACGGCGGGCCTGGCCGACTGGGTCGCGGGCCTGCCGAACGGCCTGGACACCGCGGCCGGCGTCCTGGGGGAGGCGGTATCCGGCGGCGAACGCCAGCGCCTGGCACTGGCCCGGACGCTGCTGGCTGATACCCCCGTCCTGATTCTCGACGAGCCGACCGCGCACCTGGATCCGGCGACCGCCGCGGCCGTCAGCGCCGACCTGCTGGCCGCGACCGCGGACCGCACCGTCGTATGGATCACCCACCGCCCTGAGGTGGTCGGCGCGCTCGATGCGGTGGTGACGGTCGATCGTGGGCGGGTATCGAGCTGACCGCACACCGAACGGCGGAGCCCCCGCGCGGAGCACGATCGGCTCCGGCGCGGGGGCTCTGTCTGAGCTCAGGACACGCCCGAAGACGGCACGACGGCGATCGGGCAGAACGCGTGATGCAGCGCGGTGTGGGTGACCGGCCCGAGCCGGTTGGCGTGGCGGCGGCCGGTTTCCGAGCGCATGCCGACGATCAGCAGGTCGACGTCCTTCGAGGCCTCGACCAGGCAGCCGCCGGCCGCGCCGGGGCTGATCGCGGTGTGGACGCGGGTGACGACGGCGACGTCGGGGTGCTTGCGGTGCCACGGGCCCAGCAGCTCATTCAGCCGGTCGGTGTGCGCCTGCTCGTAGGCGACACCGTCTTCGTCGCCGCGCCGGGCGGCGTAGGACATGGTCCACGGCTCGCTCCAGACGTTGGCCGCGATCAGGCCGGTGCCGCGCCGGGCGGCGGTGTCGAAGGCGAACTCCAGGACCTCCGCGCCGGGCTCGTCGGTGTCCAGGCCGACCATGATCTGGCCCTTGGACTCGCAGGAGGTGTCGTGGGTGACGATGACCGGGCAGCGGGCGTCGGCCAGCACCCGCTGGGAGGTCGAGCCGAGCAGCAGACCGGAGAAGCCGCCACGGCCCCGGCTGCCGACGACGAGCAGGGCGGCGGTGGAGGACTCGGCGAGGATCGCGCGAGGGGCGTCGCCGGGCACCGCGCGGGTCTCGATGGCCAGGGCGGGGTGCTCGGTCCTGGTCTGGGCCGCGACCTCATCGAGGATCTCCTCGGCGTCGTGGCGGTTGGTCTGCTCGAAGTCCGGCGTCGGGACCACCGTGGTGAACGGGCCCATGGGGAGGCGCTCGTCGGTGGTGTAGGCGTGGACGATGCGCAGGCCGGTGCCGCGCGATACGGCTTCCCGGGCGGCTTCGGCCAGGGCGCGCTTGCTGTGCGGGGTCTGGTCGTAGGCGACGACCACCGGTGCGCTCATGGAGTCCTCCAGCTTCGATGCGGCCCCCTCGCGGAGCCGGTGTGCTCAGCCTCCTGCGATGCGGGCTCGCCGGTCAGGGGCCCACGGCCCGGCTTGCGGACTCTGAAATGCCCGGGTGGGCCCGGGACTTTCGCCTCTGATGCCCCCGAGGCCCCTGATGCCCCGATGCCCCGAGGCCGCCGAACCGGATCGGCGGCCCCGGCGGCTCACGGCTGCTCGCGCCAGGCGAGTTTGATCAGCAGGTTCTTCGCGTCGTCGGCGACCTCGGTGTCGGCGACGACGTCGTAGCGTGCGGCGACGACCGTGCTGCGGGCGAGGAACTCGTGGCCGCCGCTGACGGTGGCGTGCGCGATGAAGCCCCAGATCGCGCCGAAGACGGCGCCGTAGAGCAGGCCCCCGCCGATGAGGGAGAACACGGCCGAGTGCCTCGTGGTGAACAGCGACAGCAGGATGCCGACGAACAGCCCGAACCACGCGCCGCTGCCCGCCCCGGCGAGCGTCGCGCGGGCCCGGGTGACCCGGCCGAGGACCGCCTCGACCATGCGCAGATCGGTGCCGATGATGGCGGTGCGCTCGACCGGGAAGCCGTGGGTGGCCAGGTGGTCGACGGCGTGCTCGGCCGCGTCGTGGGTCGGGAACGTCCCGACGGTCTGCCGTTCGAGGACTGTTGAGACGTCGGGGCTCATCGCGGTTCGGAGCCGGGGGGTGGGCATGGAAGCCTCCTGGGATGGCCTAGGGCAGGGCGTCGGGTTCTGGATTCGCGGTGCTGAACCGTGCGGCACGACGGCGCAGGCGGCGCAGGCGCCGGGCTGCCGGAGGCACGGCGTGCGGCGGCGTCCGGTCGAGCGCGGCGGTGCGGTAGAAGATGTACTTGCCGATCTCGATCAGGCCGAGATAGCACACGACCATGCCGGCCAGGGCGGCGAAGAAACCCGCGGGCAGTGGTTGGAAGCCCAGCGTGTGGGCGAAGGGCATGGCCGGCAGCAGCGCGCCGACGGCGACCACGCCGAGTGCGGACAGGGTCAGCGGCAGGCTGGGGCGGCTGCGGAAGAACGGGATCCGCCGGGTGCGGATGGCGAAGACGACCAGGGTCTGGGTGGCCAGGGACTCCACGAACCAGCCGGAGCGGAACTGGGCCGGGCCGGAATGGAAGACCCCCAGCATCACGCCGAACGTCAGGAAGTCGAACACGGAGCTGATCGGCCCGAAGCAGATCATGAATCGCCGGATGAACCGGATGTCCCAGTGCGAGGGGCGGCGCAGTTGCTCCTCGTCGACGTGGTCGGTGGGGATGGCCAGTTGGCTGGTGTCGTACAGCAGGTTGTTGAGAAGGATCTGGGAGGGCAGCATCGGCAGGAACTTCAGGAACAGCGAGGCGCCGGCGGCGCTGAACATGTTCCCGAAGTTGCTCGACGTCCCCATGAGCACGTACTTGATGGTGTTGGCGAAGATGCGCCGGCCCTCGGCGACGCCGTCGGCGAGCACGTCGAGGTCCTTCTCCAACAAGATGACGTCCGCCGCGTCCTTGGCGACGTCGGTCGCGGAGTCCACCGAGATCCCGACGTCGGCGGCGTGCAGCGCGAGGGCGTCGTTGACCCCGTCGCCGAGGAAGGCGACGTCCCGGCCGCTGAGCCGCTGGACGCGCACGATGCGCGCCTTGTGTTCGGGGCTGACGCGGGCGAAGACGGTGGTCCGGGCGATGGCCGCGGCGAGCTGGGTGTCGTCCAGCGCGTCCAGGTCCGCTCCGGTGAGGGCCCCGCCGGCCGGCAGGCCCAGATCGGCGCAGACCTTCGCCGCCACGACGGGGTTGTCGCCGGTGACGATCTTCACGGCGACGCCGAGCCCGGCCAGCCGCTTCAGCGCCGCGGCGGCGTCGGCCTTCGGAGCGTCCAGGAACACCAGCAGGCCGGCGAGCCGCAGTCCCTGTTCATCGGTCGCGCTGACGGCTTCCAGGTCCGGCGCCGGCCTGACGGCGACGGCGACGACGCGGTTCCCGGCGGCGAACTCGGCGTCCAGCGCGGCCCGGGCCGAGGAGGGGACGTCCACGCACCGGTCCAGGACCGTCTCGGGCGCCCCCTTGGTGATCAGGGTCTTGCTGCGATCCGTCGCGCGGACCAGGACGGACACCATGCGCCGCTCGTGGTCGAAGGGCAGGACCGACACCGTGGCGAAGTCGGCCAGCGCGGGCTCCAGGGCCGCCGCGGCCTCGGACCGCCACAGCGCCGCGTCCAGCGGGTTGCCGCCGTCGGCGCGTCCGGCCTCGGCGGTGACCTCGGTGCACAGCAGGCTCCAGCGCAGGGCCTCCCGCGCGGAGCCGCCGTCGGCGGGCACCGCGCGCAGGAAGCTGATCCGGCCCTCGGTCAGGGTGCCGGTCTTGTCGGTGAACAGCGTGTCGACGTCGCCGAGGTCTTCGATGCAGACCAGGCGCTTGACCAGCACTTTGCGCCTGGCCAGCCGGCGCGATCCGGCGGCCAGGCTGGTGGAGACCACGGCCGGCAGCAGCTGTGGCGTGATGCCGACGGCGATCGCCAGCGAGAACAGCAGCGCGTCGATGATCGGCTTGTGCAGGGCCACGTTGACGACGAAGATCCCGGTGGTCAGCGTGCCGGCGACGTACACCAGCAACATTGAGAACTTGCGCAGACCGACCTGGAACTCGGTCTCCGTCTGGTGGGTGCCCAGGCCCGCCGCGATCCGCCCGAACTGGGTGCTCCTACCGGTCGCCACGACCACGCCACGCCCGCTCCCGGCGTGGACCACGGTCCCCATCAGGGCGCAGTCGGCCAGTTCCGCCAACGGCGTGCCGGAGGGGACCGGCGGAGTGCTCTTGTCCACGGGCAGCGACTCGCCGGTCAGGGTCGACTCGTCGCACTCCAGGCCCGAGCAGCGGATCAGCCGCAGGTCGGCCGGGACGATGTCGCCGAGTTCGAGGTCGACGACGTCTCCGGGCACGAGATCGGTGATGTCCACGGCCACCGGGTGCCCGTCCCGCAGGACGAGCGCCCGGTGGTGGATCTGCGAGTGCAGCGCTTCGGCGGCCTTCTCGGCCCGGTACTCGTTGACCAAGCCCAGGCCGACCGACAGCGCCACGATCACGCCGATGATCAGGGCGTCGGTGCGCTCGCCGACGAAGTACGACGCGGTCGCGGCGGCGAGCAGCAGCCCGAGCAGCGGGGAGCGCAGTTGGTGCCACAGGACGAGGGCGAACCGTGCGCGGTGCGAGGACACGGCGTTGCTGCCGTACCGTGCCAGCCGCTGCGCGGCCTGTGTCGACGACAGGCCGTCGCCGGTCGCCCCGAGCTCGCGCAGCACGTCGTCGATGGGCATCGCGGACGCGCGGGACACGTCGATGATCTCACCGTGCGGGTCTGGCCGGCCCGAGGAGGCGACGTCCGGTTCGCCGAACCGTTCGCGCGGGGCCTGGGGGACGTGGAGTTCGGCGGACATGTGACTAGAGCACCAGGCGCGATCCGGTCGCGACAGGGCCGAACTGCTCTACCGGTGCCGGTCCGTGCGCCCTGATCGTGGTGCCCGCGGATCCGGCGAGGATCGCCGCCGCCTCGGTCAGCGCCCCGATCGCCGAGGGCCGGCCGGTGGCCGTGGTGAAGGCCTCGCACGCCTGGATCTTGGGCCCCATCGACCCGGCCGGCAGGTGCAGATCCGCGAGGTCTGCCAGGCCCAGGCTGCGGATCGGTGTGGCCCGCGGCGTCCCGAAATCGCGCATCACCGCGCTCACGTCGGTGAGCACCAGCAGCCGGTCGGCGTCGAGCGCCACGGCCAGGTGCGCGGCGGTCAGGTCCTTGTCGACGACGGCTTCGACGCCGACCAGGCCGCCGGAGGCGTCCTCGGCGACCGGGATCCCGCCCCCGCCGCCGCACACGACGATCGTTCCGGCCTCCAGCAGGCCGGTGATCGAGGCCAGCTCCGGGATCCGCAGCGGCCTGGGGGAGGGCACGACGCGGCGCCAGCGCTCGCCGTCGGCGGCGATGCTCCAGCCCCGCTCGGCCGCCAGGCGCTCGGCCTGGTCCCGGCGGTAGCCGGAGCCGATGAACTTGGTCGGCCGGGCGAAGGCCGGGTCGTCGCGGTCGACGACGACCCGGGTGAGGACGGCGACGGCCGGCTGCTCGACGCCCGCGTCCTGGAGCTCCTGGACCAGCCAGTAGCCGATCATGCCCTGGGTCTGGGCGACGAGGAGGTCCAGCGGGTAGGGCCGGCTCAGGTTCGGATCGGCTTCGCTCTCGACGGCCAGCACCCCGACCTGCGGTCCGTTGCCGTGACAGATGATCAGCTGGTGGTCCCGGGCCAGCGGGGCCAGGGCGGCGGCCGCCCGGCGGACGTGTTCGCGCTGGATCTCGGCGTCGGGCTTCTCGCCGCGCTCCAGCAGCGCGTTGCCGCCGAGGGCGACCATGATGCGCATCTCAGCCTCCGAAGGCGGACCGCAGGACCGCCTTGATCGTGTGCATGCGGTTCTCGGCCTGGTCGAAGACCACGGAGCGCTCGGACTCGAAGACGTCGTCGGCGACCTCGGCGCCGACCAGGCCGAACTTCTCATGCAGGCGCCGGCCCAGGTCGCTGTTCGTGTCGTGGACCGCCGGCAGGCAGTGCAGGAACTTGGTCGTCGGCTTGCCGGTGGCCGCGATCAGCTGCTCGGTGACGCGGTAGGGCAGCAGCAGCGGGACGCGCGCCGCCCACTGGTCGTCGGATTCGCCCATGCTGACCCACACGTCGGTGTAGAGGAAGTCGGCGCCCCGCACGGCCTGCTCGGCGGAGTCGGTGACGTCGATCCGCGCGCCGCTGACGTCGGCCAGTGCCCGGGCGATCGCGACCACGTTCTGCGGCGGCCACAGCTCGCGCGGGGCCGCGATCCGCACGTCCATGCCCAGCAGCGCGCCGGTGACCAGCAGCGAGCGGGCGACGTTGTTGCGTCCGTCGCCCAGGAAGCAGTAGGTGATGGCCTCCAGCGGGGCATCGCAGTGTTCGGTCATGGTCAGGATGTCGGCGAGCATCTGCGTCGGATGCCACTGGTCGGTCAGCCCGTTCCACACCGGGACCCCGGCGTAGTCGGCCAGCTGCTCGACGGTGTCCTGGGCGAAGCCGCGGAACTCGATGCCGTCGAACATCCGGCCCAGCACGCGTGCGGTGTCCTTGATGGACTCGTCGCGGCCGATGTGCGAGCCCTCCGGCCCGAGGTAGGCGACGTGCGCGCCCTCGTCGTGGGCGGCGACCTCGAACGCACAGCGGGTGCGGGTGGAGGCCTTCTCGAAGACCAGCGCGATGTTCTTCCCGGCCAGCGGCTGCGTCTCGGTGCCGGCGGCCTTCGCCCGCTTCAGGTCGCGGGCCAGGTCCAGCAGGCCGAGGAACTGTTCCTTGGTGAGGTCGATCTCCTTGAGGAGCGATCCGGGGTGCCGGTTGTCGGTCATGATTCTCAGCCCTCTGCTTCAGGTTGGCGGTTGGTGGTCGGTGGCGTCGGCGGTGCGGACCGTGCTCAGATGCCGTCGCGCTGGATGGGGCAGGTCATGCAGCGGGCTCCGCCGCGGCCGCGTCCCAGTTCGCTGCCGGGGATCGGCAGCACGGTGATGCCGTTGTCGCGCAGCATGGTGTTGGTGACCGTGTTGCGCTCGTAGCCGACGACGACGCCCGGCGCGACGGTGAGGAAGTTGTTCGCGTCGTCCCATTGCTCGCGCTGGGCGGCGCGCAGGTCCTCGTCGGCGGACAGGACCCGGATCTTGTCCAGACCCAGGGCCTCGGTGATGGTCGCGAACAGGTCGTCGCGGTGCTCGATGTGCAGCCCGGCGGCGTCGCGCTCGAGGATCTCCTGCGGGTCGGCCGGGGTGATCACCCAGGGGCGCAGCGAGGCGGGGTCGAGGTAGGGGTAGCGGACGAACGTGTCGACGTCGATCATGGTCAAGACCGTGTCCAGGTGCATCAGCGCGTGCGACTTGGGCAGCTGGACGGCGATGACCTGCCTCGCGGCGTGGTGCCGGAAAAGTTCGCGGGCCAGGATCTCCACGCCCATCGGCGTGGAGCGCTCGCCCATGCCGATCAGGACCACGCCGCGTCCCAGGACGTGGATGTCGCCGCCTTCCAGGGTCGCCGGCTGGTGGTCGGCGTCGTCCCCGCCGTAGAACACCGGGAACCCGGCGTCGGCGAACATCGGGTGGAAGCGGTAGACCGCGCGGCTGTGGATCGATTCGCGCTGCCGGGCCGGCATGGCCATCGGGTTGATGCTGACCCCCGAGCCGATCCAGGCCGAGTTGTCGCGCTGGAACAAGGTGTTCGGCAGCGGCGGCAGTACGAAGTCGTCGGCGTCCAGGCTCTGCCAGCGCAGGCTTCGGGACCGCAGCGGAGACAGGTCGGTCTTGGTGACGCCGCCGATGAGCAGTTCGGCCAGCGCGTCGGGTTCGGCGTCCTCGGCCAGCGCGCGCAGCGACGGCGCCAGGGTCGGGCCGACGCGGTGGTCGGTGACGATCCGGTCCAGGACGAAGGCTCTGGCCTGCGGCGAGCGCAGCGTCTCGCCGAGCAGGTCGGCGAAGTGGTGGACGCGCACACCGTGATCGCGCAGCAGCTGGGCGAACACGTCGTGTTCCTCGCGGGCCTTGTCGGCCCACAGCACGTCGTCGAACAGCAGCTCGTCGCAGTTGTCGGGGGTCAGCCGGGTCAGCTCCAGACCGGGCCGGTGAACGATCGCCTGGCGGAGTTGTCCGACTTCCGAGGCGACACCGAGGGCGCGGGTCATGGTCCTTACTCACCCGCCTGCGTCAGCTCGGCGGGGATGACCACGCTCTCGCCGTACTCGCGGCGGCCGATCTTCATCCAGACGTAGACCGGGATGCCGAGGAACAGGCAGAACACGCCGAAGTACACGGCCTGATAGCCGCTCCCGGCCAGCGACCAGAAGGAGAAGACCAGCGCGATCGCCGAGACGGCCGAGTCGCGGACCAGGTGCGGCCAGTTGGTCGCCTTGCCCCGCGTGAGCAGCCAGTACAGCTGGGCGGCGGCGCTGAAGATGTACGGGATGACGGCGGTGACCACCGTCAGCAGCACGATCGTGACGAAGACCTTGTCGAAGCGGGTGTAGCTGACGACGGTCAGGATCGAGGCCAGGATCGTGGAGACGATGATGCCGAACGCCGGGGTGCCCCGACGGCTGTCGACGGCGAACCGCGCCGGGAACAGCCGGTCGCGGGCGGCGGCCTGCGGCATCTCCGCGACGATCAGGGTCCAGCCGACCAGCGCGCCGATGCCGGAGATGATCGCGGCGATCGCGACGGCGTTGCCCGCCCAGTGTCCGCCGAAGATGGCGTTCGCCGAATCGGTGAACGGCGCCGTGGACTTCTGCAACGCGGCGTTGGAGACCGTGCCGAACACCGTGACGGTGCCCAGGATGTAGACGACCGCGCAGCCGATCGTGCCCAGCATCGTGGCCCGGGCGACGTTGCGCCTCGGGTTCCGGACGCGCCCGGCCGCCACCGAGGCGGTCTCGATGCCGAGGTAGCTGAACAGCGCGATCGCGGCGGCGGCGGAGACGGCGCTGCCGGCGGAGGTCCCGGAGGCGTTGAAGGCTCCGAAGTTGTGCGCCTTGATGAACAGCAGGCCGACCGTCGCCATGAACAGCAGCGGGATGAACTTCAGCACGGTGGTGACCACCTGGGCCGCGGCGAAGTTCCGCAGCCCGGACAGGTTGACCAGCGCCGGGATCCACAGCCCGATCATCGCGATGACGATCGACCAGGACTTGGCGTGCCCGCTGTTCCAGAACACCTCGACGTAGCCGACCCAGGCCACCACGATCGCGGCGTTCCCGGCCCACGCGGTGATCCAGTAGGACCAGGCGTTCAGGAAGCCGCCGAAGTCACCGAACGCGTCCCGGGCGTAGACGTAGGGACCGCCGGACCCGGGAACGCGCTTGGACAGCTTGCCCAGCGTGAGGGCCAGCGCCAGCGCGCCGACCGTCACCAGGACGAAGGCCACGAGGCTGATCGGCCCGTACGGCGCCAGGGCCGAGGGAAGTGCGAAGACCCCGGTGCCGATGACCGTGCCGACCACCAGCGCGGTCGCGGTCGGCAGGCCGAATCGGTGCGGCTCGGTCGCGGCGCCGGGCTGAGGTGGAAGGGGAGACGCTGTGCGCCCCGGATCGGTGTGGGTGTCGTTGCTCATGACGACCGCCTTGGTGGGATGGGTGTCCGGGCTGTTGCCCGGCTGATCCACGATCTAGGGCGGGGCGCTGTCGTCCTCAGAGTCGAAGGCTCTGTTCGGGCCGGGACTTTGGGCCCTGGGGCTCGTGGCGTGTCAGCAGTGGAATGGGTAGCGAAGGAAGGGCCCGGCGATAGACGCGGAGGAAGCGGTTCCCCGTGCCGCGCACCACGCGCATCGCGATTCCCGAGAGGGGGAGCGGGCCCTTCCTCGCATGCGCGGCGAAGCTCAAGGTGTTGAGTTGGATGCTCGCCGCGCACTGGCGGCCGGTGGTTCGGGTGGACACGAGCGAAAGTCAAGGTCAAGAGCGAAGGTCAAGAGCGAAGGTCAAGGTCAAGGGCTTACAGGCGCCTCCGGCGGCGCCTGCGCGGCGAGCGGCCTGGCTCCGGGGAGTGGGGGCCGCGTTGTCGGGCGGCGGTCGTTGCTTGTGGTCGCCTTCGTCCCGGATTCCCCGTCGCTTCGGCGGGCGAAGCCAAGCAGGCCGGGCCGGTGGTGTCAAGCCGCTGATACTAAACCACGGCGGCGGCGATCCGG
>NZ_JBGCCP010000068.1:0-25293 GCF_041262705.1 Catenulispora sp. MAP12-49 | reverse complement strand
CGATGACGCCCTTGCCTCCGGCTCGGAGTTAGGACCGCCTCCTCCTCCAGGGGACTTCCACCCCCAAACAACCGCCCATGCTGGGCGCACAAACGCCGCGACCGCCGGCCGCACACGGCCAACGGCCACGTCCTCGTCTCCAAGCAGACCGCTAACGGCACCGACCCGGTCAGCGCCTTCTACATCAAGCGCACCTGACGCTGCGCGGATAGCCTTGAACACATCCGGAAGGGTCGGTGCCTAGGCTGGCCAACGGCGCCGACGCCCTGCACCTGGCGACGCTGTTCGGCCTGCATCCCGCCGCGGCCGTGCGGTACGCCGTCGGGGCTCGCCGCATCCTTAGGCATTCGTCGCTGGCCCCCGCCACCACGCGTTCCTGCTCACGCTCCCGGCGTTCCCTCCCCCGCGTCGGGCTGGGCGGCCTGCAGGACCACGCCGACCCGAGATCCGCACCCTGGCCGCAGCCGATGCGACACTGGACGAGCCGCCGTACGCGCAGCTAGCCGACGTCGACCCCTGCGTCCGGGACGCCGCCGCGGCCAACTCGCGGCTGTCCCAAGATCGGATCGTCGCCTCGCTGGACGACCCGGGCCTCGCCGAGGCTGCGACCGCCAACCCGGCGCTGACCGCCGAGCAGCTGCATGACCTGCTGGACCATGCCGGGATTCCGGAGCGGCCACGGCCTGAGTGCCGCCGCACCCCGTTGCCGGTGCTGCCCGACGACCCTCTGCACTAGTCCGAAAGGTTCGCGCGAGCTTGGTCAACGATCGGGAGAGATCGGTGCCTACTTAGGAGGTCCGATCTTCATCGACTCGCTGGGCGACTTCGAGAGTCTGAGCGACTACAGGCTCTGATTACGGCAGTCGTCACGTGCGATGTTTCGGCCCGTGCGGTCATGTCAGCTCAATCAACAGGGCGTTAGGGGCTGTGCGCCACGTCGCGACAGCCGCGCTTCCGAAGGTTTAACCACAGGGCGGAGCGTACGGCCGACCGGGGACGTACTGGTCCCACTCGGCCTTGGTGATCGGTTCGCCGACGACTGCGCAGATCCAGGTCGTCGCAGTGCCTGGACTGGTGTCCCAGAGCTGTGCGGTGTGGTCGACGCCTCCGGCGGCGAGAACTTCGCCGTTGGGGCTGAACGTGACAGCGAACGCCCCGCTCGCTGGTCCGTCCAGCGTCGCCAGATGGACCGCGTGGTGGGGATCGGTCAGATCCCACAGACAGATGGCGCTGGCTGAGCTGCCGCTCATGGCGAGGACGTCCTTGTTCGGTGCGAAGCTCAGAGCGTAGATGTAGCCGATCGGACCGGCGAGTTGCTGGCCGACACTGACGGGATGTTTCGGATCGGCGATGTCCCAGACGCGCGCGGTGCCCTGCGCGCTGCCGACGGCCACCAGATGTCCGTTGGCGCTGAACGCCGCTGAGTAGGCCGCGCTGGTGAAGCCGCTGAGGGTGGCCAGGACCACGGGCCTGGTGGGCTGGCTGATGTCGTAGAGGTAGGCGTTGTGGTTGTCGCTGTATGCCGCCATCAGTTGCTCGTCAGGACTGAAGACGGCTTGGTAAACGTTCCCGCCGGTGGGTGCGGAGACGGTGGCGAGCGTACGGGGGTGGCGTGGGTCGGAGATGCCGATAAGGTGGACTGTTCCATCGTCGGAACCTGCGGCGAGCAGGTCGCCTTTGGGACTGATCGGCACCGACTCGATGAGTGCCTTCGCGGCTGTGAACGGCGGCCCATAACTGGCGGGATGCTCCGGATCGCTGACGTCGAAGAGTCGAACAGTGCCGTCCACGTCCCCAGCGACGAATAGGCGTCCGTCGGCGGACAATGCGCCGGAGCCAGCGAACCGCCCCGGGCCGGGGTTGCCGGTGATAGGAGGACCCATCTCGGCGGGATGATGGATGTCGGTAACGTTCCACATCGTCAGAGTGTTGTCGGTGGCGCCGGGATTGAGGCCGACTTTGTCCCCGGCGTCGTCGAACCCTACGTTGAAGATCGAGTCCTTCGCTCCGACGATGACCGGGCCGGGGAGACGCCACCAATAGACGGCGCCATCGTCGACGGTCGAGCTGACCACGGTGCCGTCGTCACGGTAGCCGACAGTGGTGATCGGGCCCGGGTGGGGCAGCTTCCTGAGGGGCTGCCCGGTATCGAGATCAAACATCCAGAGCAAGCCGTCCGAGCTTCCGGCGGCCAGGGTACGGCCGTCAGGGCTGAAGGCCACACTGTTGACCCAGCTGGCGGGACCGGTCAGGGGTAGGCTGGCCGGGACCGGGTGCGTGGGATCGGCGATGCCCCACAGATGCACGTCGTGGTCTGCGGCGGTTCCGGCCGCGAGCGTCCGACCGTCAGGGCTGACCGCGACGGCGAAGACGCGGCTGTTCGGCGTGTTCACCGAGCTGAGCGCAACCGGATGAGCCGTGTCAGCCACCTGCCATAGATGGACGGTGTCGTCGTCGCTGCCGGCCGCGAGGATATGCCCGTCTGGCGAGAAGGCCACACTTGTGACGCTCAGTGTCGGACCGATCAATTCCGGGGCGGGCAGGGGATGGCTGGGGTCGCGGATGTTCCACAGCAGGGCTCTGCCGTCGCCGTTCCCGGCTGCCAGCCGCTGGCCGTCAGAACTTAAGGCGACAGCGTCGATGGAAGCTCCGGTTCCCGCGACCGTCCCCAGGGCCACCGGTCGAGCCGGGTTGCGTGTGTTCCACAGATGGACGTTTCCATCCTTGCCGGCGGCGGCGAGAAGGCCTCCGCCGCAGTCGAAGGCAACCGCCAGGATGGCGGTCTCGGACCCGGTCAATGGTGCGCCGAGTGGGGTGGTCGCTCCCTTGTCGGTCAGGGACCACAGTTGGACCTGTCCTGTATCGGTGCCCATCGCGAGCAGGTCGCCGCTGACCGCAATCGTCTCGGCATCCGCGCCGGACGAGGGTCGCAACCGGGTCTGTGGTGTGACACCCGTCGAGTTCAACAGGCTGGACAGTGCCTCAGGGGTCGGCGAGATCCGATACGCGGCCAGGGCCAACTGCATCGACACTGACACCTTGTGGTCGCGTAGCACGTCGGCCTCGCTCGCTACCTGCCGGGACAGTGCCTGTGTCTGCTCGCGTTCCCGCGTGACCTGCTGTTGCCGGGCGAAGACCCCTATACTTCCGGCGATGACTGCCAAGACAGCCAAGAGCGCGGCGAATCGGTAGCGGCGCCTAACCCGGCGCCGCTCTCGAACCTCCTCCTGCACCTGGTGCCGAATGCTCGCCTCAACGAACTTCCGATCCAGCACGCCGACGTCGCCGCGGTGGTCGCGATCTCCGACCCATTCCCGAGCGATCTGAAGGGTTCCGCCTCGGATGAGCAGATCAGGATCTTCATTCGCTTCGTACCACTGCTCGGCGGACCTTTTGAGTCTGTGGTGCCGGCGGCGCCAGTCTCGATCGCCGTCGAGCCAGTCGACGAGCTGCGGCCAGGCCGTCAGCAGGGCCTCATGGGTGATCTCCACGGTGTCGTCGCCGGTCGTGATCAAACGCGCCGCGATGAACCGGTCGAGGACCTCTCGGTCGGTCTGAGCCTCCGCGTCGTCGTCGCCGGCCGACACCCTGCTGAGGGGGACCCGGCGCCGGGTGTCGGCGCTGTCGTCCTCGGTCCGCACCAGCCTTAGGAAGAGCCGCCTGGCAGCTTGCTGCTGCTGCTCGGTGAGCGCGGCGAACACCGCGTCGGCCGTCTGGGCGATCGAGCCGGTGATACCGCCGACGGCGAGGTAGTCCGCGATGGTCAGCTTGCCGGCCCGATGCCGTTCCCAGGCTGCGGCCAGTGCGTGCGATAGCAGCGGCAGCGCTCCGGCATCGTGGATCCCGCCCGAGGTGAAGCCGCTTGTCCGGGGAGCCAGATCATGCAGGACGAGGTCGACCAGTCCAGGCTCGACGTCGAGCTTCGCCTGGCGCGCCGGCTCGGTGATGACCCGGCGCAGCTCGAGCGCGGTCATGGGTTCGACGACGGCCTGATCGGTGTGGACCGCGGCGGCCAGCAGAGGATGCCGAAGGGCTTGCGGGTAAAAGTCGACGCGGATTCCCAGGACGACCACAGCGGCCGCTCGGTCGTGCGTACCCGCCGTACGCGGCCGGCACAGGGCATTGATGAACGAGTGCCGGTCTTCGTCGGAGATCTCGCGGGCGAAGACCGCCTCGAACTGGTCCACGACGAGCACCCGTACCGTTTCAGAGGTCGCGGAGGTCGCGGAGGTCTCGGAGCCGGCGGCCACGGCGGCGTCGAGTTCGTCCAGCGGGTGGGAGCCGGGAGTCAGCAAGATGCCGTCGTAGCCACGCTCGCGCAACGCGGGCAGTACGCCCGCTCGCAATAGCGACGACTTCCCGGCCCCGGATGGCCCGGTGACGACGAGCGGGCCGCCGCCGGTGGCCGCCCGCCGCGCGATTCGACTGACGATCTCGCTGGTGATGTGTTCGCGGCCGTGGAACCAGGCGGCGTCCTCCTGCTCAAAGCTGATCAGGCCCCGATACGGATTCCTGGCCGTGGAGGGCCTGCGACCTGGCGCACGCCTGGCCCGCGTCAAGGCGTCGAGCCACTTCCGGACAGTCGCCTCCGAGCCTTCACCGCACACGGCCAGGATCCGCTTGAACGGTTCCGGATACGTGGGTTGTGGCAGATGCTCTCCGCTCAAATAGCCCTGCACCGTGCTCGTCGGCACCGAGGCCTTGTCCGCCAGTTCCCGGACCGTCAGCTCGGCCGACTCCTTGGCGAGTGTCAGTTCTCTGCCGAAGTCGCGCGCTGTCACTATGGCGTCGGGATCAGGCGAATTACGTGCCGATGGCTGGTCGTGCGACATGAGGCCCCCCTCAAGCACCACGGCGGGCGGTGCCCTTTGAGCGCACGGTAGGACCGGCGGTTCACAGCTCGTCGCGTTACCGGTGAGTTCGTTACCGAATCTTTGTGATCGCACCCTTTTGCAGATAAGGGCCTCATTGATCTGTGTCCGATGGTGTCCGAGGATTACTCCGCCTTCATGATCCATCGTCCTGACCTGTGCGAGTTATCCCGCGAGAGGTTCGGCGGCGTGCGGGCGGCGGCAGGCTTCCGGCAACGGGACCGAGCCGACCGGGCCGTTCCGCGTGAAGGAGGTGTGGCGTTATGAGACACGTCGCATGGCGGCGAGGCCGCGGCCACGG
The DNA here is from genome assembly GCF_041262705.1 of Catenulispora sp. MAP12-49. Lineage (NCBI taxonomy): Bacteria > Bacillati > Actinomycetota > Actinomycetes > Catenulisporales > Catenulisporaceae > Catenulispora > Catenulispora sp. MAP12-49. The sequence continues at coordinate 20,121 of NZ_JBGCCP010000068.1, read as the reverse complement.
CGCGCTCAGGGTGGCTGTGGTCCTGGTCCGTGGGCTGGGGTCACTCCTGAAGACGGGGGTGTTCACTCTGCTGGGTCCCGCTGGAACGGTGTTCACGCGACTCGCGGGTGCCTTCACGAGCACCGGCGACGCCCTTGACCGGAAGCTGGGAAGGAAGGACGCGCTGGCCGACCACCTGCGACTGAGCCGCCGCGGCAGGCCTATCCGCGTGCGTGACTGCGACAACCCGATCGCCCTCGGCGTCCACCTGGCGGCCGACGACACCGGTTCGGTGCCGCCGTTCGTGGAGCGCGACGCGACGCCGGGGATCCGCGCGGACGTGCGGAAGGGGACGGGATTCGTCCTGGTGGTTGGGGAGTCCGCAGCAGGCAAAACCCGGGCCGCCTACGAGGCGGTCCGGGACCTGCTGCCTGGATACAAGCTTATTTTCCCGGTGAACCGGCAGGCTCTAGCGGCGCTCATCCCCGAGATCTGCCGCAACCGGGGAGTCGTGGTGTGGCTGGACGATCTCGACATGTACCTGGGCAGCGGGGGGCTCAACGTCGGCATGGTCCAGCGGATGATCGACGACCCACGGCGCCGAATCATCATCGTCGCCACGATGAGCAGCAACGCCCACGCCCGGTTCAGTGCCCGGCACGCCGCCGTCGAAGGCGATCTCATCCACGACGTGGTGTGCAGCGGCCGGGACGTCGTCCACCTCGCTCGCGGGCATCGACTGGACCGCATTTGGAGCTTGGGCGAGATCGCTCGGGCACAGGCGCTGATCGCGGACGTGCGCATCGCGGCCGCTGTGAAACACGCGCACGCCGGGCGCCGTGGCGTGGCCGAATACCTGGCCGCCGCACCGGAGTTGCTCAACGCATGGCGCGACGCCTGGGACGCGGAGAGCCATCCGCGCGGCGCAGCCCTCGTGGCGGCGGCCATCGACGCGCGCCGGGCCGGCTACCACCAACCGCTTCCGCTTGCGTTGCTCCGCGATCTCCACGAGGTCTACCTGTCCCGACGCGGAGGTCAGGCGTTGCGCCCCGAACCGTGGGCCGAGGCGCTCGACTGGGCGACCAAGCCGCTGCACGCCACGTCGAGCCTGCTGTTGCCCCGGGACGGCGACACCTACCTGTCCTTCGACTACCTCCACGATTCGGTGGAGGCCGAGAACCTGCCGCCGCGCATTCCGGAGGAGACCTGGCGCATGCTGATCGAGCACGTCGACGCGGCCGGCGCCTTCAACCTCGGCGTTACCGCGTTCGCGCGCGACGATTTCGTTCACGCGATGCGAGCCTTGGAACGAGCGGTGAACGGGAACGAGAGCGATCCGAAAGCGCGGCGTTCCTACGCGCGGTGCGTGTGCGAAGCCGGAGATCCCCAGCGAGCCGTGCCGCTGTACGCCGCTCTGTTCGAGGAGTCCGTCCGGATCCATGGACGCGACGCGCCCCAGACACTGGCAGACCGCAACGACTACGCCCGGTGCCTGGGCATGGCCGGCCGAGTGGAACAGTCCGTGCGGCTCCTCGAGGAAGTGATCGCCGACAGCACTCGCGTTCTCGGCGCCGACCACGAACTCACCATGCGCAGCCGCAGCACCCACGCCTTCTTCGTCGGCCAGGCCGGAGATCCGCGACGAGCCATCAGACTCTACGGAGCTCTCCTGGCCGAATGGCTCCACCGGTTCGACGCCGATCACCCGCACATCCTCAGCGTCCGCTTCGGGCTGGCCTACTTCACCGGCGAGGCCGGACGTCCTGCGCGGGCAGCGAGCCTGTTCGAGCAACTGGTCGCCGACCGGACGCGTCTCCAGGGTCCTTACAAGCGCTACACGTTGAACAACCGCCGCCACCACGCGCACTTCCTCGGTGAGTCCGGCCGTGCCGTCGAGGCGGCCGCGATGTTCGAATCCCTCATCATCGACTGCCTGGCGGTCCTGGACCCCGGACACCCGGACACCCTGGCCAGCCGCCACGGCCGGGCACGGTTCGTCGGTGAGGCGGGCGATCCCCAAAGGGCTGCGCAGCTCATGGCGGAGCTGATGGACGATGAGAGCTACTTGCGGACCTACGCGCCCGACAGCCCCATCACCCTGCTGCACCGCCGCTACCACGCGGACTTCATCTGCGAAGCGGGCGACCCGCGCCGTGCAGCCGCGCTGCTTCGGTCGCTGGTCACCGACACCCAGCGCATTCTGGGACCGCGGCACCCGGCGCTGCTCGCCGCCAAGAGCAGTATGATCCGGGCCATCGGCAGGTCGGGCCGTTGCTCCCAGGCGGTTGCGGCTTACCGGAAACTCATTGCCGACTGCACGAAATGGTTGGGTCCGGACCACCCCCTGACCCTGGGCAGCCGCAATGGCCACGCGCGCTTCCTGGGGCACGTCGGCGACCCGGTGCAGGCTGCTGCGCTGTTCGAGATCATCGTCCTGGACCGCACCCGGGTGCTCGGGTACACCCACCCGCACACCTTTAACAGCCGCAACGGCCACGCCAACTTCGTGGGTCACGCCGGCGACCCGACACGGGCCATCCGCCTGCTGGAGACCATCCTTGCCGAACGTCTCCGGTTGTTCGGGGCCGAACACCCTTGGACCCGCGTCACTCGGACCGAACTCGACCGGTTTCGCAGGGGCGGCCGACCCGACCCGACGACGAAGGAGTGAACCGATGCCATATCAAGGTACGGCCGAAACGGCTGCGACAGAGCCGCCGGATGCAGGCAGGGCTGAGAGGAAGACCGACAGCGATCTGATCGCGCATGCAGCACGACTTCTGGAACAGCAAGGGTACCGACAAGCGTCGACCCTCATCCGCTTCGCGACCCGGCTGGAGCGACCGGCACCCGGGACGCGCTTCAGCGGCCGCTGGACAGTATGGACGGATTTGGCGATACCCATCAGCCAGCGCTACGAGATCGCCCAGCAGATCAAACGAGCGCTAAACGCCATCTGCGGTGCCGACGCTTCCTACGCGGATATACGTGCATCAACAGCCAACTGATCATGTCTGCTGCACCTCCACAAGGCTGGCAATGGAAAACGATCGATCCGCCTGGTCTCAAATTTCGTCGGTGACGACGCTCTCGTCGAGGCCGGAAAGCTCGGTTTACCAATTGTGATCGACATCCTGACCGTTGTTCTACCGGCAATAGTGGTCGGAGTCCACGTGTTCGAGCACAGGCCTGAGTGAAGCGGGCTCCGGGAGCGGGAGAGTCTTTTTGAAAGGCCAGCTGCCGGCTATATGTTGCAGAGGCTGCTCTATAGGGCGACGGGAAGATCTGGTCCCTGTGTAGTTGATGTGCCGGATGCTGTGGGGTTCATACGAAAGAGCGAGGCTGCCTCGATCCAAGACCCACCTTCGTCCGTCGGATTTTCCGACTATAAGTAGACTGTTCCGCTGATCGAGAGTTGTGCGCTCCAGCGGCAGTCTACGCCGTGCCCATATTGATACTCTCCCTCCGGGGGCACAGTTGTTCAACAGGCACTTTAGGCCCTTCACCCGCGTGAAGGGCCTTTTGTGCCTAGGTCGTATGACACGGTGTGACGTCGTGGGCCAGCGTGTGACCGAGACTGTGCCCGAATCCTGCCCGAGCAACTTCGCGGGCACGGATCGGGCGCCTCGGTGGCGGCGAGCTACAGCAGCCGTTCCGCGTGAGCTTCCGCCTCCATGCGGGCGTCGGTCAGGAAGCTCTCGGTGATCTCCTCCATCCGGCGGGCGTGGTACTCCTCCTCGGACTTCTTGCTGTTCTCGTCCCAATCCTCGGCGTCGTCGTCCTCGTAGTACTCCTGGTACAGCAGCCAGCAGGCACGGATGCCCTCCAGCAGGTCCTCCAGGAGGTCCACGGCTGGCCTTGCCGGATCCAGCGGTGTGATGCGCATCTGCTTCAGCAGCGTCTTGCGGAGCTTGGGATCGTCAGCATCGTCGCCGTCGGCCAGTTCCACGAGCTCGGCGACGCGGGCGACCAAGGCCGCGGCGTCCGGGACTCCGCCTTCGGCGACGCGCATGGCGTCGCGGATCATCTTGGTGACGACCCGGTGCGGCGCGTGGCCGGCTGCCATCTGTTCCAGGACGGCTGTCGGGGTCTGGTGGGGGAGCGCCTCGATGTTGTCGGCCTCGACGACGACGCCGGTGGCGTCGATCCCCGAGATGACGGACACCACCTCAGCCGCCGCGTAGAGCCAATGCGCGGCGGCGACCGCGGCAGCGGTGGGGTCGACCTCGGTAAACAGCGTGTCCCCGCCCAGTGGGTACGCCGCCAGGATCCGATCCGCCGCGGCGACCTGGACGGGCGAGGCGTCCTCGCGCCTTCAGGCGACGGCTTGCCGGGCCCGCCCGCTCAGATCGCCGAGCTCGGCCTGCTCGACGGCGCTCAGCTCCTGCCGCGCCTCTTCCACGACCGCGGCGGTGAAGGCCTCGTCGCCGACGACATGCAGTGCCCGCCCCAACCGGTGGGAGGCTTCTTCCACGCGGTTGTAGGACACGATGAGCCCGCCGTCCTCGAAGGGCAAGTTCGGCTTGAGGATGTTCTCGGGGACCTTGGCGAACGCATCACGTGCGTTTTGGCGCCGCCAGCCGTCGGTGTTGGCCTCAAGGCTGTCGGCTGCGCTCGTCGGGTGAGTGTATGCGCGCCAGAGGAACCGGGAGAGCGTCGTCAGCGCGTCGGAGACTCCGAAGGACTGCTGCGGAGCACATCCCGCAGGTACAGTCGCGACGTCGGCAACCAGATCACCATCGCCGGTTGGCCAGGAGCGCACGATGGCACCGCGCTGTTCGTCGAATCCGTACCTGGTCACGTCAAAACCTTCCTGTCGGGGGCCGTCTGAGCCCAGACTGCCAGCGGCGGAAGCGGTTCGCAGCGAGTTGATGAGGTCCCGAATTCGCTTCAGAGCCCGCAGACGACCGTCGAGCACACGAGGCTCGTCGTGGGCTTATGCCGAGGCGGCTGTGCCGCCGTTCACGACCCTCTGTTCTGCTCTGAAGGTGTAGCAGTTAGGTATCTACTTCTAAAAGACCAGGTAGATAGAGTTTCTAACTGCTACAAGAACGACAACAAAACTGCTACAAGACTGCTACACACCGCTGTCGCTGTTTGAGCTTGCCCCTCTTTCCCGGACTCCTTGAGTGAGGCGACACTGGTCGCCGAAAGGAGTCTGTGATGCCGAAGCCTCATCCTCCGGAGTTCCGTCGTCGGGCTGTGGAGTTGGCCCGGGCCGGGAAGACGCCGATCGGTCAGCTGGCCAAGGATCTGGGGATCTCGTACTCGTGTCTGCGGCACTGGGTAGACCAGGCCGAGGTTGACGACGGCGTGATGCAGGGCTTGTCGACGGCGGAGAAGGAAGAGCTGGCGGCGTTGCGGCGCCGAACGCGTCAGCTGGAGCTGGAGAACGAGATCCTGCGCAAGGCCGCGGCCTACTTCGCCCGGGACAATGTCCTCCCAAAATGATCTACCCGGTGGTCCGTGGACTGGCCGACCAGGGCCTGCCGGCAGCGGTGTGCTGCCGGTTGCTGGGCGTGTCGACTTCCGGGTTCTACGAGTGGCGCGACCGCGCCCCGTCCGCGCGAGCGAAGGCCGATGCGGAGCTGACGGCGTCGATAGTGGAGATCCACCGGATCTCCCGCGGCACCTACGGCGTCCCGCGGGTGCACGCCGAGCTGCGGCTGGGCGCCGGGATACGCGTCGGGCGCAAGCGGGTGGCCCGGCTGATGCGCGATGCCGGCCTGGCCGGTGTCTACCGCCGGCGCACGAAAGGCAGCACCAGGAGTAATCCGAACGCCGATCCGCATCCGGACTTGGTCGACCGGGCTTTCACCGCCGATGGCCCGGACCGGCTGTGGTGCATGGACGTCACCCAACATCGCACCGGCCAGGGCTGGGTGTACTGCGCGGTGGTGCTGGACGCATTCAGTCGCCGGGTCGTGGGCTGGTCGATCGCCGACCACCTGCGCGCCGAGCTGGTCTGCGACGCGCTGGACATGGCCCGCTGGAGCGCCGAGGAGGTCGCAGCCGTAGCCGCCACCCTCAACAGCCGACCCCGCAAGTCCCTCAACTGGAAGACACCCGCCGAAGCCCTCAACGATCACCTACTATCAATCCAACAAGCCGGTGTTGCGTCCACTGGTTGAGTCCAGCCAATACACCAGCTGGGCCTTCGGACAGCGGCTGCGTACCGCCGGGCTGCTCGGCTCAATGGGCAGCATCGGGGACTGCTTCGACAACTCCATGGTCGAGTCATTCTTCGGCACCCTGCAACTGGAACTGCTCGACCGGCAGACCTGGACCACCCGCCAGGAACTCGCCAACGCGATCTTCGAGTACATCGAAGCCTGGTACAACCCGCACCGCCGACACTCCACCATCGGAATGCTCAGCCCCGTACAGTTCGAAAGAGAGCACACCACTCACGCCATCGCGGCGTGAGTCACCGCAACTGTCCGGGAAACCGGGGCAAGCTCAGCCCGGATCTCGCCGATCGGAACGACACGGCCGTCGCCCGCCTGTCGGCCGACGGGTCGTGGCGGTTTGCCATCCTCAACTGTCAAGGGGGTTGCGGATGGAACCTGACTGTGTACTGCCTTGACTCATGTCCTCCGAAGCAGTGTGAGTAGGTGATGAACTGCTCTGGATCCGGTCGCCATCATGGCGAGAAGCTCTTGCAACTCGGCGACCGTGCGGGCTATCTCGTGCTGGGGCGGTTGAAGCTTCAGCGCTTCGGCGACACTGTCTGCGGCTTGATCGACGTGATCGAGCGCCGCGTGGTAGAGCGCACGGCTGAAATACAGTCGCGCGCTGGGTTCGGCCGCGGTTTGGATGGCGGCTGAAACCCGGTCGATCGCTGCATGGGCACGAACCACAGCTGAATCATGGTCGCCAAGACACAACTGGACCTGCGCGGCACAGTATTGATACCAGTCCGCGTCCGGCTGGAGATCGATGGCGCGTTCGATGTCGGCGAGTGCTTCCGCGTGTCGGCCAGTTCTCCGAAGCGTTGTTCCACGCCCTGCCAGCGCCCATGCGTACTGCGGATTCAACGCGATGGCCCGACTGAAGTCGTTCTCAGCTTCCGTCAATCGCCCCATGAGCATCAGCGTGTTGGCTCGGTTGGCCGCGGCCCACGCATATTCGGGTTTGAGGCCCAGTGCCTTGTCGAAGTCGGCAAGCGCCAAGTCGTACTCGCCGCAGATCGCGCGCGCTCTGCCGCGACTCGCTATGGCCCAGGCATACTCCGGATCCAGCGTCGTCGCACGATCGAAGTCCGCGACCGCTTGCTCGGGCCGGCCCATTTGAATGAAAGTCTCGGCGCGGTTGCCAAAGGCCCAAGCGTAAACGGGGTTCTCCGCAATGGCCTGATCGAAGTCTGCTATCGCCTGCTCGAAACGTCCGGTGCGCCGATGGGTCTCGCCACGGCTGGCCAAAGCGTATGAATCGTGGGGGTTTATGGACAGTGCCTTGTCGAAATCCTCCAGCGCCCGCTCGTACCGACCCATGCGCCGCAGAGTCTCACCGCGGCTGGCGTAGGCCCAGCCGTAGTCGGGATCCAGCTCGATCGCTTTGTCGAAGTCCGCCAGGGCCTCGTCGAAACGGCGTAGCCACCGGTAGGCGTCTCCGCGATACGCCCACGCTTGGCGGTCTTGCGTATCCAGGGTGAGCGCCCTGTCGAAGTCGGCGAGCGCACCCTGGTCATCGCCCAGCAGGTACAGCGCGCGTCCTCTGGTTTGAAGAGCACAGCTGGCCACGGCACGCGGCAGGTCGGCCTCCCCGATGAGCAGTGTCATGGCGTCGGCCAGCGCCTGATTCGCCGAACCGCGCAACGTCGTCTTCAGCCGACCTCCCCAGTCGCTGAGGATCGCCGAATCCGTGTCGTAGCCCGCCTGCACCAGCATCCGGACCCATCGGCTCATGGTCGCCGGCCCGTCGATCAGTGCGTACACCGCATCGGCCAGCGCGTGCGACAGTGCCGCTCCCGGGTCGGCGCACAGGCGGTGGTATGCCGCTTCCAGCTTGTGGTTCTGCCACTCGATGTCATCCCAGGCCCGGTCGACGCCGGCCCGCCGACACCACGCTTCGTGCGCTTCGGCCAGTTGCTCGTGACGGCGCCGCCACCGGGTCGGCGAGTGCCCCCGCTCGACCCGAAGCATCGCGGCCCGCACCACGTCGTGGTAACGGCATCCGGCAGCGGTGTCGTTGACGAAATGCTGATGCCGAAGCCAGGTGTAGATTTCCCGTCGTTCGGCAGCCGACGTCGCTCCCTCTTCCGCCAAGACATCGATGACGTCTTCATTGACGGTCCGCGGGAACGCGGCCGCCACTGCCATGTCGCGACGCACGGGGTCGCTCTCCCACTTCAGGAACCGCTCGACGGCCTTGCCGCTGGAGTCGCCGACCTGCTCCGGGTCCTCGGGCTGGTGGTCGGCGAGCGTCGCCAGCCACAGGGGAAGCCTGCCGGACACCGCGAGGATGACCTCGACGACACGCTCGTCCATGATCCCCTTGCTGGCAAGCATGTGTCGGGCTTCGGCTTCAGTGAACGGGGCCAACGGCATGTCCAAGCGAACGTCCTGATAAGGGGCCCAGACGTCGTAGTCCAAAGGACTGCGGCCAGCGATGGTAAGGACCAGATCCTCTGGCAGCGCACCGTATGTGCCCTCGAGCATTGCCCGGATCCAGGTGTCCAGCACCTGTCCCGTCTGCTCATAAGTATCGACGAACAATGCCAGCAGACGGCTTCGCCCAACTCTGGTCAGCCCCGCGAGGAACGGGGGCGTGAGCACTTCCAACGGCGACATCAGCATCTGCACGTCGTCGTGGTGCCGGAATTTGGTTCCCAGGAACGCGCGCAGGCGGTCGGCCTGATCGGCAAGGGTGACCGAGTCGACCTCCTGGATCAACCCACCAACTCCTGGAACGGCGTGCGCGGCATGGAGACCGGCACGCACGGCCGTTCGAGTCATAAATGAGGCGAGGCCGCTAGGGGCCTGCGGATCTGATTCGGCTTCCAGCCGTCGACGCCTGTAGGTGTCATACAGTCGCAGAAACTCGCCCATGGTGGGGCTGCTGCCGGCCAGATCGACGGCTATCGCCCGCATGGCGTCGGGGACTTCGAAGATCGGATCCTCGACGGTCGCGACAGCTGCCCCGTTTTCCATTGCTATTCGCCGTAGCTGGCCGAGAAGCGATGACTTCCCGACGCCGCCATCACCGTGGACGGAGACGACGAAGCTCCGGTCTGGACTGTCGACCGGGAGCGTGAGATTGATGCGGAACTGGCTGAGCTCCGCATCCCGTGCGATGAATCCCGCGCGCCGTCGGCGGCGCAGCATCTCTTGAAAGGAGCGTTCGCCCTCAGGCATGTCCTCTTCCCCGATCCGCGTCAGACCCCTGCGGTACTAGCCGTGCGCTCTGAGTTTACGAGCGGCACGTCGGGCCGGTACAAGGCACACCTGGGGCACAACATGCCCCGAAACACTCCATGCCAAGCGGCGCGGTGCACCTCGCTGTCGGCCGGGCAGCCAGGGCAGAAGGCTCTCGCTGTTCCACCTCGTCGCACTGACGGGGCTGCGCCGTGGCGAGGCGCGCGGCATCATCTGGGCTGATCTGGACTTAGTGGTCGGGGCCGTAAGTCCTTCGGGAGTGCCTGAATCTGATCAGAGGTCGGGACCGTTGAGGTAGAGGTCGCAGGCGCAATCCAGCGCTGCCGCATTGGCGATCCGTGCAGATGACCGGCCCAGTGAGGTGTGATTACCGCGCAGCCCGGGGATATCGCAGACGCCGGGAATGAGAGGCCTGATACCTCCCCGGGGTGGCGAGCGGGGAGCTTGAGAGGATATCGGCGGCGATGGAATACGTCTTGAGCACTGCAGCCGAGAGCGACTTGTGGAACTTGGCTGAAACGCTGAGCCGTGACCCGGACATCTTGCGGGTCGAGCCCTTTCCCGGGCGTCCGCGACCCCCGACAGCGAATGACCCCGGCAGCGGTCTTCGCGCGATCCGAGTCGTCATCAGCGACTCCCTCGACCAGGAGGAGCTGGCCCGCCTGATCGCGCAATGGCGGCTGGCTCGGCCGGGACTGCCGAAGGTCGACAGCTGACCGCGGCCGAGCGGCAGGCGCTGGTCCGTGAGGCGTACGGCAGTTTCGGAATCGGTCCGACGCTCGCGGCTCTCAACGGACTCGGCACGGACTCCTACAAAAAGCTCAGAAACCAGGAAGAATAGCACCGGGGTCGTGTTCACCCGGGCGGACGGGACCGGTCCGCGCCTGGCGTGAGCGTCGGGGTGGTTCAACCAGCTGGTCCGGCAGCGGTCTGCCGCCGATCCACCGGCAGCACTCCTGACGGCTCATCAAGAGGCTCAACCACTGCAAGGCGCAAAGGCAAAACCCCAGCTCATAACATTGAGCTGGGGCCAGCTGAGGGTGCGCAGCCAGGGACTTGAACCCCGAACCCGCAGATTAAGAGTCCGCTGGTGGCGCGTCCTCGAAATCAGAGGAAGACCGTGCCGCTGATCGAAAGCTGGGTGCTTCGATGCTGGTCGACCACGTGTCCATCTGAACCGCATCCCTCCGGGGGCACACACAAGTAGAGCTGAAACTGCAGGTCAGGGTGAAGTAGACCAGCGGCGAATCAAGGTCGTCCGCCTGCCTGTGTTTCCGCAAGGTGCTGATGCCCAGGTCAGAATGGGTGCACGCGTGCGCAGGTTTGAACCTATGTAGGGCGCCGTCAAGATGGGCACGGTGCGGTCCAGTCGTCGGCCTTCTCCATCGCGGCGGCCAGGAGGATGGCGAACGCGGCGGTGGTCGCCGGGATACGGTCTATGCACGCGATCGCCGAGCTCGTCGCGGATACCCGGGCGCATCTTCTGGCGATGCTGTACCGGCGCTGCGCGGGCCGTGGGGCCCCCTCGGGGTCCTGGGCGTCACCAGCCTCCCGCGTCCGCACCCGCTCCGGCCTCCACGTTGTGGGCTCGCTGCGCAACCTCGCCATCGGCGCATTTCACCTGGTCGGACGCGACGATACCGGCGCCACCCGCTGGTCCGCACGACGCCCGAACGCTCATTCACGATCCTCGGACTCGCATCGTGACCGTGGAACAGCCGTGCTGCGACCGCTGGGCCATCGAAGTCAATGCCCCAGCCTGAATTGGGGCTGTGAGCTGCGACGTCGTTGGCGACGGCAGGGGCGAGCGATGGCTTGTGTCGTTGTCGCCACATAGACCATCTCAGGATGTGGTGAAGGCTGTGGTGTCCGGGTGGTTGTGTAACGACAGTTGCCAGGAGCCGTCGTCTTCGGTTGGCTGTGGCCCGAGACTCCGCCGTCCAGCCTGATCTACAGGCCGATCGCATACACAGGCGTAAGGCCGAGAAGAAGGGCTTCCGCGAGCGCGACTTGGCAGGGATGTCGGAAACGGGAATCTCGACGTCGATTCCATTGAGAAATACCCTGGCTCGCCGGTCGCTGCCAGTTCACCCGGGGGTATCCAAATCGCGGCGGTCAGTACATATATATCGACCATGGGGCATCCGCGCGGATACTCGCGCCCATGGTCGGCTCCTCGCCAGCTGATTTCCCTGGTTGACCCGTGCCGGTGATGCCTTCAGGCAACCACAGTCTCTGTCGAATTGAGCCCGGAAATCTCAAATAATCCTCAGTTTCTCTTTCCCGCTCCCCGTGAGGCATAGCCTGTCCTCGCCGATTCGCGCTACCGCGGATACGGAATCTCGCCTTATCCGCGTCCTCTGACGGCGCGGATCGGAGCTGTGCACCACTAGTCAAGCGGAATGAAGGAGAAAACGTCCATGCGAGTTAAGCAAGCCGTCGCCGGAGCGATCGCCGTGCCGGCGATCGCAACCTGCGTCATGGTCGGCGCGGGTTCGAGCGCGTCGGCCGACACCCTGCCCGCGCAGGCGGTAGCCGCGCCGGCGACCACCGCCACTGTTCTCGACGACACCGACCAGCCGGCGTTCCTCGGCGCCGTGGTGGACGCCGTCGCGAACCACGCCTACCAGGTCGCGGTGGTGACTACGAGGGCCACCCCGCGTGTCGCCGTCGCGGCCACGAATGTGCGGTCCTCAAGCAGCAGCGAGTCGTCCTCGTCCAGCAGCGGGATCCCCTCTACGGCCTTCGCCTACCAGCGGGGCTACCAGAGCGACGACGCCCAGTTCGACTCGGGCAACTGAGAAGGCGTGCGCGGCGGCGGGCTCCGCCGTCGCGCACCCCGCTTCCGATCGCTCACTGCAATGAGGAGAGACCCATGACTAACCGTGCCGGCGATTCGGATGGGGATGCGCCGGTCCCAGTGTCCATCCTTTCGGCCAGGCTGCGCATCTGCGTGCTGTTCGCCTTGGTCCCGGTGACCGTGTTCAGCCTTGCCTGCCTGGTGTACAACGCTCCGCCGTCTCCGGTGAAAGTCCGGCTGGGACACCAAGCGAGCTCTGTGCTGGAACCCTACTTCGGCCAGGACTGGGAGCTTTTCGCGCCGACCCCAGGCACCAGCAACGACCGCCTCTATTTGGAAGCCGAGCTGCTGCCGAAGGGTTCAGTGGCGGTCGTGACCACACAGCCCGTGGAGGTCGAGTACGCGATCGACCGGATGCCCCGGAGCAATCGGCTCCTTCCCTCCAAGCTTCCAGGCGTCCTGCTCGCCTTCCAGGAGGCCGCCGACCAGTACACGCGCACCTCCAACGGCATCGACAAGGCGTCGAAAGACATGCAGCCGGCCATGCGCAAGGATCTCGACGCCCAGTTCGCCCCGTCGTTCGACGAGATGCAGCGGTTCCTCTCGGCTCGCGCGGCGACGCTGTATCCGGGAGCGAAGATCGTCGCCATTCGGGCGACCTTCAAGCGTCAGGACATCGTCCCCTTCTCGCAGAGATACGTGGCTCCGACGCCTCACGAGCCTGAGAAGCCGGAGCTTCAGACCTCATGGATGCCGTACGTGGACGGGGTGGAGAAATGATGGGAGTAGCCAGGGCCGTGGCCGGCCGTGGTATGCGGCGGATCGACAGCGCGATCCTTCGTGTGGCGTGCACTGAGTACCGGTTGATCGGCATCTCTCTGCTGCGCATCGTCTTGGGCCTCGCGACAGTGCTCTACTGCCTGTCCGACTACCGGAACCGGGAGTTCTTCTGGGGTCCGAACTCCTACGACTCGCCGAGTGTCGCCTCGAGGTCTCTTCCGCACGCGGGCTTCTCTCTCTTCCTCATCAGTGACTCGCAAGCGTGGTTCGAGGTCCTCTTCCACCTCACCATCGTCAGTTCCCTGGCCTTCATGGTCTACGGGGGCAGGGCCCTTACCTTGGTGCAGGCGGTGCTCATGTGGTCGCTCCACCTCCGCAACCAGGACATCCTTGAAGGTGGCGACAACCTCGCGCAGATCGTGATCATCTTCATGGTGTTCACCGTGTCCAACGCGTACCTCGCCCCGGGGGCGAAGAAACGGCGAGCCCGGCTCCGAGCGGCACGGCGTCCGAAGGCTGCGACGTTCCTGCACAACCTTGCTGCCTACTTGATCGTCTTCCAGGTCGCGGTCCTCTATCTGACGTCCGGCTACTGGAAGATCGCCGGAAAGCTCTGGCAGGACGGCGTCGCCATGTACTACATCAGCCGCGACACCGGCTTCCAGATGTCCTACACATACTCGCATCTCATGTCGAACGCATACGTCGGGACGGCCGTATGCTACGTGACGATCTTCATCGAGCTCGCCTTCCCGTTCGCGGTCCTGAGCAGCCGTGCTTGGGTTCGCAAGGCCAACGCCCTGTCCCTGGAAGGGCTTCACCTGGGGATCATGGCCTTCATGGGCCTGGTCTGCTTCGGGCTGATCATGATCGGTGCGGACTGCATGGCCATGCGGGATGACGACTACCGCGCCTTGTGGAAGCGGACTCTGCCATTGCGTGGACGAGCGGTTGCCGGATGGCGGTCCCTCGGACGCCCTGCGGCGCCACTGGTTGCGGCCGTGCCACCGACTGCGGGATTCGCGACTGCGTCTCCCGCCGTGGATTCCAGGATGGTCGGCGGGGTGGACCATGACTGACGGGCAGCCGGTGGTGATCTACGATGGCGAATGCGGCTTCTGCCGCGCGGTTATCCGCCATCTGGCCGCTAAGTTCGCAATGGAGGGAACCCTCCTGCCGTGGCAGTCCGTTGATCTGGCTGTCTACGACCTGAGCGAGGAGGGGGTGCGGGCGCGGATGTGGTTCGTCGCGGACGGACACCGCTACGGCGGCGCTCGGGCGTTTGCGGCCTGGGCCGGAACGGGAAACCGCCGTGCCCGGGTTTGTAGCAGGGTTCTGCGAACACCCGGCGTTGTTAACCTCGCCGAGGTGGTCTATCGGGTGGTTGCGAAGAACCGCCATCGGATCCCGGGGCCATGGGAGCGCTCGTGCACGATCTGAACGACGCGGACCCGTGGGACGTCCGACGGGTCGGCTCGGCGCTGGAGCAGTTGCTCACCGCATCCGTCGGTGACCGGCGCGGGTTCGCCCCCAAAGTCGCCGAAGCCATTGGCGAGCAGGAGTTCCAGCGAGTGCTGGACGAGACGGCGAAGACGATCGGCGTCTTCACAGCGGTCGAGGACAGCCCCGACGGACTGGTGGTCATCGGGGAGGATGGGCGGATGTTGGCCTGGGGGAAGGTCGATCCCGACGGTACCCTGTCCGGTCTGTTGCTCCGGCCGTATCGGGGCACACAACAGGGGGCGTCGAAGACGCTTGGCCGTGTCCTGATCCTGGCCGTCGTGGCAGTGGCTCTGTACCAGATCTGGAGATGTTGGAACGCTGTTTCGGCGAGCACCTGGGCCGCTTCCGTTCTCGGACTGGTGACGGCGTACGCCTTCATCGAGGGCCTCTGGTGTCCGGCAGTCATGAGATGGCGTGTACGGCGGGTTATCGTGGCCGGGCTGATCGCTTCCGCGGCTTCCGCCTACCGGCTGTCGTCGCTGCCGAGGGGATCCGATAGCGCTTGGGCGATCTGCTGGGCCGCGGCACTGATCGCAGTGATCGCGATCGTCCTGGCCGGTCGGCGATATCGGTGGGGGACCCCCTTGTCCGAGCCCTTGTGCTTTCCGCTCGAGGGCGGGGGCTGGATCGTCGCTCAGGGCGGCGGTCGGTTGATGAACCGCCATGCTTCGGTCCGGGAGCAGCGCGGAGCCATCGATCTGGTCCGGTCCCACTCCCAGTCTCGCGGACGCTCCGGCGGTGACTATGGCGCGTTTGCCGGCTATCCGGCCTACGGTGCCCGGGTCTGCGCCCCTTGCGACGGCTTGGTCGTCTCAGCGGTCGATGGGATGCCGGACCAGCCTGTGGGTCGGATTCG
Source organism: Catenulispora sp. MAP12-49 (assembly GCF_041262705.1). Taxonomy (NCBI): domain Bacteria; kingdom Bacillati; phylum Actinomycetota; class Actinomycetes; order Catenulisporales; family Catenulisporaceae; genus Catenulispora; species Catenulispora sp. MAP12-49. Next base: position 4,826 of record NZ_JBGCCP010000068.1, on the reverse strand, counting down.
ATACGGCCCGGCGTCAGGCAACCACGTGAGCATCGACACCGGGAGTGAAACCGTGCATCTCGCGCATCTCCGCCTCGGGACCGTCATAGTCGCGGTCGGTGACCGGGTGGCAGCCGGGCAGCCGCTCGGCGAGATCGGGAACTCCGGCAATACGACCGAGCCGCACCTTCACCTGCATGCCGAACGCGACGGGATAGGCCTGGATCTCTCATTCGAGGATGTGTCAGGCTTCTTGTACCGGGGCCGTACCGTCCGTGTTCGCCACCGGCAGTTCCCTGGAGATCGGACGACCGAGACGATCCGGTCGCGAGAGGACGAGGCGTGAGGACAGAGTTCGTCGATGATGAGGTGGTGGGCCGGCTGGAGATCGCGATCGACACCGATCTTGGTGTGGTCTCCGTATCTGGACCGAGGATCCCGACCGCGACGATCACCCGTGCCGAAGGAGCGGCGACCCGTCGTTGGGTCCCCATCAGGAGCCGGGACCCTGAGGTATTGGTCCTGCGCCTGGACGGCAGCGTGGTGTCGCTGAGGCCGAGTCCCGGCCGGGTCCTGCGCAGGTCGTTCCGGGTCGATGCTGTCATGGGGGGCTCGACGTACACTCTGACGCCGCACAAGCACAACGCGAGCCGGTTTCTGAAGTCTCAGGAGCCGTTGGCGGTGCTGACGGCCTACTCCGAGACCGCTTGCGCTGAGGCGCTGTGGATGTCGGAGGCGACCGGCGGGGAAGTGGCTCTCGCGTACGTATTGGCGGCCGCGTTCGGGGTCGGCGCGGACAATGTCGTCACGGTCGTCTTCAAAGTGGTTCTGGACAGCCTCCCGCCGGTGTGACGGCGACCGTGGACAATGGCCGGCTCACCGGTCGTCGGTTTCTGACTTGAACCGAGGTAGCCGAATCCGGACGACCAGGCCGCCAGCGGCCGCGTGGGCGAAGCCGATGTCGCCGTCCATGGACGCCAACAAGGTCCGGGCGATGTTCAGTCCCAACCCGGTGCCTTCGGTCCGCCGCCGGTCCGCACCGCACCAGTAGCGCTCTCCGAGCCGTTCGATGTCAGCGTCGCCGACCCCGGGGCCCTCGTCGGCGACCTCCAGAATGAAGGAGTCGCCCTGCGCCGCGACCAGAACGTTGATACGACCACCCTGCGGACTGTATTTGACGGCATTGTCGAGGATGGCGTCTATGACCGATCCGGCGAGGACCTCGTCGGCGGAGACGAAGGCGGGGATACCCGCTGGGATGTCGAAGACGATTCCGCGAGCCGAGGCAGCGGGCGTCCAGGCCGCCACTCGCTGTGCGGCCAGGGCGGCCAGGGCGACCGGAGCGCGACGTGAGCCGGTGTGTCCAGCAGTTGCCAGCTTACCGAGCCTGTCGAGAACCAGGGTCAGCTGTTCGGCTTCCCTCCTGACCGCCGAGTGCACGCCGGGCCTGTCGGCCGCCGGTGCCTCGGCCAGTTCGTCGAGCCGCAAGATGAGTGCGGCCAGCGGGTTGCGGAGCTGATGGGAGGCATCGGCAACGAATGTCGCCCGCCGATCCAGCGAGCGTCGTGTCGTCTGCGCCATCTCGTTGAAGGCGGTGGCGAGTCGTCGGAGCTCGGCCGGTCCCGGGCCGGCCTCTGCCACGGTGTCGAAGGCCCCGTCGCGGAGCCGGCCCGCGGCGGCCTGCAGAGCACGAACCGGCCGCAGGACCCAGCCCGCGAATGCCGTCGCCAGTAGCACGCCGGTGCTCAGCGCGAGTGCCGTGACGACCGCATACCACTTGAGTTCGCGCCACCACGCGGATCGTAGGCTGTCCGTGGGCCACAGCGTCACGGCGACTGCGATGACCTTGCCGTGGACCACCACCGGAACAGCGGCGAGCACCGGGCGGTGGAGCCAAGGCCAGATCAACTCCGGCGGCGCGGTCGCCCTGCCGTTCCAGACCGCGTCGACCAGTCCGGACGCCCCGGGTGAGGACAGTGCCGCCGGCTGGCGCGAGGCCAGGAAGGTCCCATCCCGGAAGGCGACGGCCGCCGAAACTGAATAGGCCCGGTCGTAGCGGATGATGTCCCGCTGGAGAGCTTCCCGGTCCAGCGGCCCGGTGGACGTCTGCGCCATAAGCGCCAAGCGGGCGGTGTCGGCCAACTTCGCGAAGTAGAAGGCCCGTTGCCGGTTGGCCGCGTCGTGGCAGACCAGCCACAGCGACAGTGTGGCAAGGGGGCCGAAGACCAGAATCGTGACAAGGGCGGCGAGCCGGATCCGCATGAGTCAGTGCGCGAGCCGGTAGCCGATGCCGTGGACCGTCTCAATGAGACCGGGAACACCGAGCTTCTTGCGCAGCGATGCGACGTGCACCTCCAGGGTGCGATCCACACCTTTGGCCAGGGTGCTCCACACGGCGCTGATGATCTGATCGCGCCGGAAGACGATGCCCGGCTGGCCCGCCATCAGCCCGATGAGGTCGAACTCTTTGCGGGTAAGGGAGACGGGCGTCCCATTGACCAAGACCGTACGTCTACGCCCGTCCACGACGAGCGTCGCACCGTGGGGGCACAGAACGCGGAACACCTCGGAAGGCTGGTGGCCGTCCTCGTGCGCGGCTTGCGGGCGGATCCGGCGGGCGACCGCGTGGATCCTGGCGATCAGTTCCGGGAGTCTGACGGGCTTGACGATGTAGTCGTCCGCTCCGAGGTTCAACCCGTGCGCGCGTGACCGGATGTCGTCGCGACCGGTCACGATGATGATCGGGACGGACGACAGCTCCCTGATCCGGGCGCAGACCCGGAACCCGTCCAGATCAGGCAACCCGAGATCGAGCAGCACCATGTCGGGTCCGGCAGCCAAGGCGTCATATCCCTGAGACGGCGCGCTCGCGGAGAGTACATCGAACCCGTGACGAATCAGACCGGAACGCATAGCGGCGCTGACCCTCAAGTCGTCTTCGATGATAAGTAATCTCACAATAGCCTCGCTGTCCCGTCACCTTCGTGACGGAAATTGGTTAGCTGAAAGCATCTCCGTACCAGATGCAGCGATTCAGTTTCATATTCACCCAGAGGCCTAGGAAACGCGCGAAAGCGCATACTCCCCTCTGGGCCGGATGGCGACATTCCGGTGGATGGACGGAAACCCTGGTTCGGCATCATGAAACCGAGGTGCACGGCGACGCCATCGATCGACGGAATTCGACCAGCTCATGGCCTAGGGTCCGGAGACCAACTGTATCGGTGCCACGAATTATTCCACACAAGGAGTGCGGTGAAGCGGTTGCATGGCGCGCGCGCCAGAGGTCCGGGTCATTTTTGTGCAGAGAGCGCGCACTCGCCCCTTCACGAAGAGAGAAATTGATAAGCGGTATCCGTGGCGACGCGCACCCACGGCTAGGGAGAGATCCGCGACGGCGATCTCCCTACGACCGCGCGTTGATTGTTATGAAGCTCAAGTAATGGTACTCCGCAGGCGTACCGATGTGGATTGACGTGAATATCTCGGCGGTCGGATGTTCAATCACTCGAGCGACCCCCCGACTGGAGGTCTGATGATCTCGCGGAGTTAGAATCCCAACACTGTGAGTTTCAGTCAACGTCAGATGAGGTAGATGGTTCGGCCTGGCCCCGGCGGTGGCGGTAAGGGCTGGACCTATTCCATGCGCGCGCGGAGAACCGATCCGCTGCGCTGATACATCGGGTAGACGTGATTTACCTCACGCTCGGCAGTGAGGGCCCGGCCGCGGATCGCAACGCCATCGTGTGACCCTTTACCAGTCCGTATTTCATCAAAAGGCTGCGATCATAGCGGCCAGCATGGGTCTAGTTATTTGCCTCAAGTCTTTTGAGGATGTGTGGGTGTGGGGTCACTTCTTGGAAAGTAGCGTAAGGGGCGGAAGCGCCGAACGCGGACCCCGGCACGGCGCCTGCGGGGCCACCCACCGCTCCACCGACCACGGCTCCCGCGGCACTGCCGGCCACGCTAGTCGTAGCCGACCCGAGAACGTTCTTCGCATCACCCGACTTGCGCGTCATGCTCAGATTCTGTCGCGGTCCGTAGCCTCCCGCCGGTAGCGCAACGCCCTCGGACGTCATACGGCGTGCCCTCGTGTGGGCCTGGGATACTCGTGGCTTGAGCGGCAGCTCATGAGGCGGCCGATGGCGACGGGTGCTGCTTTGTCCCTGCGGTGCTGTTGGGTGTCGCTCGCGCGACGACAAAGGATGAGGTCGATGCCTGCGATCCCAGCGGCTACCTGCTGACTGACGCTTTCTGAGCAAGCCGGCCGTGCCTGTGGTGTCTGCTTTCCATCGTGGCTGCGGAGGGTGCCGCGCCGCCTCCCAGATCTGGCTGGCCCGAGCTCCTGGACGAGATGCTGGTGTGATGCGTGAAGGTCTGCGGCTGCTTTGCTGCGAAGTTCTGCATGCACCTTCGGTGCTAGCCGCGAGCTATGCGTTCGAGGTCGTCGAGGTGCTCCAGGAGGAAGGCGACGAGGGTGGAGGTTCTGTGCCGCGCTGCATAGGAACGGTTCGCGGAGGACCTTCAGGATCCGCGGTGACGGCGGGAGTCGCGGTCGACTGGTCGGGGCTCCCGCGGATACCCATGCCGGTTTTTGTGGCTGGGCCTACGGCCTCGGAAGCTACAGGAGGATGGTTCCTGCGACCACCAGCTGCGAGCTCAACACCAGGTGGACACCGTGCCCATCTTGACGGCGCCCCTCCGGGGGCACTGGTGTTCGAATGCCGCAGCCTTTATGAGCTGCGGCTTTCTGTTTGTGCGCCCAGCATGGGCGGTTGTTTGGGGGTGGAAGTCCCCTGGAGGAGGAGGCGGTCCTAACTCCGAGCCGGAGGCAAGGGCGTCATCGT
>NZ_JBGCCP010000067.1:0-25824 GCF_041262705.1 Catenulispora sp. MAP12-49 | reverse complement strand
AGAAGTTGAGATCAGCCTGACGAACCGCCGGATGCGTGGCCCGCATGTCCGGTGGTGTGGGAGGCGGGTCGGGTGACCGACCCGCCTACCCGATTATCTCACGCGCGGTCCGGCGCCGGTGCCGGTAGCCTTCTGAACCTTCTGGGCCTTCTGGGCCTTCTCGGTACGGGGCGCGTCACCGATCCGGTCTACGTCCAGTGCCCGGCCTTCTTCCAGGACCCGGTGTTCCGCGAGCCGACAGCCGAGGAGCGCAATCTGGCGGGACGGACCGGCGAGCCGGTCCCGGTGCTGGTCGCCTTCGACGCCGAGGGCGGAGCCGCATCGGTGTCCGGCCTGATCGCGGCCGGCGGCCTGCGGATCGTGCGGGGGACCGTGTTCCGGTACTGGCGCGAGGTGCTGGAGCCGGGCCGGCGGCGCGCCGTGGCTCGCCCCGCCCGCCACCGCGGCGCTCTGACCTGCGGGAAGTCACGTCCGGCGGCGCGCCGGTGTCTGAATGCGTGAATCCGACTCAGACACCTGGAGGTCGCCATGAGCAGCGACATGACCAGTGACACGACCACCGGCACGACCACCGGCACCACCACCCAGACACGAGTCCCCGAAGCCGAGATCACCGGCGTGTACGGGGCCATGGTGAAGATGCTGACCCGCAAGATGCTCGGCCAAGTCCCGGACTCGGTCGGGGTGATGTGGCAGCAGCCGAAGGTCTTCAAGACCCTGATGGGGTTCGGGCGCAAGGTCGACAAGTGGGACGCCCTGGGCGAGCCGTTGGCGACCTACGCCGCGATGGCCGCCGCGGGGCGCGTCGGGTGCGGCTTCTGCCTGGACTTCGCGTACTTCATGGCGCACAGCCGCCACCTGGACGAGGACAAGGTGCGGCAGGTGCCGCGCTGGCGGGAGTCCGATGTGTTCAGCGTCCTGGAACGCCGAGTGATGGACTATGCCGAGGCGATGAGCCAGACGCCGCCGGCGGTCACCGACGAGCTGTCCGCCTGGCTGCTGGCGCGGCTGGGGCCGGCGGCGATGGTGGAGTTGGCGGCGCGGGTCGCGGCGGCGAACCTGACCGCGCGGGCCAACATCGCGCTCGGCATCCGGTCGCAGGAGTTCTCCGCGGCGTGCGGCCTGGCGCCGCTGGCGGTGCCGTCGGCGGACGTAGCCTCGGCTCCATGAGCCGGCAGCCGGATCCCTTCGTCGTCCACCGCGGCCTGCTGTTCACCGTCGCCTACGAGATGCTCGGCTCGGCCGCCGACGCCGAGGACGTGGTGCAGGAGACGTGGCTGCGGTGGGCCGACGTGGACGCCGGGCTGCGCGCCACCGTCGGCGACCCGCGCGCCTACCTGGTGCGGATCGTGACCCGGCTGGCCCTGAACCGGCTGCGGACGCTGGCCCGCCGGCGAGAGGAGTACGTCGGCTCCTGGCTGCCCGAGCCCCTGCTGACCAGCCCCGACGTCGCCGAGGACGTCGAGCTCGCCGAGAGCGTCTCGGTCGCGCTGCTGACCGTGCTGGAGACGCTGAAACCGGTCGAGCGCGCGGTGTTCGTGCTGCGCGAGGTGTTCGCCACGCCGTACGAGGAGATCGCGCGCGCCCTGGGCAAGACCCCGGTCTCGGTCCGCCAGACCGCCAAGCGGGCCCGCGAGCACGTCGCCGCGCGCCGGCCGCGGATGCGCGTCGACCGGGCCGAGCAGCGACTGGTCGTCGAACGCTTCCTGGCCGCGATGGGCAACGGCGATCTGCGGGCCCTGATGGACGTGCTGGCGCCGGACGTCGTGGTGGTCGCCGACGGCGGCGGCGTGGTCCCGACGACGCGCCACCCCGTGGTCGGGGCACAGGAAGCGGCGACGTACCTGATCGCGGCGGTCCAGTGGGCGGGGGAGCGCTTCTCGACCGGGACGGTGTGGGTGAACGGCGCGCCGGCCGCCCGGATCGAGGTCGATGTGACGACGGTGCTGAGCTTCGCCATCGAGGGCGGACGGATCAGCCGGATCTACGCGGTGCGCAATCCGGAGAAGCTGGCGTGGTTGGACGCGGAGGTGGTGCTGGAACGGTAGCCGGCGCGGTTGGACGAGGAAGTGGTGCTGGAACGGTGGCCAGCGCGGTTGGATGCGGAGCTGGGGCTGGAACGGTGGCTGGCGCGGTTGGACGCGGTAGTGGTGCTAGAACGGTGGCCAGTCGCGTTTGCCGGCGCCAGACCCGGCCTCACGGCCTCAGAGCGCCGCATCCCTCATCCGGCCCCGCCGATCACCCCACACCGCGATCGCCGCCAGCCCCGCGACCGCCGCGGCCACCCCGTGCACCGTGCCGATCGACCACGACAAACCCGCCGCCGCGCCGCCCCACGCGCCGATCGTGTACGCCGCCCAGACCGTCGCCAGCACCATGATCCCCTTGCGGGCGCGACGGCCCGGCTCCTCGGCGAAAGTCGAGATCAGCGTCACGAGGGTGCCGGTGAGCGTGGTGGTCGACACCCCGCGCATCGCCACGCCTGCCGCGTAGACGCTCTGCACCCCCATCGCGGCGGCGGCGAGCCCGAGCCGCAGCTCCCGCGGTTCCGTCCCCAACAGGGTCACGGACCCCAGCAGCAGCGCCTCCGTCGCCAGCAGGATCCACGGCGCCTCCCCGTCGCCGGTGCGGCGCGAGCGGCGCAGCGGCACCACCGAGACCGCGACACCCACGCAGAACCCGAGCAGCGAGGAGACGGGCCCGTACGTGTCAGGCTCGGCGACGACCCCAGCGCTGTGCACACCCGGCACCCAGCGCTCGGCCACCTGCACCGCCAGGAACACCGCGTTACCGGTCTGGTTCGCCACGAACACCGAACCGGAGCGGACGTAGGCGACCGCGTCCACCCAGCCCGCGATCGCCGTGAGCAGCACCATCAACCCCGCGGTGCCGTGCACCTTCCACGTTCGCGCCACGGGTATCAGGATGGCGTGATCACGGATTCGGGTGAGGCAGGCGCGCCAGAACCGACCGGCACTGATGCCCAAGTCTCGTCCCCGAGGTCGACACGCGCCCGGATCACGAGGTGGGGACTCGAAAACGCAGTTTGCCGTCGATCTCGCTGACGAACCGTCCGCCGTTCGCCTCGATCACCCGGCGCGAGGCGGCGTTGGTGATGTCGCAGGTCAGCAACGCCTCGGCGATACCCAGCTCGGCGGCGAGCGGGAGCGCGGCCTTGAGCATCGCTCCCGCATGGCCCTGTCGGCGCGCGCTGGGGCGGACGTCGTAGCCGATGTGGCCGCCGACGCGTTCCAGGCGCGGGGTCAGGGAGTGGCGGATCGCCAGGCGGCCGAGCATCTCCTCGCCCTCGGTCCACCACAGGGTGGTCACGCGGACGAAGCCCGGCGAGACGCCGGCGTCGGTACGCTCGGCCAGCACCCGCGCGATGTACTTCTCGAAGCCCGCCTCGTCGTGCAAGGCCTCGTCATCGACGTCCGTGACAAACCATGAGACCTCGTACTCGTGGTCGGCTCGGAACTCCTTCACGGCGGCCACGAACGAGCTTCGGAAACGGACCGCGGGATCGCTGAGAACGGGCATGGATCGATGATTCCAAAGTTCCGCAGGGACCTGACAGAGTGACCGGCCATGCGGTGAAGCGGGACGGGAGCACGAACGACCAGAACGCGGTCGTCTACTTCTGGAAGATGTGAGGTGGGGACGGTTGAGGTACTGGCGCGCGCTGCGTCAGCTCGACCATGTGGTGCATGACCGGCACCGGGATGGCAGGGTTCTGAGCGGCGCTTTGCGCGGTGTGCAGCTCCAGGAGCAGCCTGATGAGGGGCCCGGGGGACATGCGCGGATCGGCGGCGGCCGCCTGACGGACCTGGAGCTCGGGATCGTCCGCGAACCGATCGACGAGCTCGGGGGTCGATGCCTTGTCGGTCAATGCGAGCAGCCGCAGGCTCGGGTTCGGGTCGTCGGCGAAGCGGAGCAGGCGGTCCTTCGGGAAGTTCGGGTGGTTGCGGGGGGCGTCCCGGGAACGAGAGGCTGCCGGGCCACCAGCTCCAGACGCTGAGCAGGACCTCCGGCGTCGCGTCGTCGCAGGACTCGGTCAGGAAGAGGTGCACGACGCGGTCCTCGTCGTGCGCGAGCCGGTCCACGACGTCCGGCGGCAGATGCCGGGCCCGCGCGACGCTGCGCCGGACCAATGCCTTGGGGGACGCGGCGAGCTGGCGCATGGCGTCGGGATTGTCGTGGAGCGCGGCGACCCACCACAGGGCCTTGCTGTGGGCGTCCGGCGAGATGTCCTCGACGGCATCGGCCCACTCGGCGATCTCGGCGGGGGAGGCCGGTGGGGCGGCGTCGGGGTGCGGGGGCCTCTCGATGCCCCTTCCTTTGGTCGCCCACGGTTCTCGGGTCGCGACTTCATCGCGTAGCTCGGCGACGATGGCTCGGTCCTTCTCGGTGGGCGTCGCGGCGGCCAGCCGGTCCCATTGCGCCGGGGTCAGGTTCCCGCCTTCGGCCGCCAGGAACCTGACGATGCGGTCAGGGTGGCCGATGGCGGCATCGAGGACGCGGCTCGGCACGTCGCGGCGATAAAGGAAGCCCAGGCTGAAGTCGTGACGCCTGGGCACGTCGAAGAGCCCGATCAGCACCTCGTCGGGCGCGCCCTTGTTGTAGCCCAGCCCCATGGCCCACTGTGTCGTTACGTCGACGGTCGCCGCGTCTATCGCGGCCCATCTGCCGTCCATCGAGCTCCTACCAGCCCCGCGCCCGCCACTCCGCCAGCTGCGGACGCTGCGCGCCCAGCGTCGTGTCCTTCCCGTGGCCGGGGTACACCCAGGTCTCGTCGGGCAGGCGGTCGAAGATCTTCGTCACCACGCCCTCGTACAGGGAGGTGAAGGCCTCGGCGTCGCCGAAGGTGCCGCCGACGCCGCCGGGGAAAAGGCAGTCGCCGGTGAACAGGTGCGGGGTGCCGCCCTCGGCGGGGTCGCGGTAGAGCAGGGCGATGCTGCCGGGGGTGTGGCCGACCAGGTGGATGGCGGTGAGTTCGATGCCGTCGAAGCGCAGGACGTCGCCGTCGTCGACCGGGACGGCGGTGGGGACCGGGATGCCCTCGGCGTCGGCGCGGCCGGCGTGGGTGGTGGCGCCGGTGGCGGCGACGACGTCGGCCAGGGCCTGCCAGTGGTCGCCGTGGCGGTGGGTGGTGATGACCGCGCTCAGACCGTCGGGGGTCAGGGCGAGCAGGGTCGGGGCCTCGTTGGCGGCGTCGATCAGGACGCGGGTGCCGGTGGCCTTGCTCCGCAGGAGGTAGGCGTTGTTGTCCATCGGGCCCACCGAGACCTTGGTGATGGTCAGCTCGGGCAGGTCGCGGACGGCGGGCGGGCCGCCCTGGGTGACGTCGCCGGTGTAGTCGGGCATCGGGGTCCCTTCGGAGGTCGAGTCGAGATGAGGCCGGGTCGAGATGAGGCCGGGAGGTGGGCACGGAGCCTGATCGCCAGGCGGTGCAAGGAATCTTGGGTGGCAGAGGTGGATCGGGCGTGGCACATGCACAGGGCGGCGGAGAACACCCCGCCGCCCTCGTCGTCCTAACCGCCGAGCCCGCTCCCGAGCCCGGCCCGCTCGGCACCCAGCGTCGAGTCGTTCCCTCGCGCCGGATACACCCACGTCTCGTCCGGCAGCGCGGCCAGCGCCCCGGTCAGCAGCTCCGCCGGCGACAGCCCGTGCGTGTCCGCGCCGGTCAGGCAGTCGCCGGTGAACAGGTGCGGGTGCCCCTTGGGGTCGTCGTAGAGCAGCGCCATCGCGCCGGGGGCGTCGCCGGCCAGGTGGCGCGCCGTCAGGTGCGAGCGTCCGACCTGGATCTCGTCGCCGTCGCGCAGCGGCACCTTGGTCGGCACCTCGATCGCGCCGGCGTCGTAAGCGCCGGCCATCGTCACCGCGCCGGTGGCCGCGACCAGCTCGGCCAGGGCGCCCCAGTGGTCGCGGTGGCGGTGGGTGGTGACCACGGCCGCCAGTTCGCCGTTGACCAGCTGGATCAGGGCCGGGGCGTCGGCGGCGGCGTCGATGAGGACCTGCTCGCCGGTGAGGCGGTCGCGCAGCAGGTAGCTGTTCGTGCCCTCCCGGCCCAGCGCGATCTTCGTGACGATCAGCTGCGCGAGTTCGTGCACCGCCGGCGGGCCGCCGGCGTGGACGATGCCGTGGTACGTCATCGCCGGCCCCTCAGGCCCAGGCCGGCAGCTTCGGCAGCGGGCCGCGGCCGCCGGCCGGGATCACCGCGACCAGCCCGTCGCCGGAGGCCCGGCCCAGCAGCCAGGCCAGCAGCGCCCGCTTCGGTCCGCGCACCACGACCACGCCGGTGTCCTCCGGGGCCGCCTTCACGCCGTAGACGACGTCCTCCTCCTCGGCGTCCAGCCGCAGCGCCGGGAAGTCGGCCCGGGTCTGGAACCGGGCCAGGGTGTCGGCGAACCACTGGTCGGTGAACGCGTCCGACCAGTGGGCCGGGGTGAAGTCCAGGTCCAGGTCCACGTGGTGGATCAGCACCTCGCCCAGGCGCTTGGCCGGCACCTGGTAGGCCGGGTACCCGGCCGCCCCGGGCGTGCGCTGGACCGGCGCGTTCCAGTTCCCCGCGGCCTGCGCGGCGGCGAAGGCCGCGGCGAACCGGCCCGCCGATTCCCGTAGGTCCGCCAGCTGCTCGGCGACCGGCCGGGAAGAGCCGGCCTCGATGTCGGCGTTGCGCTTGTCGTCAGATGCGTACATGGGCGTGACCTCGCCGGTCGCCGCACTGTTGAGCATGTTGGACAGGCCGTCGGCGTTGCGCGCGATGTGCGCCAGCACGTGCCCGCGCGTCCAGCCGTCGCACAATGAGGGTCCGCGCAGGTCCTCGTCCGTCATGTCGGCGACGGTGTCCAGCAGGTGCGCGGTCGCCTCGGTGATCTGCTCGAGATCGGCGGCGGCGTCGAAGGAGGCGGGGATGGTGGGTGATTCGGTCACGGCGGTAACTCTTCCGTACCTGCCGCCCCTGTGCCACACACATCCGGCGACCGGCCCCGTGTCGGGGCGCGGAGCCGGCGACGGGGCGGAAACCCGAACTTGTCGGAGGGCCCGTCTAGCATCGGTGCGAGTCATGTCTTCAGGAAGGTTTCACTAGTGGATCGGCTGATCGTCCGCGGCGCGCGGGAGCACAACCTCAAGGACGTCTCAGTAGACCTCCCCCGTGACGCCCTGATCGTGTTCACCGGCTTGTCCGGCTCGGGCAAGTCCTCCTTGGCGTTCGACACGATCTTCGCCGAGGGCCAGCGGCGATACGTGGAGTCGCTGTCGGCGTACGCCCGCCAGTTCCTCGGGCAGATGGACAAGCCCGACGTCGACTTCATCGAGGGCCTGTCGCCCGCGGTGTCGATCGACCAGAAGTCGACCTCGAAGAACCCGCGCTCGACCGTGGGCACCATCACCGAGGTGTACGACTACCTGCGCCTGCTCTACGCGCGCGCCGGCCGCCCGCACTGCCCGGTCTGCGGCCGCCCGATCGCCCGGCAGAGCCCGCAGCAGATCGTGGACCGGGTGCTGGAGTTGGAGGAGGGCACCCGCTTCCAGGTCCTGGCCCCGGTGGTGCGCGAGCGCAAGGGCGAGTACGTCGACCTGTTCGCCGAGCTGCAGGCCAAGGGCTACAGCCGGGCCCGCGTCGACGGCGTCGTGGTGCAGCTCACCGAGGCGCCGACGCTGAAGAAGCAGGAGAAGCACACCATCGAGGTGGTGGTGGACCGGCTCTCGGTCAAGGCCAGCGCCAAGCGCCGGCTCACCGACTCGGTGGAGACCGCGCTGCAGCTCGGCGGCGGCATGATCACGCTGGAGTTCGTCGACCTGCCCGAGGACGACGAGAACCGCGAGCGCATGTACTCCGAGCACCTGTACTGCGTCTACGACGACCTGTCCTTCGAGGAGCTCGAGCCGCGTTCGTTCTCCTTCAACTCCCCCTTCGGCGCCTGCCCGACCTGCTCGGGCCTGGGCGTGAAGCTGGAGGTGGACACCGAGCTGGTGATCCCGGACCCGGACAAGAGCCTGGCCGAGGGCGCGATCACGGTCTGGGCCACCGCCGGGATGGGCTCCAGCTGGTGGAACCACATCCTGAACGCGCTGGCCGGGGAGCTGGGCTTCGACGTGAACACGCCGTGGCACCGGATCCCGGCCAAGGCGCAGAAGGTGGTCCTGGAGGGCTACAAGAAGAAGATCACCGTCCGCTACACCAACCGGCACGGCTCCAAGCGCGCCTGGGAGACCACCTACGAGGGCGTCAAGCCCTGGGTCACCCGGCGCTACGCCGAGGCCGACAGCGACAGTGCCCGCGAGCGCCTGGCCGGCTACATGCGCGAGGTCCCGTGCGAGGCCTGCGACGGCACCCGCCTCAAGCCCGTCATCCGCGCCGTCACCCTGGGCGGGGAGCGCGAGCAGGGCGGCCGCTCGATCGACGAGATCTGCGCGCTGCCGGTCGGCGAATGCGCGCTGTACCTGCGCGAGCTCACCCTCACCGACCGCGAGGCGCAGATCGCCGCCCGGGTCCTGAAGGAGGTCAACGAGCGCCTGCAGTTCCTGGTCGACGTCGGCCTGGACTACCTCTCGCTGGACCGCGCCAGCGCCACCCTGGCCGGCGGCGAGGCCCAGCGCATCCGGCTGGCCACGCAGATCGGCTCGGGCCTGACCGGCGTGCTCTACGTGCTCGACGAGCCCTCCATCGGCCTGCACCAGCGCGACAACCACCGGCTGATCGAGACCCTCATCCGGCTGCGGGACCTGGGCAACACCCTGATCGTGGTGGAGCACGACGAGGACACCATCGCCATCGCCGACTGGGTCGTGGACATCGGCCCGGGCGCCGGCGAGCACGGCGGGCAGGTCGTGGTCTCCGGCACCGTCGAGGAACTGCTGGCCTCCGAGGACTCCCTCACCGGCCAGTACGTCTCCGGGCGGCGCCGCATCGAGATCCCGGCCATGCGCCGGCCGATCGACCCCAAGCGCCAGCTCGTGGTGCGCGGCGCGCGGGAGAACAACCTGCGCGACATCGACGTGGCCTTCCCGCTCGGAGTGTTCGTCGCGGTCACCGGCGTGTCCGGCTCGGGCAAGTCGACGCTGGTCAACGACATCCTGTACTCCACGCTGGCCCGCGAGCTCAACGGCGCGCGCACCGTGCCCGGCCGGCACACCCGGGTGGACGGCGTGGACCAGCTGGACAAGGTCGTGCACGTCGACCAGTCGCCGATCGGCCGCACCCCGCGCTCCAACCCGGCCACCTACACCGGCGTGTTCGACCACATCCGCAAGCTGTTCGCCAACACCACCGAGGCCAAGGTCCGCGGCTACCTGCCCGGCCGGTTCTCGTTCAACGTCAAGGGCGGGCGCTGCGAGAACTGCCAGGGCGACGGCACGATCAAGATCGAGATGAACTTCCTGCCGGACGTGTACGTGCCCTGCGAGGTCTGCCACGGCGCGCGCTACAACCGGGAGACCCTGGAGGTCCACTTCAAGGGCAAGAACATCGGCGAGGTCCTGGACATGCCGATCGAGGAGGCCGCGGAGTTCTTCGAGGCCGTCCCGGCGATCGCCCGGCACATGCAGACCCTGGTCGACGTGGGCCTGGGCTACGTGCGCCTGGGGCAGTCGGCGACCACGCTGTCCGGCGGCGAGGCGCAGCGCGTGAAGCTGGCCGCCGAGCTCAAGCGCCGGGCCACCGGCCGCACCGTCTACGTGCTGGACGAGCCGACCACCGGCCTGCACTTCGAGGACATCAACAAGCTCCTGGGAGTGCTGCAGCGCCTCGTCGACGCCGGGAACTCGGTGATCGTGATCGAGCACAACCTGGACGTCATCAAGACCGCCGACTGGCTGGTCGACATGGGGCCCGAGGGCGGGCGCGGCGGCGGCGTCGTGGTCGCGCAGGGCACGCCGGAGGACGTGGCGAAGGTGGACGAGAGCCACACCGGCCGCTTCCTGGTGCCGATACTGACCGGCGAGGCCAACGCGGCCACCGCGGCGCTGACCGCGGCGCAGGCGCGCAAGCCGAAGGTCGCGATGGCGATCGAGGCGGCCAAGCGGAGCAACGCGCCGAAGGCGGCGGCCGGCTCGGCCGCCGCGGCCGGGGCGGCCAAGAAGGCGCCGGCGAAGAAGACTGCCGCGACGGCGGCCAAGAAGACGGCTGCGACGGCTGCGACGGCGGCGACGGCGGCCAAGAAGAGCGCCACCGCCGCGGCGGCGGCCAAGGTCCCGGCGGCCAAGAAGGCGCCGGCGAAGAAGACACCGGCGAAGAAGGCGGCCGCCAAGAAATAACGCTGTGGATCCGGGCCCGTGCCGATCGGTGACGATCGGCACGGGCTCCGCCATGCAATCTGTCTGATCCGGGGCTTACAGCGGAGCCTCAAAGAATTCTCACAGACGGGCATGATGAACTACTGCCCATGTCTGAAGATGTTGAGGTCGAGGAGTCGGGACCGGACCGCCGGTCCATCATGAAGGCCGCCGCGCTGGTCGTGGTGCCGGTGGCCGGGGTGGGCGCGGTCGCGGCTTGCAGCAGCGGCAACTCGTCGACGGACAACTCGTCGACCGGCGGCAGCGGTAGCGGCGGCAGCGGCGGCGGGAGCGGGAGCGGCAACGGCACGGTGACCGTGCCCTCGTCCTCCGTGCCGGTCGGCGGCGGGTACATCGACAAGTCCAACCTGGTCGTGGTGACGCAGCCGGCGGCCGGGCAGTACAAGGCGTTCACGGCGGTCTGCACGCACCAGGGCTGCACGGTGGCCAGCGTGGCGGACAACAAGATCACGTGCCCCTGCCACGGCTCGGTCTTCAGCGCGAAGGACGGCTCCGTGATCAACGGCCCGGCGTCCTCCCCGCTGGCGGCCATGACCGCCACGGTGAGCGGCGCGAACGTGGACGTCACCGGCTCCTCGAAGTAGACCCGTACGGGGCGGTCGACGCCGGTTCGGAATTGCCCGAGTATCACCCCAACGAGCGAAAACGCTGAATGAGGCGGCCGTGCGGACCGCGTGTCGGACCCGCGCGCACGGCCGCCGATCCCCGAAGGTGGTCAGCTCAGGCATCCCTTCACCGGCTCGGGGGTCTCCTTGCCCGACACCGCTTCCGGCGTCGACCCGCGCCCGGGGCGCCGGCTGCGCGCCCGCCGCGCCGACCAGGGGTGGTCGCTCAGCCGGCTGGAGCGCGAGACGCACTATTCGCGCGGGTACCTCAGCCGGGTCGAGAACGGCCGGCAGCGCATGACCGAGGACCTGGCGCAGGCCTGCGACCGGGCACTGGGCGCCGACGGCGAGTTGCTGGCGGCCGTCCGCAGCGGACTCGGACAGGAATGCCCCTACCCGGGGAAAGCGCCGTACTCCGAGGAGACCGCACAGTGGTTCTTCGGCCGGGACGAGGCAGTGGGGGAGCTGCTGGCCGAGGTGCGACGGCAACTACTCACCGGACGCGGGCTCTATGCGGTCATCGCGCCTTCGAGAGCCGGGAAGACCTCGCTGCTGCGGGCCGGCCTGGTACCGGCACTGCGGGACCTCGACGGGACGCCCACGGTCCGGGTCATCAATCCCGGTCCGGAGCCGGAACTGCCCGACGAACGCAGCGATGTGCTGGTGGTGGACCAGTTCGAGGAAGTCTTCACGCAGTGCCACTGTCCGAAGCGCCGAGATGCCTTCGTTGAAGGGCTCTGCCGGCGCGCTTGTAGCGCCACCTTTGTGGTGGTCGGACTCCGTGTCGACTACTTGCGGCAATGCTTAGAGAACCCGTACCTGTCGCCTTTGCTCCAGGAACACACCTATCTGCTCCCACCGATGACCGACGCGCAAGTGCGATCGGTCATCACCGGGCCGGCGGACAGCGTCGGGCTCACTGTCGATCCCGACCTGCCGGATTTGATTCTGCGGGATCTGCGCGGGCGCAACGGTGCGGTGAGTCTGCCACTGCTCGCGGAGTGTCTGCACCGGATGTGGCACAACAAGCGCGGGCAACGCTTAGGGCTCGCGGAGTACAACGCCTCCGGCGGTGTCGGGAGTACGGAGAACCTGACGGCTGTCTTGGTGGCCATGGCCTTCGTGCTCGCGCAGATGGAGCGCAACCACAGGAGCGCAACCACAGATAGCACCAGTACATCAGCAACCCTCTGATAAACGCTGACAAACGCCGCCGCAACGACGTCGTATGCGCCACCGGGCCCCTGTTCGTCGCGACGTCCGGGCCGCCCTCAGGCCTACCGGAGAAACATCCCACCAATCGCCCCGATCGGGGGACGCGGCACCGTGTTCAGCCTGCGTGCGGCACGTCCGATACCCCTAGTGATCGTGATCGCCGACCACACACAAGGGAGATCATCACAGTGAGCATCCGCAGGTTCCGCAGGGCCTTGGCCATCGGGATGACGCTGGTCGGGGCGGCGCTGCTGGGCGCCGGCCCGGTCTCGGCGACCGGCGCGAACAGCACGACCGGCGCGGACAGCGCGGACAGCGCGGCCAGCACGTCCAGCACGGCCAGCACGACCGGCAGCGGTACCGGCTCCGGCACCCCCGCCGCGCCCGCCGCCCCCTTGGCCATCACCGTGTGCCACGACTACGGCACCTACCTGGGCCTGGGCCTGCACCGCGTCGCCGCCGGCAAGAACCTCCTGGTCGTCGAGGTCTGCGGAGACGCCGCCAAGCGCACCGTCAGCATGGTCCGCGACAGCTACATCAAGGTCGACGGACCGCGCGCCGACAACCTGCGCTTCCACTGGCGCTGGGCCGACAAGAGCGGCGCGGTCAAGGGCGGCGGGGACGACGACAACGGAGCCTTCGTCCTGGACCCGCAGAGCGAGAACACCTTCGCCTGGCCGTACTCCAAGCCGGTCGCGCCGATGGCCCCCAGCGCGCGCTGCGTCGTCGGCATGCTGTCCCAGGGGACCGCGCAGTTCGTCACCGAGCCCGTCTGCCTGTAGCACCTGTAGTGCCTGCTGAGGCTGGGGGGACCTGGTGTGTCCCCCCGGCCGCGTAGGCTTTCCCTGTGGCAGACCCGGCAACCTATCGCCCGAAGACCGGCGAGATCCCGACCTCGCCCGGCGTCTACAAGTTTCGGGACCCGCACGGCCGGGTGATCTACGTCGGCAAGGCCAAGAACCTGCGCTCGCGGCTCAGCAGCTACTTCCAGGACCTGGCCAACCTGCACGTCCGCACCCAGACGATGGTCACCACCGCGGCCAGCGTCGAGTGGACCGTGGTCACCACCGAGGTCGAGGCGCTCCAGCTGGAGTACACCTGGATCAAGCAGTTCGATCCCCGCTTCAACGTCAAGTACCGCGACGACAAGTCCTACCCGAGCCTGGCCGTCACCGTCGGCGAGGAGTACCCGCGCGCGCAGGTCATGCGCGGTCCCAAGCGCCCCGGCGTCCGCTACTTCGGTCCCTACTCCCACGCCTGGGCGATCCGCGAGACGCTCGACTCGCTGCTGCGCGTCTTCCCGATCCGCACCTGCTCCTCCGGCGTCTTCAAGCGCGCCGCGCAGAGCGGCCGGCCGTGCCTGCTCGGGTACATCGGCAAGTGCTCCGCGCCGTGCGTCGGCCGGGTCAGCGCCGAGGAACACCGGGAGATCGTCGAGGACTTCGTGTCCTTCATGGCCGGCCGCACCGACCGGTACATCAGGGGCCTGGAAGAGGAGATGAAGCAGGCTGCCAAGGACCTGGAGTTCGAGAAGGCGGCGCGGCTGCGCGACGACCTCCAGGCCCTGCGGCAGACGCTGGAGAAGAACGCGGTCGTGCTCGGCGACGGCACCGACGCCGACGTGATCGCCTTCGCCGAGGACCCGCTGGAGGCCGCGGTCCAGGTGTTCCACGTCCGCGGCGGGCGCATCCGGGGCCAGCGCGGCTGGGTCGTGGACCGGGTCGAGGACGTCGACACCGCCGGCCTGGTCGAGCACTTCCTCCAGCAGCTCTACGGCTCCGAGCAGGGCGAGCAGGGCGTCGACACCGAGACCGTGCCCCGGGAGATCCTGGTCCCGGAGCTGCCCGGCAACGTGGAGGCCCTCACCGAGTGGCTCTGCGAGCGCCGCGGCTCCAAGGCCGAGGTCCGGGTGCCCAAGCGCGGGGACAAGGCCGCGCTGATGGAGACCGTCGCGCAGAACGCCAAGCAGGCCCTGGCGCTGCACAAGACCCGCCGCGCCTCGGACCTGACGACCCGGTCGGTGGCGCTGCAGGAACTCGCCGACGCCATCGGCATGGACCAGGCGCCGCTGCGCATCGAGTGCTACGACATCTCCCACCTGCAGGGCACCAACGTGGTCGCCTCCATGGTGGTTTTCGAGGACGGCCTGCCGCGCAAGAGCGAGTACCGCCGCTTCACCATCAAGGGCTCCGACGAGCACGGCGCCACCAACGACGACGTGCGCAACATGCACGAGGTCATCACCCGCCGCTTCAAGGCCTTCCTGAAGGAACAGGAGGAGGAGAAGCTGATCGACGAGACGACCGGCGAGCGCAAGAAGTTCGCCTACCCGCCGCAGCTGGTGGTCGTCGACGGCGGCCAGCCGCAGGTCGCGGCGGCCGCGCGGGCCCTGGCCGACCTGGAGATCAGCGACGTCACCCTGGTGGGCCTGGCCAAGCGCCTGGAGGAGGTCTGGCTGCCGGACGACGACGACCCCGTCCTGCTCCCGCGCAGCTCCGAAGGCCTGTACATGCTCCAGCGGGTCCGTGACGAGGCTCACCGTTTCGGGATCACCTTCCACAGGCAGAAGCGCTCCAAGTCGATGGTGACCAGCGCGCTGGACGATGTGCCCGGTCTGGGGGAAGTGCGACGCAAAGCGTTGTTGGCGCACTTCGGAACTCTTCGCAAACTCCGTGCGGCCGAGGTGGCAGAAATCGCTGAAGTGCCTGGTATCGGGCCTGCCACCGCCAAGCAGATCCACGCGGCGTTGGCAGAGCTTCCGGTAAGTCGTGCGGTGAACGCCGCGACAGGTGAGATCCTGGATGGGGGAGAGAGCAGGAACGGGCCACACGAGGAGTGACGGGCGTGAGGGAGAACAGACCGAGCGGCAGCGACGCGCGCGAGGAGCCGGAGCAGGCCGTCCAGGAGCCGCAGGGCTCCCCGGACGCCGATGGCTCCGACGCCGCGCAGGACGGCCCGCACGCGCCGGAGCTGGTGATCGTCACCGGCATGTCCGGAGCGGGCCGGTCGACCGCCGCCAAGATCTTCGAGGACCTCGGCTGGTATGTCGTGGACAACCTGGCGCCGACGCTGATCGCGCCGATGGTCGACCTGGTCATGCGCGAGTCGCGCAGCACCGACCGGCTGGCCTTCGTCGTCGACGTGCGCGGCCGGGCCTTCTTCGACACGCTGCGCAGCACCCTGGACGAGCTGGACTCGGCCGGGCTGAACCACCGCATCGTGTTCCTGGAGTCCGACGACGACGTGCTGGTGCGCCGCTACGAGGGCGTGCGCCGGCCGCACCCGCTGCAGGGCGAGGGCCGGGTCACCGACGGCATCGAGCGCGAGCGCGAACTGCTGCGCGAGCTGCGCGGCGAGGCCGACCTGGTGATCGACACCTCGGCGCGCAACGTGCACGAGCTGCGCACGGCCATCGAGTCGGCGTTCGGCGACCCCGGCGAGGATCCGCTGCGGGCGACCGTGATGAGTTTCGGGTTCAAGTACGGACTGCCCGTCGACGCCGACCTCGTCGCGGATGTACGGTTCTTGCCAAACCCGCACTGGGTGCCCGAGCTCCGTCCCCGCACGGGACAGGACCCTGAGGTGAGCGGGTACGTGCTGTCCCAGCACGGGGCCAAGGAGTTCCTCGACCGGTACGCGGAGGTACTGAACATCATCACCGAGGGATACCGCCGTGAGGGCAAGCGCTACATGACGCTGGCCATCGGCTGTACCGGCGGCAAGCACCGCAGCGTCGCGATGTCCGAGCAGATCGCCGCGCGGCTGTCCGCCGAGGGCGTGGACACCCAGGTGGTGCACCGCGACATGGGTCGCGAGTGAGCCCGGAGGACCGGGCGGCTTCCAGGCGGGTCATACAGAACGAGGTGGTGCCGACCATCTCGGGGAACCTGTTCCGTCCCGACCCGCCCGGGCAGGTGCCCGCGGCGGGGCCCGGGGCCCACGCGGGCTACACGGGTCCCGCGGGCCCCGCCGGTCCCACGGACTACACGGTTCCCACCGGTCCCACGGCGCTCACAGCTCACACGGCCCCCGCCGGCGACCCGCTCGCCGGCCTGGTTCCGCCGCCGGGCCCGTTCGCCGCCTCCGGCGCGCCCACCGCCCACGGCCCGGGCGCCCGTATCCCCGGCGCCTATATCCCGGCCGCTCAAACACCCGGCGCTCAAACACCCGGCGCACAGATCCCTGCCGCCGTGCCGATGATCGGCGCCGCGGTCGCCGCCGCGAACTGGGCCGACCCGGCCGCGCAGGACGCGCCGACGGTGGAGTTCAAGGCGTTCAACAACGCCGTCGACGGCCGTCCCGCGCCGAACGTCGTGGCCCTGGGCGGCGGACACGGCCTGTCCGCGACCCTGGCCGCGCTGCGCACCGTGACCGACGCTCTGACCGCGATCGTCACCGTCGCCGACAACGGCGGCTCCTCCGGCCGCATCCGCCGCGAACTCGGCGGCCTGCCGCCCGGCGACCTGCGCATGGCACTGGCCGCGCTGTGCGGCGACGACGAGTGGGGCCGCACCTGGGCCGACGTGCTCCAGCACCGCTTCGGCGGCCCGGCCGAGGGCGGCCTGCACGGCCACGCCGTCGGCAACCTGCTCATCGCCGCGCTGTGGGAACGGCTCGGCGACCCGGTGCGCGCCCTGGACTGGGTCGGCCGGCTGCTCGGCGCGCGCGGCCGGGTGCTGCCGATGTCGACGGTGCCGCTGGAGATCGAGGCCCTGGTGGCCGGCGCGGACCCGGCCGATCCCGGGGCCACCGGCGTCATCCGCGGCCAGCACGAGTTGGCCGTGACCCCCGGCCGGGTGCTCTCGGTCCGGCTCAGCCCGCCGGAGCCGCCGGCGGCTCCCGAGGCCGCGGCCGCCATCCGCGCCGCCGACTGGACGGTGCTGGGCCCGGGCTCCTGGTTCACCAGCGTCATCCCGCACCTGCTGGTCCCCGAACTGTGCGCGGCCCTGGCCGAGACCCGGGCCCGCAAGCTGCTGGTCTTCAACCTGTCCCCGCAGCCCGGCGAGACCGACGGCTACTCCGCCGAGCAGCACATCGAGGTCCTCGCCGACCACTGCCCGGGCCTGCGTCTGGACCTGGTCCTGGCCGATGAGATGTCCTGCGGTGCACCGCGCGTGTACGGCCCGATGGAGAAGGCCGCCGCCGCGCTCGGAGCGCGGGTGGTGCTCGCGCCGCTGGCCGCGCCGTACCGGGCCGGGGACAAGAGCCCGCGGCACGATCACGCGCTGCTGGCGCAGGCTTTCCGCGGAGTCTTCGCCGGGGGCTGATCCGCCCTCGTCAGGGTGCTGAATCTCTCGTCAGGGTGATTGTCGCGGGGAGGCGTCGCAGGATACTCACTGCATGCTGCGTAGGTTCTTCGCGTTCGCCTCCGTTTCGGCAGCGACCCTGACCTTGGTCGTGGCCCCGGCGCAGGCCCAGGCGGGCGGCTTCCACAAGTACGTCGCCCTCGGCGACTCCTACACCGCGGTCGGCGATCTGCTGAAGCCGGCCGACGGACCGATCGGCGGCAACGACATCGGCTTCGGCGACATCGTGACCACCTGCGGCGAGCTGTCGCTCGACGTCTTCGGCAACCCCTGCCAGCAGCACTTCACCTCCGGCGGCACCGACGAACTCGCGGCGCGGATCGACGCCCTGGCGCCGACGATCGACACCGTGATCGCCGGCATCCGCCCACCCGTCTCCCACCACCGCCCGTTAAGGAGACGCTTCGCGTCGCAGTGTTGATGGCGGCCCCGCACGCCACCGTCGTCGTGGTCGGCTACCTGCCGGTGTTGCCCGCGGCGTGGGGGTGCCGGCCGAGCATGCCGGTGGCACTCGGGGACGTGCCGTGGCTGCACGGGATCGAACAGAAGCTGAACGACATGCTGGCGCAGCGGGCTGCCGCCGACGGGGCCCTGAGCGTGAACCCGAACGGGGTAAGCGGGCGTGACGCCTGCCAGCTGCCGTGGACCCGCTGGGTCGAGCCGGTGATCCCGGCGCAGCCGGCCGCGCCGGTGCATCCGAACCCGGCCGGCCAGAGCGCGGTCGCGGCGATGACCGCCGGACGTTTGGGCCGGTAACCGCAGCGTAGGCACCCATCGGGAACCGCGCGGCCTGTCGGTCCGTCTTATCCCTACGGGCACCCGAACCGCACCGTCCGGCCGGCCGTCAGACCGACGTTGGGCCGAACGAGCGTCATCCAACCTCGTGAATGCGTCAGGCGGAAGCACCTGGCGCCCCTTGGCGTTGGCTAGGGTGGACCGGTCACGGGAACGGTTCCAGCTCGGTACGCTGAGCTGCGGTAACAGGCGAAAAAGGGGTAGCTGCGCGATGGCGATGACGGCGGCGGTCAAGGACGAGCTGAGCCGCCTGGCGGTGACCAAGCCCTGCTGCCGCAAGGCCGAGGTGGCCTCGGTGTTCCGGTACGGCGGGTCCCTGCACATCGTCTCGGGGCGGATCGCCATCGAGGCCGAGCTCGACACCGGGGCCGCGGCCCGGCGGCTGCGCAAGG
This sequence comes from Catenulispora sp. MAP12-49, assembly GCF_041262705.1. NCBI lineage: Bacteria > Bacillati > Actinomycetota > Actinomycetes > Catenulisporales > Catenulisporaceae > Catenulispora > Catenulispora sp. MAP12-49. The sequence goes on along the minus strand of NZ_JBGCCP010000067.1, from coordinate 7,212 downwards.
ACATCTGGGAGGTCTACTCCCACCGCGCCGAGCTGGTCATCCAGTCCCCGGGCGGCCTGCGGCGCGGGCACCGCTACCAGCTGCGGGTGTCCGCCGGGGGCGAGGCGATGGCCCGGCAGATCGGCATGGTCGACGGGCAGGGGCGCCCGGCCTTCGGCCTGCCCCCGTACCTGGTGAACGGCCCGCTGTGCGACTGCGAGGCGGTCTGGCGCGGGGCGTTCCTGGCCCACGGCAGCCTCACCGAGCCCGGCCGCAGCTCCGCGCTGGAGATCAACTGCCCGAACATGGAGTCGGCGATCGCCCTGGCCGGGGCCGCGCGCCGGCTGGGCATCTCCGGCGCCAAGCACCGCGAGGTGCGCGGCAGCGACCGGGTGGTGCTGCGCGACGGCGACGCGATCAGCGCGCTGCTGACCCGCCTGGGCGCGCACGAGGCGGTGCTGGCCTGGGAGGAGCGGCGGATGCGGCGCGAGGTGCGCGCCACCGCCAACCGGCTGGCCAACTTCGACGACGCCAACCTGCGCCGCAGCGCCCGCGCCGCGGTGGCCGCCGGGGCCCGGGTCTCCCGCGCGCTGGAGATCCTCGGCGAGGAGGCGCCGGAGCACCTGGCCGCCGCCGGCCGGCTGCGCCTGGACCACAAGCAGGCCTCGCTGGAGGAGCTGGGGACGCTGGCCGACCCGCCGCTGACCAAGGACGCGATCGCCGGACGGATCCGGCGGCTGCTGGCGATGGCCGACCGGCGGGCGTTCGAGCTGGGCGTGGACGGGACCGATGTGCCGACGCACGGAGGCGGATACGGACCGGCGTCCGTTTTCCTGAAAGACGAATCGGGCATGGCGCGCCCGGCGGTCCCCGCGCAGGCTGGCGCGGGTCCGGCGGCCTCGGCCGGGCAGACGTCCGACGACTTACCGGCGAGTATGGATTCTGCGATCGTCTCGCAGGTCGGGCCGGGTGCGCTGTCCTCACCGGGTTCGCGATAGGCTCGTGATCGTGCGCGGTCCGTTCTGGACTTATCAGCGAATCGCCACCTTATGCGTCGACTCTCGTCCGGGTGTGAACAAGGCGCCCGGCAACCTGAAGGGAGCCCTGCGACAGTGACCGTCCGGGTAGGCATCAACGGATTCGGCCGCATCGGCCGCAACTTCTTCCACGCGATCGTCGCCTCGGGTGCTGACGTCGAGGTCGTGGGGATCAACGACCTCGCTGCCGCCCCGATCCTGGCGCACTTCCTGAAGTACGACTCGATCCTGGGCCGCTTCGACGGCACCATCGAGGCCGCGGACGGCGAGCTGATCGTCAACGGCAGGGCCATCAAGGTGCTCTCCGAGCGCGACCCCGCGGCCCTGCCGTGGAAGGAGCTCGGCGCGGACGTGGTCGTGGAGTCCACGGGCCTGTTCACCAACGCCGACGACGCGCGCAAGCACATCGAGGCCGGCGCCAAGAAGGTCATCATCTCCGCTCCCGCGACCAACGAGGACGTCACCGTCGTCATGGGCGTGAACCAGGAGAAGTACGACGCGGCGAGCCACCACGTGATCTCCAACGCGTCCTGCACCACCAACTGCCTGGCGCCGCTGGTGAAGGTCCTGCTCGACGAGTTCGGCATCGAGCGCGGCTACATGACCACCACGCACGCCTACACCACCGAGCAGCAGCTGCTCGACCAGATCGCGCTGACCCGCAAGGGCACCATCGACCTGCGCCGCGCCCGCAGCGCCCCGCAGTCGATCATCCCCACCTCCACCGGCGCGGCCAAGGCCATCGGCCTGGTCATCCCGGAGGTCAAGGGCAAGCTCGACGGCTTCGCGATGCGCGTGCCGGTCCCCACCGGCTCGGTCACCGACCTGACCGTGGACCTGGGCCGGGAGACCACGAAGGAAGAGATCAACGCGGCGTTCAAGGCCGCCGCGGAGAACGGCCCGCTCAAGGGCTTCCTGAAGTACACCGAGGACGAGATCGTCTCCCGCGACATCGTCACCGACCCCAGCAGCTGCATCTTCGACAGCAAGCTGACCATGGCCAACGGCAACCAGGTCAAGGTCGTCGGCTGGTACGACAACGAGTGGGGCTACTCCAACCGCCTCGTCGACCTCGTCGCGTACGTCGGCGCCTCGCTGTAGCCGACCACCGAAACCCGTGCCCGCACGAGTCCTTCTGGTCAGAGGGGCTCGCGCGGGTTTTTCGTTGAGTATGAAGGAATGTCTATGAAGACCCTCGACGACCTCGACGTCGCCGGCAAGAAGGTCCTGCTCCGCTCGGACCTGAACGTCCCGCTGGACGGCGACCGCATCACCGACGACGGCCGCATCCGCGCCTCGGTCCCGACGATCAACGCGCTGCTCGCCAAGGGCGCCAAGGTGATCATCGCGGCGCACCTGGGCCGCCCGAAGGGCGAGCCGGACCCCAAGTACAGCCTGGCCCCGGTCGCCCAGCGGCTCGGCGAGCTGCTGGACGTCCCGGTCACCTTCGCCGCCGACACCGTGGGCGAATCGGCGCAGGCCGCCGTGGCCGCGATGCCGGAGCGCTCGGTGGTGCTGCTGGAGAACGTCCGCTTCAACGCCGGCGAGACGGCCAAGGACGACGCCGCCCGCGGCGCGTTCGCCGACCAGCTCGCGGCCCTGGCGGACGTGTTCGTCTCCGACGGCTTCGGCGCCGTGCACCGCAAGCACGCCTCGGTCTACGACATCGCCACCCGGCTCCCGGCCGGCGCCGGCCTGCTGATCCAGGCCGAGGTCGAGGTCCTGAAGAAGCTCACCGAGGACGTCGCGCGCCCCTACGCGGTGGTCCTGGGCGGCTCGAAGGTCTCCGACAAGCTCGCGGTCATCGCGAACCTGCTGGAGAAGGCCGACAGCATCCTGGTCGGCGGCGGCATGGTGTTCACCTTCCTCAAGGCCCAGGGCTTCGAGGTCGGCAAGTCGCTGCTGGAAGAGGACCAGATCGACACGGTGAAGGGCTATCTGCAGCGCGCGGCCGAGCGCGGCGTGGAGTTCGTGCTGCCGATCGACATCATCGCGGCCACCGCGTTCGCCGCGGACGCCGACCACGAGGTGGTCTCGGCCTCGGCGATCCCGGCCGACCGCCTGGGCCTGGACATCGGCCCGGAGTCCGGCAAGCTGTTCGCGAACAAGCTCTCCAATGCCAAGACCATCTTCTGGAACGGCCCGATGGGCGTGTTCGAGATGGAGCCGTACGCCGGCGGCACCCGCGCCGTGGCGCAGGGCCTGATCGACTCCGACGCGTTCACCGTGGTCGGCGGCGGCGACTCGGCCGCGGCGGTGCGTACGCTGGGCTTCGACGAGGCCTCGTTCGGCCACATCTCCACCGGCGGCGGCGCGAGCCTTGAGTACCTGGAGGGCAAGACCCTTCCCGGTCTGGCCGTGCTCGAGGAAGGGAAGTAGTCCTCATGACTGACCGCAAGCCGCTTATCTGTACAGCCTGGTACTGCCGGAAGGTGAGCTTCTGATGTCCGACCGCAAGCCGCTCATGGCTGGCAACTGGAAGATGAACCTCAATCACTTCGAGGCCATGAAGCACGTCCAGGAGCTGGCGTTCTCGCTGAACGACAAGGACTTCGACGCGGTCGACGTGGCGGTCCTGGTGCCGTTCACCGACCTGCGCTCGGTCCAGACCCTGGTGCAGGGCGACAAGCTGCGCATCCAGTACGGCGCGCAGGACGTCTCCGAGCACGTCTCCGGCGCCTACACCGGCGACATCTCCGCGGCGATGCTGGCCAAGCTGGACTGCCACTACGTGGTGGTCGGCCACTCCGAGCGCCGCCAGTACCACGGCGAGACCGACGCGCTGGTCGCGGCCAAGGCCGTGGCCGCGCGCAAGCACGGGATCACGCCGATCGTCTGCGTCGGGGAGCACCTGGACGTCCGCAAGGACGGCGCGCACGTCGCGCACTGCGTGGAGCAGACCCGCGGCTCGCTGGCGGGCCTGACCGCCGAGCAGGTCCAGGCCTCGGTCATCGCCTACGAGCCGGTCTGGGCGATCGGCACCGGCGAGGTCGCGACCCCCGAGGACGCCCAGGAGGTGTGCGCCGCGATCCGCGTCGAGCTGGGCACTCTGTTCGACGAGAGCGTGGCGGAGAACACCCGGATCCTGTACGGCGGCTCGGTGAAGGGCGCCAACGCCGCCGAGCTGATGGCGCAGCCCGACATCGACGGCGCGCTGGTCGGCGGGGCCTCCCTGGACGCCGCGGACTTCACGAAGATCGTGCGTTTCCGGGATTCTGCTGTCGCCGCTGGCTGAGCACCGGTTCCATTGCGTAATGTAGGGGCGGGGTGCTGTGGCATCCCGTCCCTGTCCTTATCGGAAAAGCGAGTGGACCGCCGAAGTGACTCTTTACCAGTGGATCGTCTCAGGCATCCTGGTCGCGACCAGCCTGCTCCTCATCATGTCGGTGCTCCTGCACAAGGGTAAGGGCGGTGGCCTGTCCGACATGTTCGGCGGCGGCGTGTCCGGCGGCCTGCAGGGCTCCTCGGTGGTGGAGCGCAACCTGGACCGGATCAGTGTGGTCCTGTCGCTGATCTGGATCTCGTGCATCGTGGGCCTGGCGCTCATGTACAAGCACAACTTCTAGGCGACGCAGGGCAGAAACGCAGGCGCCCGCCCGGACTCGGTCCGGGCAGGCGCCTTTTTGCGGAGTCGCCCGCCTGATCACCGCCGCGGGTCCAGGAAGTCCACCATCGCCGCCACGAATTCCGGCGCCGCAGCCGCCCTGCCATGGTCCCCGGGCATCGTGGCCTTCGTGGCCCGCGGCAGGGCCGCCACCAACTCGTCGACCGACACCGCGCGCTCGTCCTCGGTGCCCATCGCGACCAGCGTCGGGACGTGCACCCGTCCCAGCTCCTGCGCCGGGGTGGCCACCAGCGAGTCCAGCGCCATCATCAGTACGGCCGGATCGTCGCCGTTCGCGCGCATCCATGCTGCGAACCGCTCCTGCTGCGAGCCCGGCTCGGGCGGTTCGGTCGCGGCGACGATCCGCTGCAGCATCGTGCTCGCCCCGCCGCTGATCCCGAGGACCTGTTGCATCCCTTGCCCCGCGACCACCGCCCGGCCCGGTGTCGCGCCGCGCACCAGCATGCGCACCACGATGCGGGCGCCGAGCGAGTAGCCGCCGAGGTCGTAGTCCTGCGGTCCGTGCAGGCCGAGGTGGTCCAGGAACGCCAGGGTGTCCTCGGTCAGGATGTCGGGCGGGAACGCGGCGGCGTCGCGGGGCTTGGCGCTGGCGCCGTGGCCGCGGAAGTCCGGCAGGATCACGCGGTGGCCGCGGGCCGCGAGCGCCGCGGCCTGGCCGTGCCGGGTCCACAGTGTCCCGTCGCCCATGGCGCCGTGCAGCAGGACCAGGGGCCTGCCTTCGCCCAGCTCGCGGTGGGCGAGGCGGATTCCGTCACGGGTGGTGAAGAAGGACACTGCGGGTTCGGGCGTGGGCTCAGACATGTGCCGGAGCGTATACCGGCCGGTGCGGCTGCTCGTTCAATCAGCCGCTTGGCCGCTTGGCTACTCGGTTACTCGGTTACTCGGATGCTCGGCTACTCGCCGAAGTAGTGGCCTTCGTCGAGGTCTGCGATGAGCCCCGGCTCGGCCGGCTCCCAGCCCAGCAGTTCCCGAGTCGCCGCATTGGGCATCGTGATGTCCATGGCGGCGAACGGGAAGCCCCTGAAGTGCTCCTCGGCCTGCTCCGCCGGGATGCTGACCGCCGGCACGCCGAGATGCCGCCCGATCGTCTCGGCGATCCGCCGCACCGCGATGCCCTCCTCGGCGGCGGCGAACAACTGCGTCCCGGCCGGCGCCTTGTCCAGGGCCAGCCGGTACAGCCGGGCGACGTCCAGCACATGCCCGGCCGGCCAGCGGTTGGCGCCCTCGCCGACGTAGCCGGACACGCCGCGTTCGCGCGCGATGCGGATCATCTGCGGGATGAAGCCGTGCTTGTCGCGCGAACTGTGGGTGACCGACGGGATGGCCATGAAGATGGTGCGCACATCCTGCTCGGTGTACTCCTGCAGCGCCTTGGTGACGGCCGAACGCGGGTTGGCGGCGAAGGCGGCGTCGCGCTGCGCGTCGCCGGTGCGGCGGATGCCGATGCCGACCAGCGTCTTGCCGCTGCCGGCCAGGGCCTCGCCGAAGGTACGAACGGCGGCCAGATCCGTCGCGGCGGCCTCGGGGAAGCGGCCGGCGAACACGGTGGCGTGGTCGAAGGCGAGATGCACGACGGCCTCGGCGTCGACGGCGGCGGTCCGCAGACCGTCCAGGTCGGCCAGCTCGCCGCGCCGGACCTCGGCGCCCAGCGCCGCGACCTTGGCGGCGGAGTCGTCGGAGCGGGCCAGGCCCACCACCTGGTGGCCGGCCTGAAGGAGTTCGGGGATGACGGCGGAACCGATGTAGCCGCTGGCACCGGTGACGAAGATACGCATGGGGGACTCCCGGAAAAGTGATGTGACTCGGTAACGTCACTGTCCGGCCACTGTAGCGCAGTGATGTGACCGAGTCACATCAACTAGGCTGTCCCCATGGCCCGATGGGAACCGAACGCACGCGAACGCCTGGTCCGAGCCGCCGTGGACCTGTTCACCGAACAGGGCTACGAGGCCACCACCGTCACGCAGATCGCCGACCGGGCCGGCGGCCTGACCAAGACCACCTTCTTCCGCCACTTCCCCGACAAACGCGAGGTCCTGTTCGCCGGCCAGGAGACGCACGTCCGACTCCTCACCGACGGCATCGCCGCCGCCCCCGCCGACGCCACCCCGCTGGAAGCCGTCGGCACCGCGCTCGACGCACTGACCGACTCCTTCACCGACGACCGCCGCGACCTCGGAGCCCGACTCGCTGTCCTGATCGCCGCCAACACCGAACTCCAAGAGCGCTCCGTCTACAAGAGCACCGTCCTGGCAGCCGCCATGGCACAGGGCCTGCGCAAGCGCGACGTCCCGGAGCGCACCGCGAACCTGGCGGCCGAGATCGGCATGGCGGCCTTCAACGAGGCCTTCACCCACTGGGCCGACCCGGCCGACCGGCGCGCGCTGAGGGAACACGCGCGAGAGGCGCTCGACGGGATGCGGGCGGCGGTCGCGGAGCTGGGCTGAGGCTGGATGCCGGGGGCGATTCTGACTTGTGTGTGGGTCAATGCCGGGTGTTTAACAATTGATCTTGGCGGGGTGGTGTTGTTCTGTGGCGGTCGTGGAGGTGACGGGGATGCCAGCCGGTTCG
>NZ_JBGCCP010000066.1:0-26196 GCF_041262705.1 Catenulispora sp. MAP12-49 | reverse complement strand
AAGAACCGGTGTATCAGAGGTCTCGTTCACTATATAAAACAGCTGCTCACAGCCGCATTTGACGACACCGCCAAACCCTTAACTACGCGGCATTGCGGCCCGGCCAGCTTGGCTACGCCCGCCGACGCGGCGGGGGACCCGGAACAAAGAGCCCTCTGTGGGATGCGGGATCCACGTGTTACACGCAGGTCGGTCTTTCATAGCCGACCCCGGTATGACACGTGGATCCTGTTTCCCATACAGGTGGGGTTGTCTCGGTTCCCTCGTCGCTGTCGGCGGGCTCTGCCAACCATTCCGGACTGGCGGTATCAAGTCGGACGAAAATCGACCACAGCAACAGCAATCCGACTTGATGCCGCCAGGCCGGAATGGTTCCGTTTACGGCGACGACAGCGACGAGGGAACCGAGACAGAGGCGACCAGCACTCGGACCGCCACCAGCGCGGGGTCTGGTGATCCCTCCGAGCCGAGGACGCTCGCCGCGCAGGCGCCGCCGGAGGCGCAGTAGACAGCACCACCTGCCCACACCGCCACCCGCCAGCGCGAAAAGAGTCGCTCATCCGAACTGCGCCACCAGCGGATCCTTCTTCAACCCGCGCGAAGCCGTCAGAAAACGCCCTTGACTGTCACCCACGAACAAACCGCACCCGCCAGCATCCCGAGCCCCAGCCCCAGCCCGAGCCCGAGCCCGAGCCCCCTACACCCCTCCGCAACGCTCGAAAACCGCGACCAGCCTCGGATCCCCGAACGAGACGATGCGCCGAACGTGGTCCCCGACGACATCGAGCACGATGACGCCGTAAGGCTGATACCCGCCCTCCTCATCGCGTAGATACCCCACTGCTGCTGGCTGCCCGTTGGCGCCGCCGGCGACCGGGACCATGCGCCACAGGCCGGGGTCGCCGAGGACGTGGTCCCGCAGTACGGGGATGCAGTGCTCCACGCCCTGGAACCAGGCTCGGATCGGTGGCGCCTCGATTGAGGCGTCCTGGAGCAGTAGGCGGGTCAGGGCGTCCGCGTCGGCGTTCTCGAAGGCTTTGATGTACTTCGCGAGGACGGCTCGGGCCTGGGGTGCCGTGGGCTCGGCGGTGTGGTCGGGGGTCGGCGCCTGTTCCTTGAGCGTTGCGCGGGCGCGCTGTAGCGAGCTCTTCACCGACGCTGTCGAGGTCTGGAGCATGTCGGCGACCTCGGTGGCGGGGAAGGCCAGCACGTCGCGCAGGACCAGGACAGCCCTCTGCTTCGCCGGCAGGTGCTGGAGGCTGGCGACCAGGGCCAGCCGTACCCCCTCGCGGGCCGCGACGACTGAGGCCGGATCGCCGGACTCGGGGGTGACCAGCGCGTCCGGGACCGGCTGGAGCCAGCGCTGTCGCGGATCGGGCTCGAGCGCTGCCGTGCCGGTGTCCTCCGGCGGGCCCAGGCCCGAGGGCAGGACCCGCCGATCGGCGTCGCGCCGCTTGGCCAACGCGGTCAGGCAGCCGTTGGTGGCGATCTGGTGCAGCCAGGTGCGCACCGACGAACGGCCCTCGAACCCGTCGTAGTGTCGCCACGCGCGCAGATACGTCTCCTGCACGAGATCCTCGGCGTCGAAGACCGAACCGAGCATGCGGTAGCAGTGGGCGAACAGCTCCCGCCGGTACGGCTCTGTCTCCCTGGCGAATTCGGCGGCGTCGTCAGCGTCGGCCATAGGCGCGCCCCTACACCTCTCGCCCGAGGAACGCGGCGAACCGGTCCGCCGGAGAAGCGCCGACCGGAGCCTGGCGCACCGGCCCGAACGAGGCCTCGGTGTCCGGCCCGCGCAACGAGTCGTCGATCGAGACCTCGGCCAACCCGAGCAGCGCGGAGGCCAACCCCGGCGCGAGATCGGTGTCGTGCCCGAGCGCCCGCGCCAGGTCCCACCCATGAGCGAACTGGTCGACGGCCGCGAACCCCTGCAGAGCCGCACCCGGGAACTCACCGAAGGGCACACTCACCACCCGCTCCGCCGCCCCCTCCGCCCCGAAAGCACCGAGCGCGACCCGGATGCTCTCCTCATAAGCGGCCACGAAGTCACCGGCGACATAGTCCTCACCCTCAGCGGCCTCAAGCCCCTTGTCACCGGACACCATCGACGCCCACCAGCGCGCCGCACTGATGACGTGATTGACGAGCCCCCGCACGTCCCACGAGGCACACGGCGTAGGTTTCCCCAGGTCATGCGCCTCGACCTTCCGCATGATACCCATCGTGCTGTCGAAGGCCGCACTCAACTCCACACCCGGGGCCGCGCTCGATTCCGTCATCATCGATCCTCTCACTCGCCGACGGCGACTGCCGTCACCCAGGCAGACTCGGCGTGGCTCGGAAAGGAATCGGTGGAAGGGCTGACCTGGGGATCGGGTGCCTGCGCCCGGCAGCGGGAAGCTGGCATGATGGAGCTGTGACATCGATGCGAAAGGCTCATGGCTCGTAAGCCGCCGGGCGCGGTACGCGCCGACCATCAGGTGCGGCGGAACACGCCGCGGACGTTCAGCCAGATTGAAGGCGTCGGCCGACGAACGTGCGCCGCCGTCAAGCGGTTGGAGAACGCCCGGCTGGGGCCGGGAGCAGTGGCTGAAGCGGTCGCCACGTATGCGGGCTTTCTCCGCAGACCTGGTCGACTGCTGTACATGCCGTGGCATGAGTGCCCGTGCTGTGACCCCGTCTATGCAAGGGACGTGCTGCAGGTCGTACTGGGTGCGCTGCCCGCGGGGACGGGGCGTGACCTGCGGTCCCTCGTAGCCCGTTTGGATGCGCAGTTCGAGCGGAGAACGTTGCCGGATCCCCGACCGCCGCGTGACGGTGAAAGCTGTGCCTGGTGGCACTTTCGGCTGTGAACGCGAGAGCGACTCTGCACCCCCTCGCTACCGCCCCCGCAACGCTATCCCGAGGCACACCACCGCCGCGACGAGCGCCACGCCGCGCGTGGCATTCCACGCGTTCCAAGCCCGCTCGAACCGGTCGCGGACCTTGCCGGGCTCCGCGATCGTCGCGGGCTCGCCGGCCGCGTCCAGGGCGTTGTTCAGCGGGATGTTCGCCGCCGTGGTGATCAGCAGGGCGGCGATGTTCAGGGCCAGGGCGGCGATGGTCCAGCCGGAGGCGTCGCCGTTCGACGCCTGTAGTCCGACGGTGACGGCCGCGAAGGTGGGGGCGCCGAAGAAGGCGGCGAAGAAGGCCGGGTTCTGGATGGTGATGTTGATCTTCTGCATCACCTCGATGAACGTGCGGTCGTCGAGCCTGCGCAGGGCGAGCATGACGGAGGTCGCGTACGCGAAGTAGGTGCCCGCGACGAGCCCGGTCAGGACCGTCGCCACGATGGTGGTCAGCTGCTCGGTCGGTGTCATGGCTCCAGCTAACGGCCTCGTGGTGAGACTTTCCATAGTCGAGGGTGTCGAAAACATGTGTCAGCGTCTCAGGCGGTGCCGCGATCGCGTTCCCACCGCGACGTGTGGGTGACACGATGTGCGAGTGAGCAGGGGGATCGGCTGGAAGGCCAATGGGGATTTCGGCGCGCGCGACAACCTGGATGCGGCTGGGCTGGCCGCGCGCCGTGTGATCTGCGCGGCCGGCGTGGACCGGCTCGACGAGGCCGTCTCGGCCGCGCGGCAGGCGGCCGAGGACGATCCCGAGGACTGGCGGCGGCAGCTGGACCTCATCAGTGCCCTGATCGCATGCCGCAAGCGGATGAGCGACCTGCTCGGAGGGGACCTGGTCCAGGAGGCCGTCGCCGCCGGACGCCGGGCCGTCGCGCTGGCCCCCGACGAGCCCGAGGCGCATCTGGCGCTCGCCGACGCGCTGCTGGCGGTCTGGCCGCGCCGGTTCACGGTCCGGGCGAAGGCGCACGTGGAGATCGACAAGGCCGAACTCCTGGGTGTGGATCAGCGGGACCTCGCCGAGCGGCGGGCCGCGGCCGAGCCCGGTTCGTTGCCCGTGGTCATTTCCTGGCCGTGCTCCTGGCTCTTCTTGATGTTCGGGGTCGAGGGCGTCGGCGGCGACATCGGTCGAGCGGTCGCGTTCCCGGCGATGGCCGGGCTCGTCATCGCGGTGCGCAAGTTCCGCGCGCGGGCCAGAGGCCAGTCGCTCAGGGAATCGCTGGACACGAAGAGGAGGCTCCACCGGAAGCGCCTGGCGACCGACGAGCAGATGTTGCTCAGGGCACCGGCCGGCGCGGGAGTCCTGACGATCCTGGTCTTGCCCGGCGCGGCTCTGGCGATACCCGGCGCGGACAACGATGCCCAGTCCTCGGTGGCGTCCTACCTGCTGCTGGCCGCGATCGCCGTGCTGGTCCCGGCGATCTGGATCGGCGTGGACCGCTGGCTCCGGCCCGGAACGGTGGTCAAGGCTCTGCGACACGACCGGTTCACCGCCGTCTGCGTGCCGATCACCCTCATCCTCGCTCCGATCGCGCCGGTGCTGGTCCTCCTCAAAGTCCATTCCTCAGGGCTCTGGTTCTCGTTGTTCCTCGGCCCGTTCGTGTGGATGGTCGGGATTCTGGCCTGGGGCCTGACCCTCACCTCGCGTCGCAGGAAGGCCGCCGGGTAGACCCGGAATCGGAATACGCCGGCCCCGTCGGCGGGACCCTGGTGTCGCTGGCCGCGGTCGCGGCGCTCGGTCTGCCTCCCGCAGTACTGTTGCCGAGGGCCTGAGGAAGGAAGCAGTCCGTGCCGGACATCGCGTGGTACCGAGGCGACTGCCATGTTCACTCAGTGCACTCCAGCGGCGGCGAGTTGACGCCGGCCCAGGCGGTGGCCGCTGCCCGAGCCGCCGGGCTGGACTTCGTCGCGGGCACCGAGCACAACACGGCCGAGGCGCACGAGCTCTGGCGCGGTCTCGGCGGCGACGATCCGGACGATCCCAGCGAGGACTTGCTGGTGCTGCTCGGCCAGGAAGTGGTCACCCGGGACGGCCACTGGCTCGCGCTCGGCCTGGCGCCGGGACAACTGGTCGGCTGGGACTACGACGCCGGCGAAGGCGCGCTGGAAGCTGAACTCGCCGAGGTGCACCGAGTCGGCGGCCTATGCGTGGTGGCGCATCCCTGCGCGCCCTATCCCACCGGCACATTCCAGCATCCGCATCAGGGCTTTGACGCCGTCGAGGTCTGGAACGGCCCCTGGACCTCCGACGTCCCCTGGCAGGCGGACAACGAGGCGGCACTGGCCGACTGGGCCGCCGGCCTGGCCGCCGACGTGCCCGAAGGCCGCTGGCGCCCGGCGATCGGCAACAGCGACACCCACCTCGACGGCCAGATCGCCGTCCCTCATACCGTCGTGGCCGCCGACCGTTTCAGGGCCGACGCCCTGCTCGCCGGTATCCGCGCAGGCCGAAGCTGGATCGCGGAGTCGGCTGCGGTGCAGGTGACTTTCAGTGTGTCCGCGGGGGAGCGGCACGCGGGCATCGGCGAGCGGTTGGCGACCGGCGGGGAAGCGGCGGTGGCGCGCGTCGAGGTGCGCGGTGTGCCATCGGGCGTGGTCACGTTCCACAACCAAGACGGGCCTGTACACAGCGGCCCGACGCACAGCAGCTCACTGCAATGGCAGACCAGCGCGGCGGATTCGGCGTTCGTGCGTATCGAGATTCGCCACCCCGAAGGCCGGATGGCGGCTCTGACAAACCCGATTCTTCTGCTCTGATCAATGGTACGTTCGGGCGGTGCCTCGGACTCTATTGCCCGGCATGGCCGTGGCGATCGTGCTTTTCTGTGTGGCTGCGGAAGCCGGTTGTGGCTCGCATTCCGCAGCGCCGAGCGCGGCTGGGAATCAGTCGCGATCCGTCGCCACGCCGACGGCCCCGAACACCCCCGCCATCAGCTCCGCCGGCACACCGTCGGCGTCCAGATCGGCCGCGTCACCGAAGCCGTCACCGAAATCGTCACCCAAGTCGGCATCGCCGACTCCGTCGTCCTCGCCGTCACGTTCCACGACGTCACCACCCACCGCCTGGCCGAACGCCGCCACCACCGGCGTCAAGCCGGGAACCAGCCTCGTGCCCAAGAAGGGCGAGATCCTGGTGACCCAGAACGGCGCCGTCCTGCAGAACATCGACCTGGTCGGCGACATCCGGGTCGAGGCGGACAACGTCGTCATCCGCAACGTGCGGATCTCGGCGCCGCAGAGTTCGGATATCGATCAGTGGGGAATTCTCCAATGGGTCGGCCATTCCGGTCTGACCGTGGAGGACAGTGAGATCGGCGGAAGGTCCGACACCGAGCTCCGGCAGGCCGTGATGAATGACGGCGGTCTGGTGACGGTTCTTCGGTGCGATATCCATGGGATGAGCAAGAAAGGCGTTTACACCAGCCAGGGCGACATCGAGGACAACTACATCCACGACCCGTACTGGTTCGCCGCCGCCGACGGCGAGATCGACATGATCCGGGTCGACGGTTCCCCCGATCCCGGAACGTCCTTGCTCATCAAACACAATGCCCTGATAGACACCACCACCACGAACAGCGCGATCAGCCTGTTCGAGGCCGACGGCGGCACGCCGTCCGGGGTCACCGTCGAGGACAACTACATGGCGACCGCCGGATGGGCGATCTACGCCGGCGGCCAGACGGCGGCGACCAGCGACATCGTCGTGAAGGACAACGTCTTCTGGACCAAGTTCAAGGACGGCTACGGCTACGTGACCGAGTGGAATCCGGACGGCCCGGGCAACGTGTGGTCGGGCAACCATTGGGAGAACGGCAAGCCCGCGCCGCTGCCGAGCTGACTATCCGCCGATCAGACCGAACAGGTGGGGCAAGAAGGCCCGGCTCCCCCCTCCGGAGTCGGGCCTTCCTCGCGCCAAAGGGAACCTCGGCTACCGCACCAGCCGCCTGACCAGCCCGACGGCCGCCGGCGCCAGCAGAAGCAGCGTCGCGACCTCGACCAGAACGCTGACCAGCGACTGCGGCGAGGGCTGCCAGCCCCGCTCGGTGAAGCCGAACACCCCGACCGTCCGCGACGCGGCGAATCCGCCGAGCGCGCCGGCCGCCGCCCCGGCTGCCGCAAGACGGATGTAGACCGGGCCGCCGATCAGCAGCAGAGCCGCCAGGGCGAACGAGGCACTGGCCTGGAGCAGGAACAGAACGCCCACGACGTGGATGAACCGGTAGCCGGAAACATAGAGCTGCGCGTGGATGTAGCCGCTGGTGGCCAGCGTCGCGGCCAGCGCGATCCGCAAGCCGACCTCGGTCAGGGTTCTGCGGTTCATGCCAGCCTCGTGTCCGTGATCGCCAACGGCGTGGCGGCGGAGGTGTACGTCACGCTCCGGATGCCCAGCGCGCCCTTGAGCTGACCGGCCGGCAGGACCTGCGGGGTCGGCGCCGGGGCCTTGCCGGGGGCCGGGAGCGGGTAGGCCGTGGTGGTCGCCGAGTGGAAGGTGACGTTGCCCTCGGTCTTGCTGAACAACTGGTGCACGTGCCCGTTGAGGCACGTGACGGAGGCGAACCTGCGCAGCAGCGCCAGCACCTGCAGCGCGTCGTCGGTGCTCCAGCCCCACGCCGGATACATCGCGAACAGCGGGATGTGGCTGAAGACCACGATCGGCGTGTCCGAGCTCAGGCCCGCGACGTCCTTGCGGACGAAGTCGATCTGGTCGGTGCCCAGATGGCCGAGCTTCTCCAGACTCAGGGTGTTGACCAGCGCGATGAAGTGCACGCCGTGGGTGTCGAAGGAGTACCAGCCGTCCCCGGTCGTGCCGGCGCCGAACGCCTGGCGGTACGCGCGCCCGGAGTCGCCCACCGAGTCGTGTTCGCCCGGGACGGTGAACACCCGGCCGGTGCGCACCTCGGAGAGCATCTGCCGCACTTGGTCGAACTGCGCGGCGGTGGACAGGTGCGTCAGGTCGCCGGTGTGCATGACGAAGTCCGGCCGGAACCCCAGCGTGTTGACCTGCTCGATCGCCTCGCTGAACGACGCGGTGACGTCGGTGTTCGCCGGCCCCGTGAACCCGATGTGGCTGTCGGAGACCTGCACGAAGCGCAGCGCGTTGGCGTCCGCTGCGGTCGCGGCCGCCGCGGCGCTGTCCTTGTCGTGGGCGATGTGGCTGACCACCTCGCCGCCGGCGACGGTGAGGACGACGGCGGAGCCGAACCAGCCGGCGTGGCGCAGAAGCTGGCGGCGGCTCATGCCGTTCGGGCCGCCCGAGTTCTCTGAACCATCGGGCAGGTCGGGCAGGTCGGGCAGGTCGGGAGTGAACTCGTTGCTCATGGGGTCACCGTCACCGTCGCGGTCATGAACGGATGGATTGTGCACAGGTAGGCGTACGTGCCGGGCTTGGTGAACGTGTACGAGTAGCTCTGGCCGGTGGACAGCGCCGCCGATGCCAAAGGCCCGCCCGAACCCTGGCTCGTGACCGTGTGCGCGTCGGAGTCCTTGTTGGTCCAGGTCACCGTGGTCCCCGCCTTCACCGTCAGCGCGGCCGGGGCGAAGGCGAAGTTCATGATCTGCACGGCGTTCCCGGCGACCGGCGCCGCGGGTGCGCCGCCGGTGGTGGCCGTGGGCATCGTCATGCCGGTCATGCCGGTCATGCTCGGCATGTCCGAGGCACCGGCGAGCGGCCCCGTGGCGGTCGCCCCGGGCGAGCCGGCCAGCGACTGACCGCTGCCCGGCACTATCGCGGTGGAGGGGTTCGCCGCGGCGGCCGGATGCGACGAACTGCCGCAGGCGGTCGCCAGCGCGAGGGTCGTCACGGCCATGGCGACCAGCGCCGCTGTTCGCGACCGCCCGGGACCACCCGGGCTTCGGTCGGCTTGGGGATTCATCGGAATTCGACTCCTGATGTCGGCTCGATCGTGTTCGTAGACCGATAGCCGCCGGGGTTACAGCAGGCCGGGTGTAACCCGGCTCCCTATCTGTCTGCGAGACCGGACCTACCGGCACCGACAGACGTTTGTGCGAGGTCGATACAGATGGCCCTCTACGATGAGGTGTGAGCAGCAGGCGCCTGGCGCGACTTGTCAGGGTTCTGGGACACGGCATGCCCGCCCCGCGTCGTGAGGCCGCGGGCGCGGCGGCGCCCGAGCGCCCCGTGGCCGACGGGCCCAGGACGCTTCCCACCGCCGCGTATCCCGGCTGGGAGGCGATCTACGCCGACAACGTCGAACGGATCTACCGGCTCATGTACGCCAAGGTCGGCAACCGCCACGACGCCGAGGACCTGACCTCCCAGGTGTTCCTGACCGCGTTCGGCCCGCTGCGGACCACGGCCAGTGTCGGGGAGGTGCGGGCCTACCTGCTCACCACGGCGCGCACCGTCCTGGCCACGCACTGGCGCTCGACGCTGGGCCACCAGGTCACGGTGATCGACGTCGGCGAGGCCGGCCTGGAAGACTTCACCTCCGGACCGGCGCAGGACGAGCGGAGCGGCCAGACGGACGATCGGATCGGGAGGATCCTGGCGGGGCTGCCCGAACGGCACCGCGCCATCCTGACCCTGCGCTTCCTGCGGGGGTACTCCATCAAGGCCGCCGCCGCCGAGCTGGGCGTGTCGGTGGCCAACGCCAAGGTGCTGCAACACCGCGCCCTGCGCCGAGCCGCGGGACTGGACAAGGAAGGGGAAGCGTCATGAAGCGCCCGATCGACCGCTACGTGGACAGCCTGCTGCGCCGGCGCCGCCCCGCGGCCTTCGCGCCCACCGAGGACGACATCGCCGTCGCGCGCGCCGCCATCGACCTGGCCGCCGCCGTCCCCGACGCGCAGCGCCCGCGCGAGGCGTTCGTCGAGGACCTGCGCCGCCGGCTGGCCGAGCAGCAGGACGCCCCGCCCCCGACGCCGGCCGTCGCGGAGGCGCACCGCATCCGGGGCCGCCGCCGCTTTCTGACCGCGACCGCTCTGACCGCGACCGGAGTCGTCGCGGGCGTCGGCGTCGAGGCGGCGCTGGTCGGTTCGGCGTCTCCGGCCGCCGAGCACGGCGGCCAGGAGTTGACGCCGACCGCCGGCAGCTGGCAGACCGTCGCCGCCGCCGCGGACCTGCCCGAAGGCGCGGTGCTGTCGTTCGACCTCGGGGCCGTGTCGGGCTTCGTCCGGCGGGAGTCGGGACGTATCCAGGCCGTGTCCGGGTTCTGCACGCACCAGGGCTGCCGCCTGCGCCTGGACACCCCCCGCGACCGGCTCGCCTGTCCCTGCCACGGCGCCACCTTCACCACGGCCGGGGCGCCGCTGACGCGTCCGCTCGGCGGCTCGCCGCTGCCCGCGCTGCCCCGGCTCGCGGTCCGCGTCGACTCCGGGAACGTCCAGGTGTACGCGCCGAATCGAGCCTGAGCCAAGCGCGTTCAAAATTCGTGTTATGCGGGTCTGACCCGCACGGTCTCCTCTATATGGTCATCGCACAACCATCACCGCCGGGCGCATCGCCCGAGGACGATTCAGACGATACAGAGGACGGCCCGGCATGAGAGCACCGCGGGGCGGATTCGACGCCGCCACCGTGCGGGCGGCGCAGCGCGGAGACCAGAACGCGCTGCGCGACCTGCTCGCCGAAGCACTGCCGCTGGTCTACAACATCATCGGCTTCGCGCTGCGGGCGCACGCCGACGTCGACGACGCGGTCCAGGAGACGATGGTCCGCGCCGTCCGCGGCCTGGGCGACGTCCGCGACCCCGCGGCCTTCCGGTCCTGGCTGGTCGCCGTCGCGATCCGGCAGGTCCACGACCACCAGCGCGCGCACCGCGCCGTGCAGGAGCGCACCATGCCACTGGACGAGGCCGCGGCCGTCCCCGACCCCGCCGCCGACTTCGCCGACCTGACCGCGCTCAGGCTCGACCTGACCGGCCAGCGCCGCGAGGTCGCCGAGGCCGCGGGCTGGCTGGACGACGGCAACCGCGAGTTGCTGGGCCTGTGGTGGCTGACCGAACACGGCCGCCTGGACCGCGCCGAACTGGCCGAGGCCCTGGGCGTGCCGCAGAACCAGGCCGCCGTGCGCATCCAGCGCCTGAAGCAGCAGCTGTCGGCGACCCGCGTGGTCGTGCGGGCGCTGCGCGCGCCGGAGCGCTGCCGGGGCCTGTCGGACCTGACGAGCAGATGGGATGGACATCGCAACGCCTTGTGGCGCAAGCGCTTCGTGGGCCACACGCGGGACTGCGAGATCTGCGACGCGCCCTCCCGGGACCTGGTGCCGGTGGAGAAGCTGCTGGCCGGACTGCCGCTGGCGGTGGTGCCGACGGCGCTGGCCGCTGCCGTGTTCAAGGCGGCGACGGCGGCCGGCGGGCCGGGGGCGATGGGGCTCGGGCAGGGGCACGGGCATGCCGGCGGTTCGGCGGGCGGCGCTCATGGCTCGGCGGGGTCGTCGGCGCTCGGCCACGGCTCCGGCAAGCTTCTCGGCTTCTTACCCGCCAAAGCCCCGGCGGTGATCGCCGCGGTGGTGACGGTCAGCGCGGTCGGGGTCGCGGCGACCGCGGTGTGGGCCGGCTCCTCGACATCCGGCGCCGTCCCGGCACCCACCTCGATCGCCGCCACGACCACCACATCCCCCAGCGCGGCCCCCGCAGCCGCCCCCTCGCCGAGCCCGTCTTCCAGCCCGAGCCCGAAGCCGACCCCATCGCCGGCCACCTCCAGCTCCCACCCGGCCCCGAAGCCGCCGGCATCCCCCACTGCCCGTTCAGGGCCGAAAAAGGGCGTCGCCGCCTGGGGCGCCCCCGCCCTCGACACCGCGCTGACCGCCTCCAAGGCCTCCTGGTACTACGACTGGTCGCCGAGCCGCATCGACCAGCTCGGCAAGGCGGGCCCGGAGTTCGTCCCGATGATCTGGGGCGCGAAGAACGCCGATGCCGCGACCCTGGCCACCGCGCGCTCCCAGGGCTCCACCCTGCTGGGCTTCAACGAGCCCGACATGGGCTCGCAGTCCAACATGACCGTCGAGCAGGCCCTGGACCTGTGGCCCGGGCTCCAGGCCACCGGCCTGCGGCTGGGCAGCCCGGCGGTCGCCGCCGGCGCGGCCACGCCCGGCGGCTGGCTCGACCGCTTCATGGCCGGCGCGGCGGCGCGCGGCTACCGCGTCGACTTCATCACCGTGCACTGGTACGGCTCCGACTTCCGGACCGGCCCCGCGGTCGATCAGCTGCGGTCGTACCTCCAAGCCATCCACGACCGCTACCACCTGCCGATCTGGGTCACCGAGTACGCGCTCATCTCCTTCTCCGGCGGCACGCAGTATCCGGCCCCGAACCAGCAGGCCGCCTTCGTGACCGCCTCCGCGGCGATGCTCGATTCGCTGCCCTACGTCGAGCGGTACGCGTGGTTCGGCCTGGCGGCCTCCGGCGCCCAGACGGGTACCGCGCTGTTCCAGAACGGCTCGCCGACACCCATGGGGGTGGCGTATGAAGCATCCTGAGATACCGATGCGGTGGCTGCTGGCGCTGAGCGCCGCGGTGGTCTGCGCGGTCGCGGCCGCCGCCTGTTCCAGCGGGACCGCGGTTCCGTCGGCCGGACCGGCAGTCTCGACCGTGGCCGCGTCGAACACGTCACAGCCCGGCGCATCGCCGTCCACGCCACAGCAGTCGAGCTCGTCGCCGTCGCGATCGCCATTGGCCACGCCACTGACCACCGCATCGCCGACCAGCGCGCCGAAAGCCGGCACATCTGCTTCCTCGACCACCGCCGCGCCACCTGGGACCGGCACCAGCACCGGCACTGGCGCGGGCACCACCACCGCCGGCCCCCGAACCCTCACCATGGTCAACAAGCTCTCCCAGACCATTTGGCCCGCCGTCGCCGCCGACCCCAAGCACCCCGTCGCCGCGACCGGCTGGGTCCTGAACCCGGGCGCCAGCATCACCATCAGCATCCCCGACCACTGGGACGTCCGCGTCTGGGCGCGCGCCGGCTGCACGTTCAACGCCGCCGGCACCGGCCACTGCCTGTCCGGGGACTGCCAGGGCAAGTTCCAGTGCGGCAGCACCTGGGGCGAGTTCCCCTCCACGCTGGCCGAGTTCAACCTCAACGCCTGGCAGGGCATGGACTTCTACGACGTCAGCCTCGTCGAGGGCAACAACCTGCCGATGTACGTCAACCAGTCCGGCGGCCGCGCCCCGGACCCGATGAGCCCGGACGGCTGCACCAAGGCCGGCTGCACCCGCGACGCCAGCGCCTCGTGCCCGACGGTGCTCCAAGTGGTGCGCGGCGGCGCGGTCACCGCGTGCAAGAGCTCGTGCCTGGCCCTGGGCGGCGACCAGATGTGCTGCCTCGGCCAGTGGTCGAGCCGCGCCGCGTGCGACCCGACCAAGTGGCCGGTCGACTCCGCGGCGGTGTTCAAGAAGGCCGAGCCGTTCGCGTACTCCTACGTGGACGACGACGCCACCAGTGTTCTGACATGCACGGGGGAGTGCAGCTATCGGATTACGTGGGGAGTGAGCCCATGAGCGGGCACGGACACCGGGGCGGCGGAACCCGAAGCCGCCGGCCGATCGTGGCGGGCGGACTGGTCGGCGTGGCGGCGCTCGCGCTCGTCCTGTGGCTCGCCGGGTTCGGAACGGGCCAAAGCGGCGGTATTCAGGCCTCGAAGTCGGGTGCGGCGCAGAGCACATCGCGATCGGTTCCCCCATCGACGTCCGCGGCCCAAAGCCCACCGGGCTCCTCCTCGTCGGCGACCTCGGCATCCTCGGCGCCATCCTCGGCGCCATCCTCGGCGCCATCCTCTTCGGCGCGCTCAAGCTCGCCGACGCACAGCGCCTCGAACAGCACCTCCACCTCCACCACCACGTCCAGCTCCGGATCCGTCGCCCGCCCCGCCGGCTCGCACCTGATCACCATCGTGAACGCCGACACCCAGACCATCTGGGCCGCGACGAACCCGAACGCCCAGCACCCGATCCCGCAGACCGGCTGGCGCCTCGACCCGGGCCAGAGCGTCACGTTCGCGGTCCCGCAGGGCTGGGGCGGCCGGGTCTGGGGCCGTACCGGCTGCTCCTTCTCCGCCTCCGGCACCGGCCACTGTCTGAGCGGCGACTGCGGCGGCGTGTTCCAATGCCGCGGCACCGCGCCCCCGCCGGCCACCCTCGCCGAGCTGACCCTGGACTCCTTCGACGGTCTGGACTTCTATGACGTGAGCCTGGTCGACGGCTCGAATCTGCCGATGTACATCAACACCAGCCACCGCGTCGGACCGGACCCGGTCTCCCAGGACGGCTGTTATCAGGGCGCGTGCACCAAGCCGATCGTGTGCCCGGGCCCCATGCAGGTGAAGGCGGCCGGGCAGGTCGTGGCGTGCACGACCCCGTGCGCGGCGTTCGGCACCGACGCCTACTGCTGCACCGGCTCGTGGTCCGGCCGCCAGAACTGCGATCCGGCGAAGTGGCCCGTCGACTACGCCAAGCTGGTGTACAAGGACGCTGAGCCCTACGCCTACTCGTACGCCTTCGACGACTCGGCGACCATGTCCTGCAAGGGCGACTGCGACTACCGCATCGTGTTCGGCACCAGCTCCAACAGGTAGGTGCTCAGGTCGAGCAGGACATCCCGGCAGGAGGAGCGTTCGCGCGCGTCGCACAGGATGACGGGCACCCAGCCCGACAGGTCCATCGCCGCGCGCAGCTCCTCCACCGGGTAGACCGGCGCCTCGGGGAAGCAGTTCGCCGCGACGACGAACGGGACGCCGCGGTCCTCCAGGCGTTCCAGGACGTCGAAGCTCTCCTCCAGGCGCCGGACGTCGACGAGCACGATCGCGCCCAGCGCCCCTTCCACCAGGCCGTCCCACAGGAACCAGAAACGCTCCTGGCCCGGCGTGCCGAACAGGTAGAGGACCACGTGCTCGTCGATGCTGATGCGGCCGAAGTCCATGGCGACGGTGGTCGTGGTCTTCGTCGCCGGCGTGCCGTCCGGCACCGGGCCCGACATCGGCTCCTCGGTGGTCAGCGGCGAGATGTCGCTCACCGAGGTGACGAAGGTGGTCTTGCCCACGCCCAGCGGGCCGACCACCGCGATCTTCAAGGCGACCGAGGTGGTCGCCGGCAGGCCGGGCGCGCCGGGGGAGTCGGCGGCGCCCGGCGGTTCGGGGGAGTCGGCGGCGAGGGCGCGGTCAGAGGCGCCGGAGACCATTGATCACCTTCTGGAGCAACTCGGGATCGACGCCGGCGGCCCGGATCGGCCGGCGCTGGACGAGCAGACCGGCCGTCAGCAGGTCCGCGACGAGGATCGCGGTCGCGCTGAACGGCAGCCGCACATGGGCCGACACCTCCGCGACCGACAGCGGACGGCGGCACAGCCGCATGATCGTGGCCTGCTCCGGCGCCAGCCCGGGAGGTGCGGCGTCGGCCGCCACGATCAGCGTGACCAGGTCCAGGTCGGCAGCTGGGGCGGAGCGTCCGCCGGTGATGACGTAGACGCGCTCCAGCGTGTTGCGCCGTGCGGCTGGCGGGGCCGCTACGGGTTCGGGGTTCGCGGCCTCGCCCCGGCGGGGAACGGGCGCGACCGGCGGACCCGGGTCGGCGGCGGCATGCCGGGGCCGGGGCGGTGGTGACGGCGGCGATTGCGGCGGCGGCTGCGCCGGGTCGGAACCCAGCCACGACGTCCGCGGCGGCGGTGATCCGGTGCTCACCAGATCACCGGCACTCCCGGCGCGCCGGGCTCGCCAGATGCTCCCCGATCCGCACCACCAGATCGCGCAGCTGCCGGCCCATGAGCCCCGCGTCCACACCCTCGTCGGCCACCACGGCCACGAACGCTCCCTCGCCGGCGGCCATCACGTAGAAGAACCCGCCGCCGACCTCGATGACGATCATCCGCGTGCGCTGGTCCCCACCCGGGAACATCTCCGCCACCGCCGACGACAGGCTCTGCAGGCCCGCGCAGATCGCGGCCAGGCGGTCGGCCACGTCCTCCTCGACCGCGTAGTGCGCCAGCCGCATCCCGTCCGCGGTGAGCACCAGCGCGTGGCGGGCCCCCGGAACGCCGTCCACCAGCCCCTGGAGCAGCCAGTCCATCTGCATCTGCGGCCGGATCACGACGCCGCACCTCGCTCTCGGTCGTCGGTGTCGGTGTGGGTGTCGGTATGGGTGTGGATGTGGGTGCCGGTGTCGTCGGTCTCGTCGATGTCGCCGCGGAAGGCGTCCAGCCACTGCCCGGGCCCGGATTTCGCGTCGAAGGGGCCGCGGTCGGTCGCACCCGCACCCGCACCCGCACCCGCACCCGCACCTGTGTTCGCAACCGCGCCTGTATTCGGATCCAGACCCGAACCCGAACCCAGCCCCGGCGCCCGAACCGCCCGCGCCACGGTCGGCGGCGCCGTCGGCGGACGCCTCCGCCGCTGCGGCAGCCCGCCGGGCCGTCCGTCGGCCGTACCGTTCGCCCGCGTTCCCGGCTCGTCGGACGTCCGCGCGTCCTCCGCCTGCGCACGTCCGGTCTGCGCCGGAACGCGGGGCACGACCGGAGTCGCGGTGGCCCCCGTGAGCACGAGTTCCGCAGGCAGGAACAGCTGCGCCCGCACCCCGCCGGCCGCCGCCGGCCGCACGGTCGCCTGGAACCCGACCGTGTGCGCGAGCCGCCCTATCACCGCCAGACCCAGCCGCGGGGAGCCTGCCACGTCGGCGAGGTCCAGCCCGGGCCCACCGGGATCGGCGAGCACGCGGGCGACGTGTTCGGCCGCCTGTGGGGCCAGCCCCACCCCGGCGTCCACGACCTCGATCACCAGCCCGCCGGAGGTCCGGCGCGCCGTGAGCGTCACCGGCGAATCAGGAGGCGAATACCGGGTCGCGTTGTCGAGCAGTTCGGCCAGAGCGTGCACCACCGCCTCCACCGCCGACCCGGCCAGCTCCACGTTCGGCGTCTCGGCGAGCTCCACCCGCCGGTAGTCGACGATCCTGGACATCGCCCCGCGCAGCACGCTGAACAACGGCACCGGCTCGGACCACTGGCGGCCCGGGCGCTCGCCGGCCAGCACCACCAGGGAGTCGGCGAACCGGCCTATCAAGGCCGTCGCGTGGTCCAGGCGCATCAGGTCGGCGAACACGGCCGGACTGCCGCCGTGCCGCTCCTGCATCTCGCTGACGTCTCCGAGCTGCTTGTGCACGATGGCCTGGACCCGGCGGCCGATGTTCGCGAAGGCGCGCTCGGCGAAGTCCGGTCCGGCGCCGGCCGCCGGCCCCGGCTCGCTGTCGCCGCGCGCGGCCGGGTCCTCGGCCGGCTCGCGGGCGCGGCCGCTGTGCGCCTGACGCCAGCGTGTGTTCTCGGCCTCGGCGTCCGTACAGCGCACGCGCAGCAGCGCGACGCGCCGCCGTGTGATCAGTACCGTGACACCCCAGCCGGCCATGGCGCCGCACAAGGCGAGCGCCGTGCCCATCGCCGTCCCCACCACCAGTATCGAATCCTCCGCCCCACTCGTCAGTCACCCAACGCACCCGACGAGTCACAGCGCATACCCCTATCGCAGACCACGAAGATCCCGCAGGTGTTTGGACGACTACTTTGGGTGACTTCCGGCTCCGAGTCCGCCTACGGCGCGTCGTCGCAGGCCTACGCGTTGTGCCGCCGCCGACCGGTCTGAGGCCTTTTCGGTGGAAGGGGACTCCTTGGGGACTCTGTTGTTCGAACGCCGCCGGCGTCCGGTGTCCGTGCCAGGGTCGTGGCCCGTGAAGGTGTCCCGCCGCCGCGTGGACGCCGAGACCGCCCGGTTCGCGTCCGGCGGTCCGCCGATGGAGGTGGTGAAGCGTGCCAGCACGGAAAAGGAGCGATGAGGCTGCCGCCCCGGTCCCCGCTCGCAGGCCCTCAGCCCGCGCGGCGAATCAGTCCCCAGCGAAGAAGGAGTACTCCATGTCGATGACCATTGACGTCGCGCTGAAGGAAGCCATGCGCACCGAGGGGGCGATCGGCGCCGCGCTGGTCGACTACGGCAGCGGCATGTCCCTCGGCGAGATCAGCGTGTCCAAGGAGCTCGATCTGACCGTCGCGGCCGCCGGCAACACCGAGGTGGTGCGGGCCAAGATGCGCACGATGGAGATGCTCAAGATGAACGACACCATCGAGGACATCCTCATCACCCTCGGCCGCCAGTACCACATAATCAGGCCTCTGACCTCTCGGAGCGGCTCGGGCCTGTTCCTCTACCTGGCGATCGACCGGACCCGCGGGAACCTGGCGCTGGCCCGGCACCAGATGCGGGTGGTGGCCGAGAGCATCGAGATCTGAAGTCCGGCGGCTGCTCGCCTCGGCGGTTCTCGGTGGCTCTAGGTGGTTCTCGGGGCTCTCGGGGCTCTCGGCGGACCTCGTGGTTCTCGGTGGTCCTCGGGGGTTCACCGAGCTCCGAAACGCTCCGGGCGGAAGTCCGCGAGCATCCCGTCCGGCGTCCCGTCGAGGATCTCCGCGGCGAGCAGCCTGCCGAGCACCGGTCCGAGCGTGATGCCGCTGTGGGAGACGGCCTCGTAGTAGCCGGGGACGGACGGTACGGCTCCCACCGAGGGGAAGCCGTCGGCCGGAATGGGCCGGTTGGAGACCCGTGTCTGCACGATGCCGGAGTCCTCGAGCCCCGGCAGGACGCGGCGCACCGATTCGTGCAGCAGCCGTCCGAGCTCCGCCGGATCCTCGACGGTGTCGATCAGCGCGTCGATCTCGCGGCTGTGCAGGACCATCGCGGTGTCTCCGTCGGGACGGATCTCGATGTGCGGCGCGTGCATGACGCGCCGGATCGGGACCCGGTCGCAGGCGATCCGGGTGACGGCGCCCGGCTCGTGGCGCATCGGCAGGTCCCGCCCGACGAACCCGGCGACGCGGGCAGCATCGGGGCCGGCCGCGTTCACGACGACATCGACGTCGAGGCTGCTCCCGTCGGACAGAACGACGGCCCGGACGCCTGAATCGCCATCGGTGCGGATGGCCATCACGGCTGTACCGAACCGGCACTCGGCGCCCGCATCGACGCACCCGCGGACCAGACGCTCAACGAGACTGCGGCCGTGGACCCAGGCCTCGTCCGGATAGAACAGGACCGGCGTCCGGGCGGGCATGGTGAGAGCCGGTTCCAGGCGGCGTGCCTCATCGCCGGTCATGACCTCGACCCGGTAGTCCCAGTCGGCCAGCAGATCCGCGATCTCCAGCCACTTCGCCTCCGACCCGGGATCGTCGGTCCAGCGCAGGTGACCGCCGGGATACCACCACGACTCCGGCCCGACGGCCTCGGCGAGCCGGCGGTACTCCGCGATGCCCGCGACGTTCAGGTCGAAGTAGGACCGGCGCACGGTCTTGTTGCTGGCGTTGACCCACGAGAAGGTCCAGTCGGTGACGCCCGCGCCGGGCTGTCCGGCGTCGACGAGGACGACCTCGGCGCCGCGCCGGGCGAGGTTCCAGCCCACGCTCGCCCCGAGGATGCCCGCCCCGATGACGGCGGCGCGCACAGGCTGCTTGGCCGGCTCGGTGCCCATACACGATCCCTTCCCCGATCGCGGCCGAATCCACCTCCGCCACAGCCGGCCCAACCCACAGCCGGCCCAACCCACAGCCGGCCCCGGCTACAGCCGGCCCCGCCGTTACGCGCGCCATCCGAGCTCGGCTCTGTTCTGCGCGCCGACCGGCTACAACCAGCCCCACCACGTCGCGCGGTACCCCAGCTGCGCCCGGCTCTGCGCGCCGGCCAACTTCATCAGTTCCCTGATGCGGCGCTCGACGCTGCTGGCGCTCATGTTGAGCGTCCGGTCGGCGGCGGCGTCGGCCAGCAGCAGCCGCAGCAGCCGCATCGCGGACGCGTCCGGGGTGTGCGGCGCCGGCGGCTCGGCGCGGCGGCGGCGCGGCAGCGGCAGGCAGGCCAGATCGGCCACCGCGATCAGGGCGGCCCGGTGCCCGAGCTGCATGCGGTTGGCGGATTCCGACCAGTCCATCAGCTCCCTGATACGGCGCTGGACGGTGCGCTCGCTCACCCCCAGGCGGTGCGCGCTGGCGTGGTCGGTCAGGCCGGTCACCAGGTTGGCCAGGGTCTGGCGGTGGTCCGAGCCGAGCCGGTTCGACCAGGTCATCGTATCGGGCACAGGCGCCTCCGTTCGCCGAGTCCGTCGATAGTCAAGACGCGTGCGGGGGACTCGGGGGTTGCATCAGCCCCCTGTCGTATGTCCGTCAAATCAGATGGCTGACATCACCCATGGTTTCCGGTAGATCACTGGAGCGAACCCTGTTGTACGGATTTTCCGAAGGGACCACAGTGATTTCTCGCAGGATCCGAACGACCTCGGCGGCGGCCACGCTGTTGACGGCCGTCGCTCTCACAGTTCCGACGGCGGCGTGGGCCACCGCCTCGGCCGCCTCCGGCACCGCCCCGGCCGCCCCCACGGCGACGCCGGTCGGTGCGCGGGCCGCCGCCGTCGTCCTGCCCACGGGCGACCGGCTCGTGGTCGGCACCGGCGCGAACGCCGGGCTGGCGGTCGACCAGGCCCCCGGCTCCTCCAGCGCGTTCGCCAGCGTCCAGGTCGGCGGGGACCGCTACGTGATCCCGTCGGAGGCGGCGCCGTACGTGGGGCGCTCGCTGGACCTGTCGCTGTTCGACGTGACCAAGCTGGCCGCGGCCGGCACTCCGAGCGCCCACATCCCGGTGCAGCTGACCTTCGCCGCGGGCGTCACGCCGACCGCTCCGGCCGGCGTCACGTTCACCTCGGTCAGCGGCCAGAGTGCCACCGGGTATCTGACCCCTGATTCGGGCAAGGCGTTCGCGCAGGCGCTGCGGGACTCGATCAAGGCCGACCTGGCCGCCGGCCACAAGGCCGGGACCGCGCCGCTGTTCGGCGGCTTGACGTCGATGGCCGTGCCCGGAGTCGTGCCGCCGGTCCAGCCGTTCTACCCGCTGCACATCCTGCAGGTGAACACCCTGGACAGCACCGGCGCGCCCTCGGGGATCCCGATCATCCTGGTGAACACCGACAACGCGAAAGAGTTCGACCAGCAGCTGTTCTCCTCGGACGGCATCGCCAAGGTCGCGGTCCCGGCCGGGAACTACGCCGCGATCGCGTTCGACTTCACCTTCGAGGCGGACGGCACCACCCCGCGGACGAACATCGTCTCGCAGGACGGCATCAGCGTGCCGGCCACGGGCACCGTCCCGGTGGCCACCATCGACGAACGCACCGCGACCAGCAAGATCACCTTCACCACGCAGAAGCCCTCGACCTCGGTCGGCGGCTACGTGGCGATCGACCGCGTGGACCCCAACGGCATCGGCGGCGGTCTGTCGCTGATCGGCGGCGGGGACATGTACATCACCCCCGAGGCCAAGCCCGCGACCGGTTCGCTGGACTACGTCGTGAACTACGTCGGCGAGAGCCCGGCGACGGCCGCGAGCCAGTATCGGTACAACCTCGCCGAGTCCTCGGACCAGATCGCGGCGAACCAGACCTACGCCCCGGCCGACAGCTCGCTGGCCACGCTGCGGCACACCTTCAACCTCGACCCCGCCTACGGAACCAACGAGCCGGACATCGGCAGCGCGTTCGCCACGCCCATAGGCTGGACCCTGTCGGGGATACCGGCGACCGGCAAGTCGGCCACCGAATACGTGACCGGCGGCCTGCAGTGGTTCAGCGAGATGTTCCTGCCGATGGTCCCGAACCCGACCAATCCGATCTTCAGCTTCGCCTTCCTCGACAACGACGGCGGGCTGTACCGGGCCGGCCAGGTCGTCCAGCGCACCTGGGCCTACGCGCCGGAGGCGCCGAACTTCGGCCAGCACTCCGCGACGCCGACCGGGGACGAGCTCGGCTGCCAGGCCTGCTCCGGGGCCGGGAACCTGAACGTGACCCTGGGGATGCTCGGGGACAGCAACCGGGACACCACCGGCATGGACTTCACCGCGTCGGGCGCCTCGCAGCTGTACTGGAACGGCCAGCTGGTCTCCTCGGACACCAACCACTTCGGCTACACGCTGCAGAACGTGTCGGGTCCGGGGACCGTGCGGACCGTGTTCGACTACGACCGCACTCCGGACGGCGTGTCGCAGTCCTCGAAGACGCACACCGACGTCACCATCCCGTACTCGGGCGAGACCGATCCTTCGCTGGCCCTGCCCTCCGGCATCGACTGCGTTCCGGCCGATATCGCCAACACCCCGACCGCGCCCTGCCAGATCCTGCCGGCGCTGACGCTGAACTACCAGCTCAACGCCCTGAGCGACTCGAACACCTCGCACGCGCCGGTGCAGAACCTGGTGCTGCACGTCGGCCACCTGTCCTACGGCACCGTCGGTTCGCGGGCGCACATCGACTCCGCGCAGGTGTCGGTCTCCTTCGACAACGGTGCGACGTGGCGGAACGTCCCGACCCACGGGGCCGACGGCATCTACGACGCGCTCTGGCGGAACCCGTCGGCCGGCAGCCCGGTGGAACTGCGGGTCACCGCCACCGACTGCCTCGGCGGCTCGATCACCCAGACCGTGACCAACCCGTACACCGTCGGCTGACGCCATGAGGAGCCTGATGAACCCGAACACCTCCAGCCGGCCGGGCCCGGCCGCGCGGCGCGGGCTGCGCGTGGCGACGGTCGTCGCCGCGGCCTCGACCCTGGTGGCCGCGCTGACGGTCACGGCCACGGCCACGGCCACCGCGGGCGTCGCCTCGGCCGCCGGCCACGGCAAGACCGCGGGCAACGTCAAGAACGCCTGCGGCCCGGCCCTCCCCGGCCAGGCCCGCTGCTTCGCCGAGGTGCGCACCGACGTCCACGGCGGCACCGGCGTCCGGGGCGCAGCGGCCGCCGCAGCCGCCGCGGCGCACGGCGAGAAGGCAGCCGCGACCACCCTTCCGGCCGGCTTCGGCCCGGCGGACCTGCAATCGGCCTACAAGCTGCCGACCACCGGCGGTGCCAACCAGACCGTCGCGATCGTCGACGCCGGCGACGACCCGACGGCCGAGGCGGACCTTGCGGTCTACCGTTCCACCTACGGCCTGTCGGCCTGTACGACCGCGAATGGCTGCTTCCACAAGGTGAACGAGCACGGCGCGGCCACCCCGCTGCCGGCCGACCAGGGCTGGGGCGTGGAGGAAGCCCTCGACCTGGACATGGTCTCCGCGGCCTGCCCGCAGTGCAAGATCCTGCTCGTCGAGGGCGACTCAGCCTCCTTCGACGACCTGGGCGCCTCGGTCAACGAGGCCGTTGCCCTCGGTGCCACCGAGGTCTCCAACAGCTACGGAGGCACGGAGGCCAACGGCGTCAACGCCTACGCAGCGGACTACACGCACCCCGGCGTCGCGGTCGTCGCCTCCTCCGGCGACAGCGGCTACGGCATCCCGAGCGTCCCGGCCGCGTACACCAGCGTGGTCGCGGTTGGCGGCACGTCGCTGACCAAGGCCGCGAACACCACCCGGGGCTGGACCGAGACGGCCTGGGAAGGCGCCGGATCCGGCTGCTCGGCGTGGGTCGACAAGCCGGCGTGGCAGACCGACGCCAACTGCCCCGGACGCATGGTCGCCGACGTCTCCGCCGACGCCGACCCCAACACCGGCCCGGCGATCTACGTCACCGACACCCCCGACCTGGAGGGCCTGCCCTCCGGCTGGAGCATCGTCGGCGGCACCAGCGCCTCCTCGCCGTTCATCGCCGGCGTGATCGGCCTGGCCGGGAACCCGCAGAAGTTCCCGAACGCCTCGGCCTTCTACACCACCACCGGCCACAGCGCCCTGAACGACGTGGTCGGCGGCACCAACGGCGTCTTCCAGGACTGCGGCGGCGACTACCAGTGCAACGCGGTCACCGGCTACGACGGCCCCACGGGCTGGGGGACGCCGAACGGCCTGGCAGGATTCTGATGTGAGGCGGTGAAAGCCGCGTAGTTTCCCGACCCGGGTGGCCCGCTTCTGATGAGGCGGGCCACCTTGGCGTTTCTGGAAGCGCTCCGTGTGATGCGAGATGCGAGATGCGTGTCCGCTTCCGGGTCCCGGCTCCGACTACCAGGTGAGAGCGTCCGTGCCGGGCGCCTGATCATGAGGAGCGGAACCATGAAGTACATGCTGCTGATCCACCTGAACCCGAAGGCCAACGCGGAGCTGACCGAGGAGCAGCAGGCCGCCGTGGGGGCCGCCCACGAGAAGCTGATCGGCCTCACCAACGAGTCCGGCGAGTTCGTCACCATGCAGCCGCTGGCCGAGCCGGCCCAGACCACCGTGGTGCGGGTGCGCGACGGCAAGACCGTTCCCTCCGACGGCCCGCTGGTCGAGGCCGAGGAGTTCTTCGGCGGCTACTACGTCTTCGACGTGGCGGGCAAGGAGCGGGCCGTCGAGCTCGCGGCCATGATCCCGGACGCGCAGTGGTCCGCCGTCGAGGTCCGGCCGTTCCTGGAGCTGCCCGAGGGCTGACAGGCCGGCGGAGCCGGGCCGGCGGCGGACGGCCGCCGCCGGCGGGTCCCGGTGATGGACGGCCGCCGCCGGCCCGGCATCTCCTCGGGTGCGGACACCGGCCTGGCGGGGCATGTCCGGATCGGCGCCTCGGCTCCGACTACGCGGTAGAGACACAAACCAGTGCGCAGAAAAAAGGGAGACCACCATGGACAGCGCCGTGGAGCCCGGGGCCGTCGAGGCCCTGCGGGCCACCGTCACCGGTGAGGTTCTTGTGCCGGGGGACGACGGTTACGACGCCCGCTCCGGCATCTTCGCCCACACCGGACACCCGGCCGTGATCGTCCGGGCCGAGACCAACGAGGACGTGGCCAAGGGGATCGCCTTCGCGGTCGAGCACGGCCTGGAGATCTCCACCCGCAGCGGCGGCCACAGCAATGCCGGCTTCAGCACCAACGTCGGCGGCCTGGTCCTGGACCTGTCCCCGCTGGACACCGTCGAGGTGCTGGACGAGTCCGAGCGCGTGGTCCGCCTCGGTGCCGGCGCCCAGTGGACCAACGTCGCCAAGGCGCTGGCGCCCTACGGCCTGGCCTACACCTCCGGCGACACCACCAGCGTCGGCGTCGGCGGCCTGCTGGTCGGCGGCGGCGTGGGCTGGATGGCCCGCAAGTACGGCCTGGCCCTGGACAGCCTGGTGTCCGCGACCGTGGTCACCGCCGACGGCCGCATCCTGACGGTCGGCGCCGAGGAGAACCCGGACCTGTTCTGGGCCATCCGCGGCGGCGGCGGCAACTTCGGCGTGGCGACCTCCTTCACCGTCATCGCCCAGCCGGTCAAGCAGGTCTTCTTCGGCCAGATCGCCTTCGCCCCCGACGAGACCGCCGCGGTCCTGCGCGGCTGGGCGGCGTACATGGACTCCGCGCCCGAGGAGCTCACGAGCACCGCCATGTGCTGGCCGACGTTCGGCCAGGAGGCCCCGCCGCTGGCCATCATGGTCTGCTACGCCGGCGACGACGACGCGGCCGCGGGCCTGGCCATCGACCCGATCCGCAAGCTGGGCACCGTCGTGGACGACCAGGTCCGCCTGATGGACTACGGCGACGTCCTGGCCGACGCCAACGAACTCCCCCCGGGCTGGCGCCCCCGCGTCCGCAACCGCTTCGCCCCGGCCGTCACCGAGGACATGGTCGCCACGATCCTCACCCAGCAGGCCAAGCTCGCGAACCTGTACGTCGAGATCCGCAGCATCGGCGGCGCCCTGGGCCTGGTGGCCGAGGACGCGACCGCGTTCGCCCACCGCTCCACCCAGGCCATGATCATGGGCGTCCTGCTCGGCTCCCCGGAGGACAACGAGCCGCTCCTGCCCACCTACGAGGAGTTCTGGTCCGCCCTGGCCCCGTCCCTGTCCGGCGCCTACAGCGGCTTCCTGAGCGACATCCTCCCGTCGGACATCGACGCGGTGTACCCGCACCAGACCTACCGCCGCCTGGCGGAACTGAAGCGGGCGTACGACCCCGAGAACATCTTCCACCTGAACGTGAACGTCGTGCCGGCGGGAGCCGAGCAGGGCTGAGTTTCGCGGAGCTTCGCCCCGTGCCGGGGGCGGAGCCGGGGCTGGGGCGTCGCCAGGCGCCCTGGCCCCGGGCTTTTGGGGGCCTGTGGCTTGTGGCTTGTGCGTGGGTCGGGGTGGGGTGGCTTGGGGTGTTGGTGCGGTTGGGTGGTCGGTTTTTGAGGCTTTTACGGCTTCGCGTATGGTTTGCGGGATCCGTTGGTGGCGCGGGTCGGGGGTGGTGCTGGTTTCGCGGGGCGGTGGTGGTGTGGGTAGGTGGTCGGGTCTACTGCGACAGTCAAGGGCAACTACGACAGGCAAAGGCGACAGTCAAGGGCGCCTCCGGCGGCGCCTGCGCGGCGAGCGGCCTCGCTCCGGGGAGTGGGGGGCCGCGCTGCTAGGCGGCGGACGCTGCTTGTGG